>NZ_JBEZDR010000006.1:135753-596932 GCF_040648415.1 Nonomuraea sp. NPDC049141
TGTCGCATACACGCCCACCCTAAATAGAAACCCCCATAATAATCATCCCCCAGCATTCACAAACCCTACACACCCTTCCCCATCCGCGCCGCCCGACCTGGATCGGGATATCCCGATCCAGGTCGGCCGGAGTGGTTCAGCCAGGCGGGATCAGCCCGTTCTTGGAAACCGGTACGGCCAACTGCAGGGCACCGGTCAGTCTCGCGTCCTCGGCCGGCAGCACCCTCGCCAGCACCGGGTTGAGGTGGGTGAGGGTCAGCCCCACCGTCGAGATGGTCGGGGCGACGATGTCGAACTTCTCCAGATCGACCCATCGCACGACGGGCAGCACGTCCGCCGGGATGTCGTCACCGGATTTCTGCACCGGTACGCAGAGCTGGCGGGCATTGGCGACCCGGACGTCCGCGGGCGGGATCTGGTTGGTCAGGACCGGGTTGAGCTGGGTGAGGGAGAGGCCTACGTTCATGGCCGGGTTCGGCGTGTGCGCGTAGCACAACAGGTCGATGTGCGAGATGAGCCGCAGGACATCCGGGGCGGGGATCACGCCGTTCTTGGCCACCGGGACGCACAGGTGCTGAGGCGTGTTCAGGGTGACCTGGATGCCCGGCACGTTCTGCAGGACCGGGTTGAGATGGCGCAGCGCCAGGGGCAGGTTGATCGAGGGGCCGGTGACCCGGTAGCACGACAGGTCGACGAACCTGATGAAATCAATGACGTTCGGCGGCGGGATCACGCCGTTCTTGGCCACCGGGACGCACAGTTGCTCGCGCTGTCCGAGCGTGACCTGCACGGTCGGCTGGTTGGCGAGTACGGGGTTGAGGTGCCGCAACGCCAGCGTGACGGCCGGCGGCTGGTACAGGGTGGTCCTGAAGCATTCCAGGTCGAGGTTCGTCACGAATTCCTTCGGCGTCGGGAGTGCCTGGGCCTGGGCGGGCGGCGCGACGAGAAAGGCTACCGTGAACATTGCGAGTCCGGCCGATAAGAGACGTCGTACGAGGTTTTTCGCGCGGCGATGTGGCGCGACCGTGCCGTCCATAAAGGACTCCTTTTCTATTGGCGGTGCCTCGACTGTGCGCCCATAAGTGCGGTCGGACAAGGCGTGTGACCCCTTTTTGCCACAACGATATCCATGGAGTTTCGGCCCGAACATCCGGCCATTTCCGCGTTAGAAAGAAAAGGGCCCGCGCGGCGTGCGGCGGGCCCTTGCCTTCGTTCGGTCTTCGCGGTGATAAGCACGCAGTTCGCGGCGTGCCCGGCGACGGCTGCGGCGGCCTTCACGCCGGAAGGAGTATCGCTCCCGGCCCCCATCGCCATAACCGAACAGGTGATAGGCGTAGGCGGTGGCATTGCCGCCCAGCGGACCTGATCCGACGCTACCGCGCGCCGCAGGAGCGCGCGGGGAGACGCGCAAGATCAGCCGGCCGGCTCAATGGTCCACAGCGGGGCCTGGACCCCTGGAGGAAGCAGCAGGACCCGCTTGGGCAGCAGGCTGCGGTCCTCGACGAAGTGCCGTCCGATGTACTGATCGGTGCCCGCCAGTTTGATGGTGACGACCTTCGCGTCGGCGGAGTCCGCGCCGTCCTCCGGAGATTCGACGGTCCAGGTCGAGTAAGGCGGGATCTCGCCGGGCGCGCTCACGGAGAGTTGGGAGAAGGGCTCAAGGCTGGGGTCGGCGTACACCACGCCACCGGTTCTCTCGTCCCGGAACCGAACGCCCTCGGCGGTGTCGACGACACGGAACTTCGCGGCGCGAGGGACGGGCAGCAGGGCCGCGAAGAGCTTGTCGCCGATGTTCACCACGTGCCCCCCGCCGATCTTGAGGATCACCACACCGCTGATGGGCGACGCGGCCTGACGGACGGCGGCGCAGGAGGCGTCAGCGAGCCAGGGGGTCAGGGCAACAGCCAGGGTCGCGGCCAGGACGGCCAGACGGGTGCGCATCATCCGCATGTCTTCTCTCTTTCCTTCGGATCCGATGAGCCGGCTGGACGGTTTTCGGCCCAGCAGCGGCATCACAGAAAGCATGCGGTCAATTACTCTCCGTAGCTGTAGTCGGACGGTGACGTTGCCGTGACCGAGCCGCCGCCCCGGGGCGGGCCATTCTCTTGCCACCGCGTACCGCCCGCCCGAGAATGCGAGCAAGCCGTCTACGGGGTGGTGCCCTCATGTGGGATGCGCTGGCCGACCCGCTCACAGCCATGGTCGTCGTCGTGCTCCTCACGGTGCTGGCGTCAGTCAGCAGATCATGCCTGCTCCGCGCGGTCCTGCTCGGCCTCGCCATAGCGGAGCTGGTGTGGACGGGCATCAGGTACGCGTCCCTGGGCAAGTCCCCGGGGCAACTCCTGCGCGAGCTGAAATGGGACGGGGTGGTGTCCTTCCTGGAGCGGCCGCTGGTCGCCCTCGTGCTCGCGGTGCTGCTGGCATTCATCGGCTCGCAGTCGGGGTGGCGGCTGACCAAGCTGCTGGCGTTCTGCGGCGCGGTCGCCGCCCTGGTGTGGGCGGCGATCCGTTACTCGGCGGTGGGCGGAATCGTCTCGTCGGCGTTCCAGGTCGCCGGGACCGTCCTGATCTGGCTCATCGTCGCGGTGGTCGTGATCTCGCTGGCGGTCATCGCCGCGGTGCTCGTGATGTTCTTCGCCTCCCCGCCCGCGCGCCGGCGCTCGTTCGGGCACGTCCCCAGGCTCGACCCCGAAGGGACGGAGGCGGACCGCGTCGCCCGGTTCCAGGCGCTGCCGGACGCGCTGGCGGAACTGCTGGACGGCGCCATGCCGGACTCCGACCAGCCGGGGGATCTCCTGCGCTTCTACTTCTCCGGCCTCCACGACCTGCGCGAGGAGATCCACGACATCCACGTACGCTGCGACCGGGAGATCGGCGCCCTCGCCGACTCCGTACCGCGGGAGTTTCCCGGCATCGACGCGGACCTGCTCCGGGCGCTGGCGCGCAAGCGGGTGGCCCTGCCCGACAGGCACGAGTGGGCGGTGCTGCTGGACGAGCTGGACGCGCGCGTTCCGTACGTCGTGCTGCGGCTGCTGGTGCTGCGCCGGGACTGGCGCGAGGTGGCGACCATCATCTACAAGTGCTACTTCTGCGCCGATCTGGTGCTGCGCCACAGCACCGCCCGGCCCGACCAGGACCAGGCGTACTGAACCTCAGGAAGCGTCAGCCCTTCATGCCGTGCTCGATGGCCTCGATGATCCGCGGCCGCAGCTCGGCGGCGCTGATGATCGCGTCCACCGAGCCGACCTCGACCGCGCGCTGAATGCTGTGCACCCGGTCGAACTCCGCGGCGAGCTCGCCGAGCTTCTCCGCCCGGACGGCGGACTGCACCTCGGCGAGCTGGGCGTTCAGCGCCGCCCGCGCGGCGCCGCTGGCCGCCGAGACCTGCGTCTGCAGCTCGGTCACCCGCGGATCGGTCGCGGTGCGGTTGTTGACCTCACCGGAGAACACCACGGCGGCCGCCGGGGCACCGCCGAGCACCGAGGCGAACGAGCCCTCCAGTGCCAGTACGGTCATGTTCGGATTGAGCGCCTTGGAGAACACCACGAACGCGCCGCCGTGGTAGCGGGAGATCACGCAGAACACGATCGGCCCGTCGAAGTTGACGATCGCCCGGCCGATCTCCGCGCCGTACTCGAGCTGGAGCTTGCGCATGGACTCCGGCGAGCCGTCGAACCCGGACAGGTTCGCCAGCACCACCAGCGGCCGGTTGCCGGACGCCGAGTTGATCGCCCGCGCGGTCTTCTTCGACGACCGCGGGAACAGCGTGCCCGCGGTGTAGGTGTCCGGCCCGTCCGTGGGCGGGAAGCCGCGCCGCGGCACCGACCGCGACTCGATGCCGACCAGGCAGACCGGCCAGCCGCCGATGTGCGCGTCCTGCACCGCGGACGTCTCCGCGTCGGCCATGCCCGCCCAGCGCTCCAGCACCGCGTGATCCTGGTCGGACACGGCGCGCATCACCGTGCGGATGTCGAACGGCTTCTTGCGGTCCGGGTTGTGCTCGGCCGAGAAGATCTGGCCGACGGTGGTGAAGTCGCTGCCGGCGATCGCGTGCGGAAACTCGGAGACGTCACGGTCGACCGGGTCGGTGGTGCAGGCCCGCCGCGGCGCCGTCTCGCCGGGCACGATGTAGGTGTGGTCGTAGTGCGCCATCAGCACGTCGCGGGCGGCCTGCAGATTGGGCGCCCAGTATTGCGCCTGGCCGTTCGGCCCCATGACGCGGTCGTAGCCGCCGATCCCGAAGTTGTCCTCGGCCGACACGCCGCCGGAGAAGTCCAGCGAGTGCTTGCCGGTGAGCACCATCGCCGAGTCCGGCGTCATCACCAGGATGCCCTTGGTGTGCATGAGCATCGTCGCTTCGGCGTTCCAGTACGGCTGGGCGCCGACGGTGATCCCGGCGACCACGATGTTGATCTCGCCGCCCGCCTGGGTGAACGTGACGATCCGCTTGAGCGCGGCCGCGACCCAGTCCATGTTCTCGGTGCCCGAGGTCATCGAGATCCGCGCGCCCGCCGACAGCGCGAACCACTCCAACGGGACCCGCATCCGCTCGGCGAGGTCGAGCGCGGCGATCACCCGCGCGCACTCCGGTTCGGACAGCGCGCCCAGCGACTTCGTCGGGTCGCCGAGCAGGATCACGCGGGTGACGCCCTCAGGGTGCCGCTCGGTCGGCGTGGTGACGACGCCCGCCACGAGCGCCGCGGAGTTCTTCCCCTTCGGCCGGTCCACCGGCACGAGCGCGCCGTGCTCGTCGAGGTCGTGCTCGACGAAGCCGCCCGCCGGCCCGGTGAGCAGGCCGGTCAGCTCGTACGGGTAGACGTTGCCGCGGCGGGCCGCCCGCAGCACCTTCTGGCGGTAGTCGTCCAGCGGCTGCACCGGCTCCGCCGACGGCTTGCCGACATCCAGGTGCGCGCCGTGGCCCGGGTCGAGAGCGATCCGCACGGCTACCTCGCTCAGCTCACCAGCGGCCGTGCGCTGGCGGGCCACGAACAGTACCTCCTCCAGCCCCGCGCCCGCCGTGGTCGGCAGAATACGCTGGACCAGCATGTTCAGCTCATCGGTCGACAACTCGGTCGACGGCCAGACGTACATCATGATCCGGTTGGTATCGAACCGCTTGTTCTGGGGGCGCTGCACCTGGATGTTGCGGATCGCGTCCAGGCCCGCGGTGATCGCGTCCTCCACCGCGGGCAGCGCGACCAGCCTGCCATCCGCCTCGCGTAGCGGCGTCAGGTCGCGGACCTGGCCCATCGCGATGAGCCGCTCGTCGGCCGGGTTGCTGCGCGCCACGGCCTTGAACAGGTAGATCTCCTCGTCGGCGGACGGCAGCCGGGTGAGATCGAACTCGCGCAGCCGCTGCAGTTGCAGGCGCCGGGCGATCTGCGGGTGCAGGCCGCGGATCAGCCGGTCCTCGGCGAAGCCCGCCTCGCGGGCTCCGTCGGGCCGGAAGGTGAAGTGGTGGTGCATCACGGCGCCGCTGGTGCCGGCGACGGTGGTGGTGATCCGGCGGACGCCGGCGGGCGGCGGGTGCTCGTCGAGCAGCCGTCCGAGCCGTACCGCCATCTCGTCGGCGTCCGGCTGGTCCTCCCAGGTGACGTAGAGGTCGGCGACCAGCCCGCGCTCGGCGACGTCGGCGGCGAACGTGGCGACGGCGTCGATGGCGTCGGGCAGGGCGGCGATGTCGACGGCGGTGGTGACCACGCGGGTCACGCCGCCTGAGCCGCTGTGCTCGGCGGTGACGAACCGGCAGCCCGCGCTCTCCCGCGTGGTGACCCCGGACAGCCCGCGGTTGCCGTAGTAGCGGCGGGTCAGCACCTCCAGCAGCGGCGCGTGGTCCCGCCCTGGCCGGCCGATCCGCTGGCCGATCAGGCGGACCAGCGGCTCGGCGCTGGCCACCATGGCCTGGATCCGCTCGGCGCGGTCCGGCGCGTCCGGCTCGCGGTCCAGGTAACGCAGGTCGTCGCGGACCGCGGCGTAGACCTTGGCTCGGTTGCGGCGCAGCAACGGCTGGGCGAACCAGCGGAACACCACGCCACGGGCCAGGTCGGACACCATGGGGAAGCGCACCTGCGTGGCCTCGACCAGGTGTTCAAGAGTGAGCCCGGCGCGCTCGCTGAGCGACTCGAGCGGCGGGGCGCCGGCCAGCCACTGGCGCAGCAGCTCCGACACGATCGCGACGTCGGTGCTCATCCGCTGCTGGGCCAGGAAGATCCGGAAGACCGCGGCCTCCAGCTCCGGTGTGCGGTCGAGGTCGGCGATGCCGTAGTGGGCGAGGACCTTGGCGAGCTTGGTCTGGAAGCTCTCGCTGACGCCGGCGCGCTCGACGTCGAGGCTCTGCAGGTAGCTGTGGAAGAACTCGCGCGGGCTGTGCACCTGGCTGTCCGGCTCGACGTCGAGCTCGCCGCGCGGCCTGTTGCGGCTCAGCTCGGACAGGTCGGCGAACACGGTGAGCAGGTCCAGCTCGCCCTCGAGCAGCCGCCCGCCCAGCTCGGCGCGCGCGGCCAGGTAGGCCGACAGCACCCGCTTGTGGTCGTGCGGGTCGACGTCGAAGCCGAGCAGCAGGCTGCGCAGGTCCTGCAGGCCGCGCTCGACGCGCTCGGCCGCGGATGCCGCCGCGGGCTCGGCGGGAAACTCGATCTCCACGGTCTCGGCGGCGGACTCCGCCTCCTC
The DNA here is from genome assembly GCF_040648415.1 of Nonomuraea sp. NPDC049141. Taxonomy (NCBI): domain Bacteria; kingdom Bacillati; phylum Actinomycetota; class Actinomycetes; order Streptosporangiales; family Streptosporangiaceae; genus Nonomuraea; species Nonomuraea sp. NPDC049141. The sequence continues at coordinate 142,423 of NZ_JBEZDR010000006.1, forward strand.
GGCGCCCTCGTCGAGCAGCGGCTCCAGCCGCATCAGCGGCGCGCCGGTCTCGACCTGGCTGCCCACCGACACCGGGCACTCACGCACGCGGGCGCGGAACGGCGCGCGCAGCACCGTCTCCATCTTCATGCTCTCCAGCACCAGGAGCGGCGCGCCCGACTCGACCTCGTCGCCGGCCGATACCGGCGTCGCGACCACCAGCGCGGGCGCGGGCGAGCGGACGACACCGCCCTCGTCGCGGCTGATCCGGTGTGTGACGCCGTCGACCTCGACCAGGTGGATCGGCCCGTGCGTGGCCGACACCAGCCGGAAGCGGCGCCCGTTGACCACGATCTGGCCGCTGTGCTCGTCGAACCGCTCCACCTCGACGTCCGCCGGGGTGTCACCGCCGCCGGCGATGCCGACGCGGAACCGCTTGTGCCCGACCCGGGCCACGCTCACCCGGTAGCCGACGCCGCGGAGTTTGAGGTTCAGCGGGCGGCTCGAGTCGTGCTGGACCTGCGGGCGGCCGCCGTGCGCGGTGGACAGCAGCCGCTGGCGGCTGACCTCCTCCTCGTCCTGGTACGCCTCGATCGCGGCGGCGGCCAGGGCGACCGCGGAGTGCCGGTGGCTGACCAGGCGGCCCTCGGCGCGTACGCGGTCGATCCAGCCGGTGTCGGCGCTCGCGTCGATCACCTCGGGCTGGTCGAGCAGGTCGAGGACGAAGCTCTTGTTGGTCGCGCCACCCTCGATGATCACCGTGGTCTCGGCCATCGCACGGCGCAGCCGGCCCAGCGCCTGCCGGCGGTCGCGACCGTAGGCGATGATCTTCGCGATCATCGAGTCGAAGTCGGCCGGGATGGTGTCGCCCTCGCTGACGCCGGTGTCCACGCGGATGCCGGGCCCGGCGGGCAGCACCAGGCGCGCGATGCGCCCCGGAGCAGGCGCGAAGTCGCGGTCGGGGTCCTCGGCGTTGAGCCGGGCCTCTATGGCGTGGCCGGCCTCGGCCGGCTGGGCGCCTTCGAGCCTCCCGCCGCCCGCCACGTGCAACTGCAGCCGGACCAGGTCGGTGCCGGTGGTGATCTCGGTGATCGGGTGCTCGACCTGCAGCCGGGTGTTGACCTCGAGGAAGGCGAACAGCTTCTCGCCGGGGTGGTAGAGGAACTCGACGGTGCACGCGCCGCGGTATTCGACGGCCACGGCGAGCCGCTCGGCCGCCGCCTTCAGCTCGTCGATCTGCTCGATCGCCAGGACCGGGGAGGCGGACTCCTCGATGATCTTCTGGTTGCGCCGCTGCACCGAGCAGTCCCGCACGCCCAGCGCCCACGCGGTGCCCTGCCCGTCGGCGATGACCTGAACCTCGACGTGCCGGGCGCCGGTGACCAGGCGCTCCAGGAAGACCACGCCGGAGCCGAACGCGCGCAGCGCCTCCTGACTGGTGCGCTCGTAGGCGTCGGCCAGGTCCTCCGCCGAGGCGACCATGCGGATGCCGCGCCCGCCGCCGCCCGCGGTCGCCTTGAGCATCAGCGGGTAGCCGATCTCGTCGCCGGCGCGCAGCGCGTCCTCGAGGGTGGCGACCTCGCCGCGGCTCCATGGCGCGACCGGGACGCCGACCTCCTCGGCGATCAGCTTCGAGCCGATCTTGTCGCCGAGCTTGCGCATCGCCTCCGCGCTCGGCCCGACGAAGGTGACGCCGATCTTCTCGCACAGCTCGGCGAACGCCGGGTCCTCGGCGACGAACCCCCAGCCGACCCACGCGGCGTCGGCCCCGGTCTCCACCAGCGCCCGTTCCAGGACGGCGTGGTCGAGGTACGGGCGGGCCGAGGCGGGGCCCAGCGCGTAGGCGACGTCCGCTTCCCGGACGAAGGTCGCGTTGCGGTCGGCGTCGGTGTAGAGGGCGACCGTCTCGATCCGTGTCCCGGTTTCCGCAGAAAGATCCCGGACGGCGTGGATGAGCCGCATCGCGGCCTCTCCACGGTTGACGATGGCGACACGACTGAACACCGGCTGAGCCTCCCAAGTACCCGCACAGAAGGCGACGTCCGGGTCCCGGAGCGTCGCCTGTACCTGTTTCTATACCCTGCTCGATTGCCGAGTGGTTAACCAATGGTCCACATGACGCGTGCCGAGCCCGCTTCGTTGTAGGGAACCTACAAAATGCCTTCCGGGCCACACCGCCCGGCCGCTGTCGCACGTAAGGTCTGCGACAAAGCCCCCAGAGCGGCCGACGTCAGCGGGTGAAAAGGGCACGGTGCAGCATTTCCCGTGCGCGTTTGTGGCGGTCGTCACGCTGCGCGGTGTCGCGGCCGGCGACGGCGGCCTCGCCCATGGAGATGGCGAGCATCAGGTCGCCGACGTCGACGACCGGGCGAACGACGCCGGCCGCGCGGCCGTGGTCGAGGAGCGGCTCGAAGCAGGCCGCGATGCGGCGGTGATGTTCCATGAACCATCGCAGGTCGGCGCCGGACAGGACCTGGGCCAGGCCGCGGTTGTCCAGCTGCATGTCCAGGACGAAGTCGAACAGCTTGGCCGCGCCGTCAGGTTGTTCCCGCAGTCCGGCCGCGTGGTCCTCGATCTGGGCGACGTTGTCGGCGAAGACCGTCGCCGCGAGCTCCTCGCGGGTGGCGAAGTTGCGGTAGATCGTGGTGCGGCTCACCCCGGCGACCTTGGCGATCTCTTCCAGCGCGACGTCGTGGCCGTGTTCGGCGAACATCCGCCGGGCCGCGGCGAGCAGCCGGTCCCGGTTGCGGGCGGCGTCCTTCCGTGTCACGGGCAACCCACTCTCACGCACGGTCCAACCCTACTTGCGATGAACCGTACATGACTGTACGTTTAGCCGCGCTAGAAGCGTACAGTCATGTACGGTTCGGCGAAACCCCATCGATCGGAGCGGACAATGCGTGGTTTGACGGAGAAGACGATCATCGTGGCCGGCGGGGCGACCGGCATCGGCGCGGGCACCGCGATCAGGCTCGCCGAGGAAGGTGCCAAGGTCGTCGTCGGCGACATCAACCTGTCCGGCGCGCAGGCCACCACCGCCAAGATCACCGAGGCCGGCGGTTCGGCGATCGCGCTCCGCTTCGACCTCGCCGACGAGGACTCCGTCAACGCGATGGTCGCCAGGACCGTCGAGGAGTTCGGCACTGTACACGGCCTGTTCAACGTCGGCGCGGACCTGTCGCCGGGCAACCTCGGGCGCGACAGGTCGCTGCTCGACACCGACCTGGATGTGTGGGAGCGGACTCTGGACGTCAACGTCCTGGGTTATGTCCGTACGGCCCGCGCCGTCCTGCCGCACCTGCTGGCGGGCGGCGGCGGCAGCATCGTCAACTGCTCCTCGGGCGCCGCGGTGAGCGCCAGCGACCGCAAGCGCCCGGCCTACGGGGCATCGAAGTCGGCGGTCAACGCGCTCACCCGGCACATCGCGGGCAGCTTCGGCCCCAAGGGCGTGCGCTGCAACGGAGTGATGCCCGGCCTGGTCATGGGCGAGACGCAGGAGGCGCAGAACGATGTCCAGCTCCAGAAGATGTTCCTGGAGCACGTCCCCACCACCCGGCTGGGCCGCCCGAGCGACCTGGCCGCGGTCGTGACCTTCCTGCTGTCCGACGACGCCGAATGGATCAACGGCCAGGTGTGGGCCATCGACGGCGGCGCGAACATGCGCGCCTGACCTGCCTGAGGCTTCCGGTGTCCCTCATTCCGCCGGTAGTGCCCGGCGCGTCGGCTGGTGCGGCAGCGTCGTGCGGTCGATGCCGGCGGCGGTGTGCCGGACGTTCGATCCGGTCGAGCCTCCGTACGTGGCGATCTTGTACTCCGTCGCCGCGAGGGAAAGGGTCAGCTCACGGATCCGGCGGCGGATGGTGTCGCGATGTTCGAGCAGCATGTCGAGCCGCTCGGGCACCGTGCGCTCCCCGGCGTCGACGAGCGAGACGTAGTGCTGCAGGTCACGCATCGGCATGCCGGACAGCCGCATCCGGGTGAGGAACACCAGGCGCCGCACCGCCGCGGCGTCGTAGACGCGATGACCGTTGCCGTCGCGGGCCACCTCGACCAGCCCGGCCCGCTCGTAGTAGCGCAGCGTGTGAGGGGAGACGTCGAGGAGGTCGGCGACCTCGTGGATCATCATCGACTCGGGCGCGTCGGCCAGATCGGCCAGGCGGTGGATCGCCTCGACCGACAGCGGGCCGTCGTCCCCGAGCGTTTCCAGCGCCCTGGTCATCAGATCGTCGGTGGCCATGACAGCCAGCCTAGACGGGCCGGACCGATGCCCTCGAATCCGGGCGATCCCCCTGACCACGCCGGTGCGTACCCGAGATATGCTCAGCGGTCTCGCGCCCAAGTGGCATCCCCGCACCGTGCGTGAGAGACAACAATCTCGGCGGCCCACGCAATGTGTCCTGCGAAGCGTGTGAACACTCGTTTCCAGGATAGAAGCCTCCCCCCGGGACGCGTACTCAGCGCTCTTACCATGGTGCCGAAAGGGCTTTCATGACCGCCAACCACCCGATCGTCTGCCCGACCTGCCAGGGCGTGATCGTCTCCTCCCAAGCTTCCTACACGCCGGCTCGTGGGCGGCTCATCGTGACCAATGGCTACTGCCAAGGACAGTGCTCCAGCCCGGAGCCCACCCCTGAGCACGTCGAACACGCCGAACAGCTCCCGGCCCGCCAAGGGGCGCAGTAACAGCGGAAGTCATTCCGCGCTGAAGTACTCGATGAAGGTGACAACTCCAGTGGCGAGGATTGTTGGTGATGCTTCATGAGATCATCTAGATCATGATGGATCTGTCAGGCATGGGCCGCCACGTCCTTCACGCCTCCGGGTCGGCCGGTGGGGCCTCCGCGATGTTCAACGCCGCCCTGGTCGCCGCGTCGGTCGCGTGCTGAGCATGGTCGAAGCGGACACCGCCAAGCGGGTCCCCCACACGTCCGGGGGCGCCCTCGCTTCCGCTCCCATGTGGCCGGAGAGCGATCCAGAGCCGGCCAGCGTCGGCCAGATCGCGGGATTGCGGCCGCGCCTGCGCCCCCGTGACGGGGGCGACGTCCCTGGAGCCGACGTCGAGCTCGTGGACGCGCTGGATCCGCTGACGCGGCAGGTGGTGACGGCCTGGCTGCGCGACAACTCCTCCGCTCCCCAGCGGCAGACCCGGCTGCGGGTCCTGGCCTCGTTCCTGCGCTGGCTGTACGCGACCGAACCAGCTCTCGAACTGCTCGCGGCCACCGACGCCCAGTTGGACGCGTACTGCTATGCCGCCCTCATCACCGGCGTGGGCACGCCCGGCAAGCCCCTGGCCAGGGCGACGGTGATCAGGCGACGCGCCACGCTGGCCTCCTTCTACACCTTCGCCTGGCGATACGGCGCGGTGCGGCCCCGCCGCGAGGTGACCCGCACGCCTCCGCCCACCCCGGCCGAGCGGCGCCTGCTGCGGAAAGGGGTCATGCGGCTGGCCGACGACGGCCGATGGGCCGAGGCTCTCGCCGTCGCGCTGCTGGAGGCCACCGGCACCTCCGTGGAGGCGCTGGCCGCGTTGACCGCCCACGATGTCCACCCCCTGGCGAGCGACGGCCGACTCACCCTGATCACCTTGCGCGGCGGCCGTGACGGCATCGTCGCGTTCCCGGTGTCGCCAGAGGTCCGCCACCTGTTGCGCGCGGTGTGCGGCAGCCGGGCCGGTGGAGAGCCGCTGATCAGCCGGGGCGACGGCCGGGGCGTGGATGCCGAGTGGATCGGCGCCGCGCTCACCGACGCGGCCCTCGCCGCCGGTGTGCGCAGGCAGCGGGCGGAACTCCTGCGCCCGCACCTGTTGCGCGCCGTCACGGTGACCGAACTCGCGGATAGCCCATAACGGTCAGTGTGGCAAGGCGCTTCGCCATGGACCTTCCATGATGGAGATTCCTCTATCGGCAGCGCTGAATGCGGTGGCAATCTCCATGGTCCGGGTCGTGTCCCGGTTGGTTGGCTGTGGGCATGCGAGTCATCGTGCCCGCCACCCAAGGGCGGGCGGTAAGGGTCGGCGCCGGTCGCCGCGTACGCGTCACAGACCTTGACGGAGGTCAGGTCGGCGACGTGTTCGCGGTCGCCGCGGATGACGTCAACGAGCACCTCAGCGCCTCGCACACCCGGGCCGCGACCAACCGCCTGTTCCCGGTGGCCGGCGAGAAGTTCGTCACCACCCGGCGCAGGCCCATCCTCACCCTGGTGGAGGACACCTCCCCCGGCTGTCACGACATGCTCATCGCGGCCTGCGACCAGGAGCGCTATCGCGCCCTGGGCGTGCCCGGCCACGCCTCGTGCGCGGACAATCTGCGCGCGAGCCTGGCCGCGCTCGGCCTGTCCGTCCCGGTCATCCCGCAGCCCGTCAACGTGTTCATGCGGATCCCGGTGGCCGGCGACGGCCGGCTGAGCTGGCTGAGCTCGATCAGCCGTCCCGGTGACGCGATCACATTCGAGGCGGCGATGGACTGCGTCCTCGTGGTCTCGGCCTGCCCGCAGGACCTGGTGGGGATCAACGGGCACCACCCGACGGCGTTGGCGATCGACCTGGATACACCAACAGAAACGAGTGAACAATGAACGACGTCCCGCACCCCGCTCTGCGCCCGGAGCGCATCGGCGATCTCAGCCTCGCCAACCGGCTGGCGGTCTCCCCCATGACCAGGGTGTCCGCCACCGCAGACGGCACACCGACCGACGAGATGGCCGGCTACTACGCAGAGTACGCCCGCGGTGGCTTCTCCCTCGTCGTGGCCGAGGGAACCTACACCGACACCTGGCACAGCCAGGGGTACGCCAACCAGCCCGGCATCGTCACCGATGACCACGAGGCCGCCTGGCGGGAGATCGCCGGCCAGGTGCACGCGGCCGGCGCGGCCTTCGTCCTCCAGCTCATGCACGCGGGAGCGCTGTCGCAGGGCAACCACTACCGCGACGACACCGTCGCGCCGTCGGCCGTCCGGCCGCGCGGTGAGAAGATGCCCGAATACGGCGGGCACGGTCCGTGGCCCACGCCCCGGGCGATGGACCAGGACGACATCGACCGCGCGGTGCGGGGCTTCGTGGCCGCGGCCGTCCGCGCCAGGCGGGCCGGCTTCGACGGGGTCGAGGTGCACGGCGCCAACGGCTACCTGGTCGACCAGTTCCTGACCGACTACACCAACAGGCGTGACGACCGCTACGGCGGCCCGGTCGCCCACCGGGTGCGGCTGGCGGCGGAGATCGTCTCCGCCATCCGCGCGGAGCTCGGCCCGGACTTCTGCGTGGGCATCCGGCTGTCGCAGGGCAAGGTCAACGACTTCACGCACCGATGGGCGGGCGGCTCCAGGGACGCGGAGACCATCTTCGCCGCGCTCGCCGAGGCAGGCGCGAGCTACCTGCACATCGCCAGCGAAGGCCGGGACTGGGTGGAGACGGCGACCCTGGACGGCGGGATGACGATCACAGGCCTGGCCCGGAAGGTCACCAGGCTGCCCGTGCTGGCCAACGGCGGCATGCACGACACGACCCGGGCGGCCACTGTGCTGGAGGACGGCCACGCCGACGTACTGGCCGTCGGCCGGGGCGCACTCGCCAACCCGGACTTCCCGCGGCGCCTGGCCCAAGGGCTGCCCATGACACCCTTTGACCACCAGATGCTCCAGCCGATGGCGACGCTGAGCAACGCCCGCCAGTGGCGGCAGGGCACCAGGGTGACCGCTTGAGCACGGCGCCCTGAGCTCAGTCCATCGCGTCGATGGTCAGCGCCAGGAACAGGTCCACCCGGTCCTCGGTGCGGCCCACGTCCCGGCCGGTGAGCTCGGTGATCTTGGCCAGCCGGTTGCGCAGCGTGTTGACGTGGACGTGCAGCGCGCCGGCTGTCGCCCCCCACTGCCCATCGTGATCGAGGAACGTCCGTAGCGTCAGCTCGAGTTCACCGCCCCGCCGCACGTCATGGTCCTTCATCGGCCCGAGGAGTTCGCCGGAGAACTGGTGCAAGGTCTCCGCGTCGAGCGATCCGAGGAGCAGCCGATGCGTCCCCAGCTCGGCGAAGGCCCGTACGGAAGGTCCCGTCGAGGTCCGCCGCAGCACGCGGCAGGCCTCCCTGGACTGCAGGAGCCGGGGTCGCAGCTCGGCCGCCTGGGAGGCGAGGCCGCTCAGCCCCGCGACCGGGCGGCGGCCGGGGAAGCGCCGCTCGACGCCGCGCACCAGGCGCTGGGCGAGCAGCGGCAGCTCGCGCTCGGGATGGCGCCAGGGCAGCACGGCGACGACGTCCTGTGTGCCGCCGGCGACGACCGCCGGCACGCCTTCGGCCGCGAAGAACTCCCCGATCACCTCGGCGAGCCCGTGCATCGTGGCGGCCTCCCCCTGGGTGAACGCCACGGCGCACACGGCCAGCGGGCCGCCCGGATCGACGCCGAAGGCGCGCAGCCGGCCGGGCACCTCCGTGGCGCGCCGGCCGCCCGACAGGATCATCTCCAGGAGCTCGCTCGCGAAGCGCATCTCGATCGCCTGGACCGCCTGCTGCTTGGCGACCTCCAGGCTCAGGAACCGGGCCGTCTGCTCCAGCGCCTCCCGCTCGGCCGCCGCGAGCTCGCGCAAGGGACGCAGGCAGATGAGGGCCGCGTCGATGTCGCCGACGGCGCCCACCGGGAACAGCGCCACGCGTCCTGCGTCCCCCAGATCCACCTCCAGGGCAGGCGGATGCCTGGCCAGCCCCGCGGCCACGGCGTGCAACTGGTCCGCCCCGAGGTCGACGCCGGCCGCCGCGAGCGAGCGGGCCATCCTGTCGACCACCGCGAGCGGCAGGTCGTGCTCGCGCCGCACGACGTCGAGCACGCCGGAGGCGCCGGCGCCCCGGGAGATCGCCGTGGCCAGGGCGTCTCCCCGGCGCACCATGCCGACCAGCGACTGCTTGCGCTCGTCGGCCAGCATGTCGGCGACCGCCTCCGAGACCGCCGTGAACGGCACCGCGATGGAGATCTCCAGCAGCGGCAGCTCCTCGTCGCGACAGGCCTCGACCAGCGCGGGCGGAGTGGCGGGCAGCTCGGCACGCAGGCCGAACACGATGCCGCCCGCTCCGGCCTTCTTGACCTGGCGGACGAACCGCGCCGGATCCACCCGGTCGAGCCACACGCCGTTCGTCAGCACGAGCTCGCCTTCGCGTACGTAAGCCGACGGGTCGGGCAGCTCGGTGTTGTGCACCCAGGCGAGGGGCTCGTCCAGCGCGCCCGGACGGCCCGGCACCAGCACGCCGAGTTCGAGCGCGGAGCGATCGACCAGGGATTGGAGCGTGAACACGGTGTGACTCTATACAGCAGAAGGCCATTTCTGTGGAATTTCATCCACCGAGGCAGGCTCATACTCGGGCATCGTGGCGCGTCGGGCACCATGGTGCTGTGACCGAAACCAGGAGCGTGCTCGGCCGTTCTCCGCTCGCGTCGCTGGCCGAGTTGGTGGCCGGGGGCGGCGTGGCGGTGCTCAGCGGAGCGGGGTTGTCGACGGAGTCGGGGATCCCTGACTACCGGGGGCCGACAGGCCGGGCCCGGCGGGCGGAGCCCATGACGTACCAGCGGTTCGTCGGCAGCGCGGCGGCGCGACAGCGCTACTGGGCGCGCAGTCACGTCGGGTGGCGGCAGATCGGCCTGGCCGCGCCCAACGCGGGGCATCGGGCGGTGGCCGAGCTGGAGCGGCGCGGGCTCATCGAAGGGATTGTCACGCAGAACGTGGACGGCCTGCACCAGGCGGCCGGCGCGCGACGGGTGATCGAGTTGCACGGCGGGCTCGACCGGGTCGTGTGCCTGACCTGCCGGGAGCGGACCTCCCGTACGGAGCTGGAGGACCGCCTGCGCTCGGCCAATCCCGGCTGGGAGGCCAGCGGGCAAGGCCAGGCCCGCATCAATCCCGACGGTGACGCCGTGCTCGACGACGAGCAGGTCGAGAGGTTCCGGGTGGTGGACTGCGCGACGTGCGGGGGGCTGCTCAAGCCCGACGTGGTGTTCTTCGGCGAGAACGTGCCCAGGGCACGGGTGGACGAGTGCTTCGCGCTCGTCGCGGCGGCGCGGGCGCTGCTGATCCTCGGGTCGTCGCTGACGGTCCGATCCGGCCTGCGGTTCGTCACCAAGGCCGCCGCGCTCGGCATCCCGATCGCCATCGTGAACCAGGGGCCGACCGGCGGTGACGCCGCAGCCGTGCTCACCCTGGACGCACCCCTCGGCGCGACACTGACCCACCTCGCCGCCCAGCTCTGAAACACGCTCACACGTCAGCCGGCGGCCAGTTTCTGAGAACGGAGTCGAGGGCGTCCAGGGCTCTGGACCACGAGGCGTCCACGTCGCGCGGGTGGTGGCTGAACCCGCCCGACCGCTCCAGGCTCACGTACCCGTGGAACGTGCTGCCCAGCAACCGTACCGCGTCTGTCTGGTCGGGCTCCTGGAGCTCGTAGGCGCGCAGTATCGCCCGCGTCATCTCCGCGTGCCGGCGCGCGGCGTCGCCGGCCGCCGTCTCCGGGTCGAGTTCGATCTGCGCCGCGGCGTACCTGCCCGGATGCTCCTTCGCATAGTCCCGGTACGCGCCCGCGAAGGCTTTCAGCGCGTCCTTGCCCGCGCGGCCGGCCAGCGCGGCGGCGGCCCGGTCGGCGAGCTCCGTCAGGGCCAGTGCCGCCACCCGTACCCTCAGGTCCCGCGCGTTCTTGATGTGGGAGTACAGGCTCGGGTCCGTGACGCCGAATCTGCGCGCGAGCGCCGAGACGGTCACGTTCTCGAAGCCGACCTCGTCGGCCAGTTCCGCCGCCGCCTGGGTCAGGCGTTCGGCGGTCAACCCCGCACGTGGCATGGGCCGCCCTTCTCGCTTGCCTAGAGGTATTAAGTATTTGCATAATACTCCTAGGGAAGCTAGCTTCCCCACCTATGAGAGTGGTTTCCGAGCGTGACATCCGCGCGTCACTGGTCAATTGCACCAAGGGAGAGGCGAAGCGCCTGGCCGTGCCCAGGGATCTGGCCGCGCGGCCGTGGGACGACCTGGACTTCCTCGGCTGGCGGGACCCCGCCTCGCCGGAGCGGGCCTATCTGGTCGCCGAGTCCGGCGACGGGTTCGTGGGGGTGGCGCTGCGCCGGGCCGCGCCGCATGCCGGGCATGTACGGCGCAGCATGTGCTCGTTCTGCCTGACCATGCACACGGGAGACGGCGTCTCGCTGATGACCGCGCGCAGAGCGGGGCGGACCGGGCAGCAGGGCAACTCGGTGGGCGCCTACATCTGCACCGATCTGGCCTGCTCGCTCTATCTGCGCGGGAAGAAGGAGGTCGGGCCCGGCGGGCGGCTGCACGAGTCGCTCACGCTGGCGGAGCAGATCGAGCGGACCGCGGCCAACCTGGCCGGGTTCCTGGACAAGGTGGTCGGGTGACCACGCGAAAGACCCGTGGCCACCCGTTCGTGCTTGGCCGGCGGCGACTCAGGGCGAGTCGGTACGCACTGCGGTGACCGCCACCGTGATGTAGGGCATCGTGAAGCTGCCGCCCATCGCGTCGATGGCCGCTCCGACGCCGTCCAGCACCTCCGCCAGCTTGTCCGGCGGGAGCTGGGTGAGGGGGCCCTGGGTGGGCATCTGGTCCAGCCACGCGTCCCGGGCGTAGGTGTGCTCCCAGTCGAACCGCCACTGCTCCGGCTCGCCGAACCCGCCCACCTCCCGGATCGCGTCGGCGGGCTTGTCGAACATCGTCTGGTACAGCTCCAGGGCCGGCTTCATCGACTGGGCGTTGAACGGCGAGTCGGGCGCCACCCGCTGGAAGACCGTGGCGAAGGCGTCGATCACGTCGGACGGAAGCTGGAACACGTGCCAGAACACCGCGAGCCGGCCGCCGGGCCGCAGCACCTGCGCGGCCTTGGCCGTGCCCGCGACCGGGTCCACCCAGTGCCATGCCGTCCCGGCGATGACCGCGTCGAAGGTCCGGCCGGCGGGGTCCCAGGCTTCGAACGTCGCCACCTCGACCTCGAGTCCGCCGCGCCGCGCGAACTCGGCCATCCGCGCGTCGGGCTCGACGCCGAGGACCGTGCAGCCGGCCGCCTGGAACTGCCGGGCCGCTATGCCCGTGCCGCAGCCGACGTCGACAACGTCGGGCCCGGGGGTGGCGGCGACGATCCGCTCCACCATGGCGTCGGGGTAGCGGGGGCGGGTCCGGTCGTAGCGTTCGGTGTCCGCGCCGTACGACTCGGCTACCTGTCGGTGTCGATGAGGCTCGTGCCTGGGCGGATGCGATTGCTCCGAAGGTATAGTGGGCATGCGCCCACCATAGTGGGCACATGCCCACTCGTCAACGGGCGGGCTCGGCGAGACATGGAGGGATCTTCGGTATGCCGACAGGAGTGGCCATGCGCGACGCGCGCGAGCAGCTGTTCGACGCCGCCGAACGCGTCCTGCTGCGGGACGGCCCGAACGCGCTGACCAGCCGGGCGGTCACCACGGAGGCGGGCTGCGCCAAGGGGGTTCTGCACCGGCACTTCGCCGACTTCGACGCCTTCCTGGCCGAGCTCGTGCTGGACCGCATCGGCCGGATCGGCGCCCAGGCCGCCGCCCTGCGCGAGTCGGCCGGGACCGGCACCGTCGCCGGCAACCTCACCGGCGCGCTGACGGACCTGTTCGGGTCGGTCGCCGTGGCGATCGTCGGCCTCATCACCTTCCGGGACGACCTGCGCGCCCGGCTGCGCCAGACCACGCCGACCGGCGTCCCCGTACTGACGGAGGCCACGACCATGATCGCCTCCTATCTCACCATCGAGCGGGCCATGGGCCGTATCGCAGCCGATGCCGACGTCGACACGCTCGCGCTCACGCTGATCGGGGCCGGGCACCTGCTGTTCGCCGGCCGGGAAGGCACCCCGCCGGAGGCCGGAGCCGTCGACAAGGTCGTGACCACGGTCATGGCCGACGTCGTACAGAGACGGCTGCTCTGAACCTCTAGCGCACGCGCGCGGACACGAGCTACCCGTCGGCGGCCAGGCGGTCGAGCCATTCGCCGAGGAGGTGCCGCTCAGCGCCGCTCAGCGTGGTCTGCTCGGGCAGTGCGGCACGCAAGGCCCGGGCCGCGCCGGCCGGGCCCGCGTCCTGCACGGCGGGCTTCTCGTTGGTGACGGCGGTGACCATCGACTCCCGCATGGCGGTCAGCAGAGCCGGATCGCGTTGATCGGCGGGCAGCGACAGCCAGGTGAGCACGGCGCCGCGCGCCGTCGCGTGGATGAGGGCGGCCGCGAGCCGTTCGTCGACGCGCAGCCAGCCGCCGGCGGCGAGGCGCCGGATGCGCCCCAGCAGAATCTCCATGCCGGCCTGGAAGGCGGCCGACGTCGTGCCACGTCGGGGCTCGCCGTACATCAGCACGTACAGCGCGGGGTTGGCGAGGCCGAACTCGACGGCGAGGTCCCAGCCCGCGCGCAGATCCTCGATCGGGTCGGCCGGGTGGGGATCGACGCGTTTGGCCGCCAGGAACGTGGCGTAACCGTGCTCGGCCACCGCTTCGAGCAGCGCGTCCATGTCGGCGAAGTGGCGATAGATCGCCGGGGGCTGCAACCCGGCCGCCGCCGCGACCGCGCGGGTGGTGACCGCGTCGCGGCCCTCACGCGCGAGCAGGTCCGCGGCCGCCTCGATCACGCGCCGGCGGATGAGCTCGCGCCCGCCGACCGAAGCCGCTTCGTCCTTCACCCCTGGAGCCATGAATCAATGATACGGCCATCGCTGTACTGTCGCTAGTATCAGTGATACCGTTCAGACGTTTCCACTGGAAACGCCATTCAGAAGGAGTAGGACATGCGAATCGTCGGACTTGAGGAACACGTCGTCCTGCCGGTAGTGCTCGACGCCTGGAAGCGGGCGGGGCTGCCGCAGATCCCCCAGCGCGGCTTCGGCGACGACCCGATCGCGCGGCGGCTGCGCGACGTCTCCGATCTGCGCCTGGCCGACATGGACGATCAGGGCGTGGACGTCGCGGTGCTGTCCCTGGCCACACCGGGCGTGCAGAACCTCGCGGCGGCGGACGCCGTGAGCGTCGCGCGCGAGGCGAACGACGCGCTCGCCGAGGTCGTCGCCGGCAACCCGGAGCGGTTCCAGGCGCTCGCGGCCATCCCGACGCCGGCCCCCGAAGCCGCCGTCGAGGAGCTGGAACGCGCGGTCACGCGGCTCGGCTTCCGCGGCGCGATGCTGTACGGGCGCACCGGGGACAAACTGGCCGACGCGCCGGAGTTCGACGACCTCTACGCGGCCGCCGCGCGACTCCGGGTGCCCCTGCACTTCCACCCGCAGACCCCCGCGCAGCCCGTCCTGGACGCGTACTACTCGGGGTTGGGCAGTGTTGGCATGGGGCTGGCCACCGCGGGGCTGGGCTGGTACTACGACCTGGGCGTTCAGTACCTACGGATGATCTTCTCCGGGGTGTTCGACCGCCACCCCGAGCTCCAGGTGATCGCCGGGCACTGGGGCGAGGTCATCCTCTTCTACCTCGACCACACGGGCATCCTGGCACCCGACGCGAAGCTGGAGCGGCCCCTCGCCGACTACTTCCGGCAGAACTTCTGGGTGGCTGGCAGCGGCACGGTGAGCGAGCGCTACCTGCGGTGGACCGCGGAGGTCGTCGGGACCGAGCGCATGCTGTACTCCACCGACTACCCCTACACCTATGGGACGCGGCCCGGCGGCTTCCCGTACCTCGACACCAGCGGCGGGGTCGCGCGGTCGTTCCTCGAGCGAGCGCCGTTCACCGAGGAGGAGAAGGCCGCGATCGGGTCCGGCAACTGGGAACGGCTGACCGGGCACGTCGCAGCGACGCACCGACCTCACTAGCGTGCCGGTATGACGGGCTCGAGGTGGAACATGCCGGTCACCACCTCGCCGTGCTCCTTCACCTGCCGGGTACGGCCCGCCACCGCCGACACGACATCGCAAGCGGTGATCATCCCGACCAGTCCCCGGTCCGACACCACAGGGACGGCGTCACAGCCGGCGTCGGTCATGACGGCCGCGACCCGGGTCAGCAGGTCGCCGGGCTGCACGCGCGGCCTGCGTTCGCCGGCCAGCAGCTCGCCCACCTGGCGGTTCGACTGTTCCTGCGGACCGCCCGACCAGGACGCCGCGAGCTGCTCGCGCGACAGGATGCCCAGGACGTGCTGCCCCTCGACCACCGGCAGATGGCGGACGCCGGCGCGGCGCATCAGTTCCCAGGCCATCAGCGGCGACTCATCCGACTTGACCGCCACCAGGATGCGGCTCATCACCAGCTCGGCGGTCAGCGACTCGACGCTCAGGTTCATGGCCCCTCCTGACGGCGCCGTACCACCGCGACCGGGCAGGTCACATGGTGCAGCACGGCGCGACTGACCGAGCCCAGCACCGCCGAGGCGAAGCCGCCCAGCCCCCGCGACCCGACCACGACCAGGTCGGCCGTGGTCGCGGCCCTGATCAGGGCGCCGGCCGGGTGCTCGCACAGTTGCTCATCGGTGATCTCGACGTCCGGGTTCTTCTCCCGCCAGGGCACCACCCGCTCGGCCGCCACCCGGACCTCGTGCTGGAAGGCCGTCTCCAGCAGGCTGTTGTAGGCGGCCGCGTACGGCGCGAAGACCGGCAGTTGCCAGGCGTACAGGACGTGCAACCGCGCATGGGACGCGCGGGCCTGCTCGATGGCGTACTCCATGGCCGCCTCGGAATGCTCCGACCCGTCGTAGCCGACGACGATCCGGCCGTGCTCTTCCCGCCTGCCCCCGCGTACGATCACCACCGGACCCCGCGCATGGCCCGCGACGGCCGTGCTGACCGAGCCGAGCACCATACCCTCGAAACCGCCGAGCCCCCGGCTGCCCAGCACCAGGCTGTCAGCCGACGCGGACTCGGCGATCAACTCCTCGATCACGTTCCCCGCGCGCAGGTCCGTCGTCACCTCGACCTCACCGGCCAGCTCGCGCGCCCGATCGGCGGCGGCCTCCAGCGCGCCCGCGCAGTACTCCGTGCTGAAGTCGCCGACCCCGTGCGGCCACTGCTCACAGATGTGCACGATGCGCAGGTCCAGCCCCCTGCGCCGCGCGTCGACGGCGGCCCACTCCGCCGCCGCCGTCGCGGGCGCGGAGCCGTCCACCCCGACCGCGATCCGTCCGTTCATCGCCTGGCTCCCTTCGCGAGCTCGCTCTCCACCTCCAGGCTCGCGGAGCGGGCACCCGGCCACCGGAGGACGAAGTCCCGAATTCGGGTGCCATTGGTCCCAAGTCCTGTCACACGATCTGGATGATGTGCTTTCCGCGTACGCCCCCAGCCTCCAGGGCGCGGTGGGCCGCGGCGATGTCGGCGAGGGGGTGGACGGTGTCGACGACGGGGCGGAGGTCGCCGTTCTCCGCGTACCGGGTCAGCTCGGCGAACAGCTCGCGCCGGGGGTTGCCGCTGAAGAACCGCACGCGCCGGGAGCCGTGGACGGTCGAAGCGAGGATGTAGGAGAGGCTGGCGACGGTGTGCTCCACATCGAAGGCGATGGCCACCATGCGGCCGCCCGGGGCCAGCAGCCCGCGGTAGACGGAGTGCTGGGTGCCGACGGTGTCCATGATGACGTCGAAGCGGCCCAGCTCCGACGGGTGGGCCGTCCGGTAGTCGAGAACCTCGTCGGCACCCAGGTCGCGGACGAAGTCCAGGTTCCTCGACCCCGCGAGAGCGGTGACGTGAGCGCCGAGGATCTTGCCGACCTGGACCGCGACGCTGCCGACCCCGCCGCTGGCGCCGCGTACCAGCAGGCGTTCGCCGGGCTTGAGCCGGGCTTTGACGCGCAGGGCCGTGATCGCGGTCGTTCCGCCCGCCGGGAGGGAGACGGCCTGCACCGGGGTGAGGTTGGCGGGGGCGAGGGAGATCTGCCGTGGGTGGACGGCCACGTACTCCGCCGCGCTGCCGAACCGCCTCGGCAAGGCCCCCCACACCCGTTCTCCTTCCCGCGATCCGGTCACCGAGGAGCCGACCTCGGCGATCTCGCCGGCGAAGTCGATCCCGGCGCGCTGGGGGAAGCGGCGCCCGGTCACCAACCGCAACCGCCCGGCCCGGCCGTACAGCTCGCCGCCGTTGACGCTGGCCGCGTGGACGCGGACCAGCACCTGGTCGGGCTTGACGGCCGGCACGGGGACCTTGCCCTCGTACAGCACCTCCGGGGGCCCGTACCGGTCGTAGAGGGCCGCGCGCATCTCGTTCACGATCTCGTCCTGTTCTGTCACCGGAGCCGCGAGCGGAGGGATGTTCCGCTTGCTCGCCCACGCTAAGGCGTTAAACGGATGACACATTCCATTTACGGTAAAGTGAGAGATATGCCTGCTCAGACCTCTCAAAAACCCCCTGAAGCCATGCGTGCCGACGCCCGGCACAATCGCGAGCGCATCCTGCGAGCCGCCCGCGAGGCATACGCCACCCGCGGAATCGACGTGCCCGTCACCACGATCGCCCGCCGGGCCGGCGTCGGCGCGGCCACCCTTTACCGGCACTTCCCCACCCGCGCCGTGCTCATCAACGAAGCCTTCGCCGAACAGTTCGCCCACTGCGTCGCGATCCTCGACGAGGCGCTGGCGGACCCCGATCCCTGGCGCGGCTTCTGCTCCGTCATCGAGAGGGTGTGCGCCATGCAGGCCACCGACCGGGGCTTCACCGGCGCGTTCCTCTCCCAGTTCCCCGACGCCATCGACTACGACCGCGAACGCACCCGCGCCGAGAACGGCATCGCCGAGCTGGTACGGCGGGCCAAGGCCGCCGGGCAGTTGCGCGACGACTTCGACCCCAGCGACATCACTCTCCTGCTCCTGGCCAACTGCGGCGTCGTCGAAGGGTCCCAGCAGGTCTCGCCGGCCGCGTCCCGGCGCCTGGTCACCTACCTCCTGCAGTCCTTCCGGGCCGACCACGCCGAACCCCTGGCGCCGCCCGCACCGCTGGAACTGCGGCAGATCCATCAGCACCCGCGCCGCCACTGACCCCCCAGATCAGGGGGGATGTGGAAGACCAGGCGGCTACCGACGATGGGAGGGAGCCAGCGAAAGGACCCCCCATGTCCACGGAAGCCGTCGGCGTCATTCCCACCATCGAAGCCGACACCGACCCGCCCGCCACCGACCAGGTCAACGCCCGGAACGTCCACTTCAACGCCGGCGGAGAGGTCATCCTCCGCGCCGCGCTGTCCGGTGTCACGCCGTTCACCCCGGTCACCGTCTCGATCACGGAGGTCGACGCCAACGGCCACCCCTTCATCGGCGGCGCCCGGATGACCGTGCACAACGTCCGCGCCTTCGAGAACGGCGTCGACACCCGGGTCACCATCGAGTTCAACGGGCCGCTGCGGGTCAGGCTCAGCTACCTCTGGTCCTGAACGGGCGCGTCGTGCGTACGGCCGAGCAGCGCGGCAGACTGGTGTCCGGCAACCTGCCGCGCTTCCTCGCCCTTGTCTGGAGAAACCGTGACGGACCTTCGTCTCGTGGTCGTCACCGGCCCGCGGCTCGTCGCCGACCCGGCGCTGCTCCGGCAGATCGTGGCGACCGAATGCGACGCGCTCGGGCTGCCCGGCCGCCTGGAGGCCGCCGCCGACGGCGAGGCACTGGCGAGCCTGCTCCTCGACGGCGGGCGTGACGACACCCGCGCGTTCGTGGTGCTGCCGGGAGCCGGCCCTGCGCTCCGGTCGATGCTCACGCGGCCCGGAGCCCACGCTTCCCGGACGGTGTGGTACGACGTGACCGACACCGGGCCGGCCGAGGTCGCCGCCGGCTCCGCTCACCTCTTCGGCCGCGGCATAGGGGGACTGACCTGGGCGATCCGGCACGCCGTGCACCGGCTGCGCCACCCGACGCGCCGGATCCCCTACGGCCCGCACGCCGACCAGTGGGCCGAGCTCCGCCTGCCCCCCGATCACGACGCCCGGCCGCTGCCGGTCGCCGTTCTGCTGCACGGCGGATACTGGCGCTCGATCTGGGGCGCCGACCTGATGGACGCGCTGAGCATCGATCTGGCCGGGCATGGCTACGCCGCCTGGAACCTCGAATACCGCCGCCCGGACCGGCACGGCTGGGACGCCACCACCTCGGACGTCGCCGCCGGATTCGCCGCGCTGGCCACCGCGGCCCGCGAGCACCCGCTCGACCTCGGCCGGACCGCGGTGATCGGCCACTCGGCGGGCGGCCAGCTCGCCCTGCGGCTGGCCGCCGACGTGGCCGGGGTCGCGCTGGCAGTCTCGCTGGCCGGGGTGCTGGACCTCGGCGAAGGCGCCCGGCGGCGGATCAGCTCGGGCGCCGTCCCGGCCGCCCTGGGCGGCGCTCCGGAGGAGATTCCCGAGGTGTACGCGGCCGCCGACCCGCTGACCCGGCTCCCGCTGGGCGTGCCGCAGTTGATCGTGCAAGGGCTGGACGACGACCTCGACCTCGTCGACTTCAACCGCCGCTACGCCGCCAGGGGGCAGCGGGCCGGCGACGAGCTGGTCCATGTCGAGCAGCGAGGCGACCATTTCGCCGTCATCGATCCCGCCTCCGGCATCTGGCACGCGACCACCGCCCAGATGAGGCGCCGGCTACCCGTGAGAAGATCCGTTGGCGGTATGTGATGGTTTAGACGATGGAAGAGGGAAATGTACGCGATATCCCTGGGTGACGACGGTGCGGAGCTGCGGCCGCTGGAGCCGTGGCAGGCCGAGGAGTTCCTGGCCCACATAGATCGGGGACGGGAGTTCATCGGGCAGTACGTCGCCATGCCGGACGCGGTCACGGACCTGGAGTCGAGCCGCTCGTTCCTGCGGGCGTACGCGGAGAAGGCCGCGACCGACACCGGGCGGATCCACGGCATCTGGACGGACGGCACGCTGGTCGGCGGAGTCATCTTCCGGACGATGGACCTCGGCCACGGCACCGCGGAGGCGGGCTGCTGGCTGGAGCCGTCGGCCGCGGGCAAGGGCCTGGTGACCAGGGCCATCCGCGTGATCATCGACTGGGCCGTCGAGGAGCGGGGCATCCACCGCGTGGAGTGGCAGGTCTCGGCGGCGAACGCGGCCAGCATCGCGGTGGCCCGGCGGCTCGGGATGACCAAGGACGGCGTGCTGCGGGAGAGCTACTGGCACCGGGGGAAGCGGAACGACGTCGAGGTCTGGTCGGTGCTCGCGCCGGAGTGGCGGGCGGCCCGGCAGGCGTCTTGATGCCCCTCGGGTCGCCCGCGCCTCTCCTTACCGTGGGGTCGCGGGGACCGGGCGTACGGCGATGGACTGGCTCCGCGGGCTCAGCCCTCCCGTGGCGAACGGTGAGTTCGGGGCCTCCTTCAGTGTGCCGCCGGATCCGATCTCGAACGCGGCCACCTGGTTGGTGTCCCGGACGGCGGCGAAGACGTCCCGGCCGTCCAGGGTGATCGCGACCGCCGCGACCTCGGCGTGGTCGGGAGTGGGGGCCGGGGAGTCGGCGGTCGGCCGGAGCGAGCCGTCCGCGAGGATCGTGAAGCCGAGCAGGCCGCCGGGGGGCGAGTCGGTGTCGGAGTCTTGGCCGGCGACGTACAGGTGCTGCCCGTCGGGCGTGACCTTGAGACCGACCGGGAATTCGGCCGCGGGGAACGGCGATCCGGGCACGGGGGTCAGCGAGCCGTCCACGCCGCGCCGGAACCCCCACACGTGCTGCGGCTCCACCGAGGTCACGTACACGAAGGCACCGTTGGGGCTGATCGCGATCCCGAAGTTGGCCGGCCCGACCTTCGCCACGTCCTGCGCGGGTCCGAGCGTGCCGTCCGCGCGTACGGCGAATCTGGTGACGACCCGTGGCGGGCTGTCGGCGGTCTCGTCCGTGTCGGCGTAGGAGAGGTAGAGGAAGCGCCCGTCCGGGGACAGCACCGTCTGCTTGGGATGGTCCGAGGTGGTCTTGAAGTCGCCGATTCTGGTGGGCGTCCCGTCCGGGCCGATCCGGTACGCCGAGATCGTCGCGTCGCCGACGCCGGTGTTGGTCACGTACAGGGTGCGCCCGTTCGGGGAGATGGTCGCCCCCCACGGCTCGTCGCCGGTCTTGACGATCCGCGGGTCCGGCTGGAGCGCGCCCTGCGCCCCCACCCGGAACACCGAAAGCGTGTCGGAGTCGCTGTTGACGACGTACGCGGTGGCCCCGTCCGGAGTGAGGGCGATGCCCCGGGGGGTCTCGCCGCCGGTGGGCACCGGCTTGCCGAGGAGCCTGAGGGTGCCCCTCGGGCCGATCGCCAGGGAGGAGACATCGCCGGAGCCCGCGTTCGTGACGTAGAGCACGCCGCCGGACGGCGGCAAGACCGGGCCGGCGGCGGCCTGGGCGGGGGTGAGGGATGGGGCGGCGAGCAACGCGGCGGCCAGGAGGGCACCGCCCACGCGCGTGGACAACGGGATGGACACGACTGACTCCTCAGAAATCGATGGGCCTACACCCGGTAGGCGTGCCATCCCGTTCCATCTGCGGTCTGACGAGAAGTTCAGGAGGGACTGCAACCTTTCGCGCGACGAGTGGCGTTCAACGGGCGAGAGGAGATCACATTGGATCGTCACGACGGCTTCCGCGAGTTCGTGCTCGCCCGCCAGCAAGCGCTGATGCGGAACGCGTACCTGCTCACGGGAGACGCCCACCTCGCCGAGGACCTGCTGCAGAGCGTCCTCATCAAGGTTGTCGGGCAGTGGCCCAAGCTGTCCAAAGGCGGCAACCCGGAGGCGTACACGCGCAAGGCGCTGGTCAACCAGTACATCTCCTGGAGACGCCGCCCCCGTCCGGAGTCACCGAGCGCCGACCCGCCCGAACGCGGCGCCTCCTATGACGGAGGCGCGCTCGACCGGATCGTGCTGCGCCAGGCGCTGGCCAAGTTGACACCCAAGCAGCGTGCCGTGGTCGTGCTGCGTTTCTGGGAGGACCTCACCGAGGCGCAGACGGCCGAGGTGCTCGGCTGCGCGGTCGGCACCGTGAAAAGCCAGGTCCATCACGCGCTGGCCCGTCTGCGCATGGTCGCGCCCGAGCTGGCGCACCTGCTGTCCGATTCCGAGATCGAGGAAGTGATCCGATGACGAGGCTGCGTGAGGCGCTGAACGACCTCGCCGACGAGGCCCCCATGGTGAGCCTGGTGAACGTGGCCATCGCGGGCCACCGGCGCAGGCGGCGCACCAACCGGACAGTGGCCGCAGTCGCCGCAGTGGTGCTGCTGGGCGTGGGGACCACCGCCGCGGCGCTGCCGTGGTCGTGGGGCGACCACACGGCAGCGCCGCGGGCCGCCGACACGGTGCCCGATCTGCCCGACGGCAAGGTGGGGTTGATCGGCAGCGCGTACCAGACCCCCTGCAAGCTCGACGCCGCGGAGCGGCAAGCCGACTGCAGTGCCGTCGAGTGGCGGGTGGTCACCCGCGCCGGCACGACTTACCGGGTGCCGCAGGCGCTCGTCAACACCACCAAGCAGCGGCGCGTGCCCGTCGCGATCAGCCGGGACGGGCGCATGCTCGCCTACTACAGCCGGCAAGCCCAGGCGCATGTGGTCCGCGACCTGATGACCGGATCCGAGGTGACCTCACCGGTCACGGTGAAGGAGGAACGGATCGGCATCGGCTCCATGTTCGTGGTCTCCGACGACGGCCGCTACGTGATCTTCGACCCGCGTGAGGGGAGCAAGGACCCGGGACTGCTGATCGACACCCGCACGGGCAAGACGGTGTCGGTGCCCGGCAAGTACGAGGCGGTCAGCATCAAGGACGGTGTCGCCGAGCTGGTCCGGTACATCAAGACCGACTTGTGGCTGA
The DNA here is from genome assembly GCF_040648415.1 of Nonomuraea sp. NPDC049141. NCBI lineage: Bacteria > Bacillati > Actinomycetota > Actinomycetes > Streptosporangiales > Streptosporangiaceae > Nonomuraea > Nonomuraea sp. NPDC049141. The sequence goes on from NZ_JBEZDR010000006.1 coordinate 165,118, forward strand.
TGCCCGTCACCGGTGGAGGCGCCCCGGTGCGCTTCCGCGGCGTGTTCATCATGTTCAGCGAGCTCGCCCCGGACGGCCGTACGGTGGCCGCCATGGAGTATCGGGACATGAAGAAGCGCACGCTCACCCTCCTCGACGCCAAGAGCGGGCGGACCCTGCGGAAGGTGGCCATCCGTGGCCTGCCGAAGAACGGCGGCCTCGCCGGCACCTCGATCTGGGAGAGCGGATCCGAGGTCACCATCGCCTTTTCCGACAAGGGTTTCATGATCACCTATGCCGTGGACGTCCGCACTGGGCAGAGCCGGAAGCTGGCTCGCTACCCTGGCAAGTTCCCGCGCGTGACCTTGCCGGGCGCCGCCGATCAGTAGGTCACGCGTCGCGCAGCCGCAGCAGCAACCCGCCGCCCAGGAGCGCGGCGGCGGCCCATGCGGCGAGTACGCCGAGCCCCGCCCATGGGCTGAGGGGCAGGGTGGACAGGTGGGTGGTGGCCTGGATGGCGAGCCCGGCGTTCATCGGCGAGAGCTGCCAGAGGAGCTTCTGCCAGGCCGGGTCGGCGATCATGAAGGGCAGGATCGACAGGACATAGAGCAGGCCGAGCACGGCTCCGATCGCCGTCGCCGAGTCCCGTACGGCGGCGGCGACGCCGAGGCTGAGCAGGGCGATCAGCGCGAGGTAGAGGACCGAGCCGAAAGCGGCGCGCAGCATGGGCCCCTCGGCCAGCGACAGCATCGGAGTGCCGGGACCACGGGTGAAGCCGTTGTCGAGCAGGACCCGCCGCCCGACCGCCATCGAGGCGAGCACGGCGACGCTGCCCCCGGCCAGCGTCAGCCCGGTGACGACGGCCGCCTTGGCGGCCAGGACGGTGACCCGGCGCGGCCTCGCCGTCAGAGTGGTGCGGATCATGCCGGTGCTGTACTCGCCGCTGATCGCCAGTACGGCCAGGATGGCGACCATCGCCTGGCCCACCTGGACGCCGAAAAGACTGATCTTGGCCGGGTCGTAGTCACACCCGGCCGACGTGCAGGACACCGCGGCGGCGGCCACGACGCTCACGGTGACGGTGAGCGTGACGAGCCCGAGCAGCAGCCAGCCGGTGCCCGCCACGGTACGGAGTTTCGTCCACTCCGCGTAAAGCTGTTGTCTCATGCGTCCCTCCGACGGAGTTGGAAGACGGCCAGGCCGAGCGCGAGCGCGGCGTAGCCGCAGAGCACGGCGAGGCCGGCCCAGGGTGCCAGCGGGTAGTAGCCGGCCGACGGGGCGTAGTTGCCGAGCACGTGCGCGTACTCGGGAATGCTCTGCTGGATCGCGAAGCCGGCGGCCGGGGTGAGCCGCAGCAGCCATTGCGCCGCGCTCGCGGGCAGGACGGAGGCGGTCGCGAGGATGTAGGGGACGACGATCACCACGATGGCGGCGATGACCGCGGGAACGCTGCGCCGGAACAGCGTGCCCACGGCGAGGGCGAGGACGGCGGCGGCCGCGAACAGCACCGCCGTGCCGACGATGACGCGTAGTTCGGTGAACGCGGTCACCGGGAGGATGTAGTTGCCGTTGGCGCGCAGGACCTGCCCGCCGAACGTGACCGCGGCCGTGGCGGCGGCCAGTCCGGTGACGAAGGTGACCGTGCCGATCGCGAGGGCCTTGGCCGCGAGCGTCCGTCCGCGCCGCGGCCCGGCGAGCAGGGTGGTGCGGATCAGGCCGCGCCGGTATTCGGCGGTGATGAACATGACCGCCACCACGATCACCACGATCAGCCCGGTCAGCGCGCCGGTGAGGGTGTTCTCGATCTGCTGGCCGTCCGACAGGGGCGCGATGTCGCCGACCCCCGTCACGGTGTACGTGCTGCCGGACTCCTTGAACCCGCCCGGGTGGTGCGCCGACCCGTCGGGATTCAGGGTGACTCCGACATCGTCGGGCCGCCACGCATCGCCGCCGACCGGCCCCTGGAGGCTGACCTGGTCGAAGACCGCGGTGGCCTCGGCGAAGCGCGAGGCCGCGCTGGACCCGCCGAAATCGCCCGGCGTCACCGTCAGGTCGCCCGGAGAGGCGGCGAAGAGCCCGACCTGCACCGCGGCCGGCAGTCCGGTCAGGCGCGCGGTGCCGACCTCGGTCCACTGCCGGCCGTCGGTGGACTCGTAGCCGGTGAGCTCCTCGCCGGAGCGGGTGAGTCGCAGCCAGCGCGGGGACTGCTTCGAGACGCCGCCCGGGCGGCCGGCCACGTCCTGGGTGAAGTCGTGCTGCATCCGCACCCCGTGCTTGCCGGTGACCATCACCGCCGCATAGGCGGAGCCCTGCTTCATGCTCTCCTTGATCATGATTCCGGCCTTCGCCCACGGCACGACCCCGGAGATCACGCGCCGGTTGCCCGGGTTGATGTCGGGCAGGCGGATCTGGCCGGTCATGGAGGTCACGCGTACGGTGATGCTGCCGTCCCCCTCCAGCGGCCGGTGGACGAAGTAGAACTTGTCCTCCACCGCTTCGCCGCCCGGCCCCACCGGGACGGCGGGACAGACACCGCCGCACGACTGGTGGCTGCCCGAGGCGGACAGCAGCCCGAGCAGGACGGTGACCAGCGCCGCGCCCGCCATGGCGAGCACCCAGCCGCGGACCGTCCGGAACTTGGTCCATTCGGCGCGCAGCAGCCGCGCGAAGCCGCCACGCCCGGCCCGGTGAGGAGCGGTGGTGCTCATCGCGCCGCCTCCTGCCCGGTGGCGCGGAACTCGACGGCGTCCCGGGTCAGCTCCAGGTACGCCTCCTCGAGCGTCGCGCGATGCGCCGACACCTCCGAGAACGGCACGGCGTACCGGTTGAGGAGCGCCACGATGTGCTCGCCCGCCAGACCGGTCACGGTCAGGGTGTCGCGGCCGGTGGCGGTCACGGTGGCCCCGGCCGGCGTCAGCGCCGCCATCGCCTCCGACGGCGCCGAGGTCCGCAGGGTGACCCGGCCTCCGGAGGCGGTCGCGAGCAGGCCGGCCACGCTGGTGTCGGCGACCACCCGGCCGCGCCCCACCACCACGAGGTGGTCGGCGGTGTCCTCGAGCTCGCTCATCAGATGGCTGGACACCAGCACGGCGCGGCCTTCGGCGGCCAGCGACCGCAGGAACCCGCGCATCCAGATGATGCCCTCGGGATCGAGGCCGTTGGACGGTTCGTCGAGCATGAGCACCGGCGGGTCGCCGAGCAGCGCGGCGGCGATGCCGAGCCGCTGGCGCATGCCCAGGGAGAAGCCACCCGCCTTGCGCTGGGCCGCCGAGCCGAGCCCGACCTGCTCGATCACCTCATCGACGCGTCCGGCGCCCAGGCCCTGGGAGTGGGCCAGCCACAGCAGATGGTTGCGGGCGGTACGGCTGGGCTGCAGGGCCGAGGCGTCCAGCAGCGCGCCGACGTGACGTAGTGGGTTCCGCAGACCGGTGTACGGCCGCCCGCCCACCAGCGCGGTGCCGGCGTCGGCCGCGTCCAGGCCGAGGATCACCCGCATCGTGGTGGACTTGCCCGCGCCGTTCGGGCCGACGAAACCGGTGACCTGCCCCGGCGTCACGGCGAAGGACATCCCGTCCAGCGCCATGGTCTGGCCGAACCGCTTACGCAGCCCGGCGACTTCGATGGTTGCTTGCATGGGTTCGGTTCTACGGACGTGGCCATAACGTGGGCCGAACGGAGGCTGTCATGCCGTTGTTAGGTCCGGCACGGCATCCTGGAGCGATGAGGAAGCTGCGACGCCTGGCACTGACCGGCCGCACCGTACGGCTGCGCTTCACCGCCCTGTACGGTGCCCTGTTCCTGCTGTCCGGCGTCGGGCTGCTGGTCATCACCAACCTCGTGAGCCTCGGGTCGCGGATCAACTCCCCCACCGAGACGCCGCCGGGCGAGCAGCTGACACTCGGGGCCGCCCAGGAGCTCATCGGCCGGCTCCAGAGCCAGCTGTCGGAGATACAGGCGCTCCAGGCGCGCCAGCTCCTGATCGGCTCGGCGGTCGCGCTCGCCGTCATGGCCGTGGTGTCGGCCGTGCTGGGCCGGATCGTCGCGGGCCGGGTGCTGCGACCACTGCGGACGATCACCGCGACCACGCGGCGGATCTCCGCCGACAACCTGCACGAGCGGCTGGCCGCGCCGGGCCCCGCCGACGAGGTGAAGGACCTGGCCGACACCATCGACGGGCTGCTGGAGCGCCTGGAGGGCTCCTTCGCCGCGCAGCGCCGCTTCGTCGCCAACGCCTCCCACGAGCTGCGTACCCCGCTGGCGACCATGCGGGCCTCGCTGGACGTGGCCGTGGCCAAGCCGGAGCCCGTACCGGCGCAGACGCTCGCGCTGGCCGACCGGATCCGCACCGAACTCGACCAGGTGGACCGGCTTCTGGAAGGCTTCCTCATGCTCGCCCGCACCCAGCACGGCGCCCTGGCCGACCGGGCGACGCTCTCGCTCGGCCGCGTGGTGTCCGCCGCCCTGGTCGGCCGGGCCGCCGACATCACGGCCAAGAACCTGACCGTCCACGACGGCGACCTCCATGACGACGCCTGGACGCAGGGCAGCCGGACGCTCCTGACCCGCATGGCCGACAACGTGATCGACAACGCGATCACCCACAACCACGACGGCGGCTGGATCCGGCTGTCCGCCACCGCCGACGGCGCGAGCGCGCTGCTCGTGGTGGAGACGGGCGGGCAGGCGCTCGATCAGGAGCAGGTCGCGCGGCTGGCCCAGCCGTTCCAGCGGCTCGGCACGGACCGGACCGGCTCCGGCGACGGCTCCGGGCTGGGGCTGTCGATCGTCGCGGCCATCGCCGCGGCGCACGGCGGCGGCCTGGACCTGCGCGCCCGGCCCGAGGGCGGCCTCCGGGTCGCCATCTCGCTGCCTCTGGCGCCGGCGCGGGCGGGGGTCGCGGCGTGAGGGTGCTGGTGGTCGAGGACGCGCGTGCCCTCGCCGCCGTCCTCGTCGAGGGCCTGGGTGATCAGGGCATGGCCGTGGACGTGGCGTACGACGGGCTGGAGGCGGCGGCCAAACTCGACCTCAACACCTACGACGTGGTCGTGCTCGACCGGGACCTGCCGGGGATCCACGGCGACACCCTCTGCCAGATGATCACCGAACGTGACGACCGGGTCATGGTCCTGATGCTGACCGCGGCCGGCTCGCCGGGCGACCGGGTCAGCGGCCTGACCCTGGGCGCCGACGACTACCTCGCCAAGCCGTTCCACTTCCCCGAACTGGTCCTGCGCATCCGCTCCCTGGCCCGCCGCCGGCCCGCCGCCCGCGCCCGCGTCCTGCGAGCGGCGGGCCTCGAACTCGACCCGCTCCGCCGTACGGTCACCCGCGACGGCGACCGGCTCGATCTGTCGGTCAAGGAGTTCGCCCTGCTCGAAGCCCTTCTGCGCGCGACCCCGGCCTTCCTCAGCACCGAGGACCTGCTGGAACAGGTCTGGGACGAGCACGCCGACCCGTTCACCAACACCGTGACCGTCACCATCGGCCGCCTGCGCCGCAAACTCGGCGACCCCCCGATCATCACCACCACCCCCGGCGTGGGCTACCGCATCGGTTAGACGGCGCTTCCGTCGGCGGACAGGGAGTCCAGCCAGCCGACCAGGCGGGCGCACTGCCGTGTCATGACGTCGGGGTCGCGCAGGGCGTTGGCCAGCAGCGACATGCCCTGGTAGGCGCCCACCAGCGTCAGGGCGAGCCCGTCGGGATCGGGCAGCCCGAGCTCGCGGAACTGGCGTTCGGCCCAGTCCAGCAGCACCCGGATGGCGTTGCCCGCCGCCACGTCCAGGCCGCCCTCGGTGCGCTTGTCCAGCTCGGCGGCCAGCGTCCCGGTCGGGCAGCCGTACCGGGCCGCGACCTCGCGCTGGCTCGCCCACGCCGCCACGAGTCCCTTGAGCCGCTCCCTCGGGTCGTCAAGGTGATCCAGTTGGCCGGTGAGCAGGCCCAGTTGCCGGACGTGCTCGGTCAGCGCGGCCGCGACCAGATCGTCCTTGGTCTTGAAGTAGTAGTACACGTTGCCCACGGGGACGTCGGCGGCGTGGGCGATGTCGGCGATGGTGGTGCGCTCCGCGCCCTGCTGATGCACGACCCTGGCGGCGGCGGCCATCAGCCGCTCCCGCTTGGCGGACGCGGCCCGCACCCGGGAACTTTTCGAGTCAGTCACCTAACTAACTATAGTCGCTGGAGGCCGGGGCCGTGTAGCGCCAGAGCTGAGGCGCCATCCGTACGATCACGGCCACGGTGATCGCGGCGAGCAGTCCACCGGCGCAGATCGTCATCTGAAGACCGTATGCCGCCGCGGCGGTCCCGTGCAGCAGGTTGGCGAGCTGCGGGCCGCCGATGAGGACGATGGTGAGTGATCCCTGGATCCGGCCGCGCATGGCGTCGTCGGCATAGGCCTGGCAGATGGCGTTGCGGGTGGTGCTGAGCACGAAGTTGACCGCACCGCCGAGCAGGAGCGCCGTCAGCGCGAGCCAGAGTCGTCCCGCCAGCCCGAGGACCACGACGGTCCCTCCCCAGGCCGCGGCGGCCGCAGCCATCAGGGCGCCGTGACGGCGTGCGCGCGTGAACGTCCCCGACATCAGTCCGGCCACGAAGACACCGGCCGGGTAAGCAGCGTAGAGCAGCCCCAGCTCCACGCCCCCTCCCGCGGGCCCGCCGTAGGCGCGTTGCGCCAGTTCAGGGAGAAGCGCTGCCGGCATGGCGAAGACCATCGCGGCGAGGTCCACCGCCAGCACGGCCACGAGCACCCGGCTGGAGAGCAGGTAGCGGAATCCGCCCAGAGCCGCTGAGCCCCATCGTGCACGCGGCTCTGGGCGGGCGCCGGGCAGGATCGGCGGCAAGGTGACCACCGCGCCTATGACGGCCAGCAGCGCGACGGCGTCGCACAGGTAGAGCGTGCCGAGCCCGGCCACCGGAATCAGCACCCCCGCCAGCAGCGGACCCATGATCGATCCGGTGTAGCGGACGAGCGAGCTGAGACCGTTCGCCGCCGGCAGCAGGTCAGCGGGCACCAGGCGGGGCACCGCGGCGCCCATCGTCACCATGATCGCCCCGAAGGCCAGTCCCTGGCAGGCCACCAGCACCAGCAGGACCGCGACAGAGCGGCTGCCCAGCGCCGCCTGAACCCACAGCGCCAAGTAGGTCAGCGCGAGGCCACAGTGCGCGGCCAGCAGCAGCCGCCGCCGGTCCACGAGGTCGGCGAGGGTGCCGATCCACAGCGACGCGACGACCAGAGCGCCGAACGACACCGCGGCCGCCACGCCGACGGTCGCGGACGAGCCGGTCAGCGTGTACAGCTGCGTCGGCACCGTGACCACGCTGAACGAGCCACCGACCGCGCAAACGGCCGAGGCGGCCCACAAGCGCCGGTAGGCGGGGATCGCCAGGGGACGCCGGTCGAGCGTGTACGCGCCGAAGGAACGTACGACCGACGCGCCGGACCGGACCCGGCCGGCGGTCACAGCGTCACCACATCCGCGACCACACAGGCGACGTTGTCCGGTGCGCCCGCGGCGTACACCAGCTTGACCAGCTCGTCCAGTACCTGCTCAGGGCCGTCTGTACCACTCAGCACAGCGCGCAGGGACTCCGCCGGGACGACGGTGGACAGGCCATCGGAGCACAACAGATAGCGGTCACCGGCCGCGGCCGGGTGCAACGACAGGTCAGGCTGGGCCCCGCCCCTGCCCGTGAGGGCACGGGCCAGCAGCGAGCGTTGCGGATGCGAAGCGGCCTCCTCCGGACTGAGGCGGCCTTCGTCGACCAGCGCCTGCACGTAGGTGTGGTCGTGGGTGATCTGGAAGAGCTCACCGTCGCGCAGGAGATACGCCCGTGTGTCACCGATGTGCGCCAGCGCCAGCTGGGAGCCCGACCACAGCATCGCGGTCAGCGTCGTGACCGCCTCACCGGACACTGTCGACTCGGCGATGTCCTGAATCACCCGGTCGGCATGGCGAACCGCGTCAGCGAGAGCGCCGAGCAGGTCGCCGGCGGGTACGGCCTTCGTCTCCAGCGGCTTGAGCGCCTCGATGGCCGCCGCGCTCGCGAGGTTCCCGCCGGGCCCGCGTACTCCGTCGGCCACCGCCAGCAGCCGGGTGCCGGCGTAGGCGGTGTCCTCGTTGCTGGTGCGAACCAGTCCCGACTCCGATCGGGCCGCGTAACGGATCCCGGTCATGGTCTGCGCGTCCTCCACGGCGCTGCCCCTTCCTGACAGGTAGTCGACGAGGAAGGTGGCCAGCTGTTCGCGTACCGCGGTTTCGGCCATGACCTGCGCCCAGTAGCCGGCGACCTGCTCGGCCGCCGCCGCCGGGTCCAGGTCGCACACCTGGCGAATGCGCGCCAACGGCATGCCCAGCCGACGCAGCCACGCGATCAACCGGGCCCGCTCCAACTGCGACGGATCGTAGAAGCGGTATCCCGACTCCCCGTCCACCGCGGCCGGCCGGAGCAACCCGAGCTCGTCGTACAGCCGTAACGCCTTCGGCGACAACCGCGCGGCTCGGGCGAACGCCCCGATCGTCAGCAGCCCCATGCCCACCCTCCTCGCACCGGCCAGGCGACCGGCACCACGATGGTGCGCCTTCACCCAAGGGCAAGGTCCACCCAGACCGTCAGATCTTCCGTCTGGTACGGCGAGCCGCCACCGCCGAAGCGACCACCAGCAGGGTGAGCAGCCCCCAGTAGGCGAAGCCCTTCCTGCCGTGCGCGGGCAGGTTCTCCGCCAAATAGGCCAGGCCCGGGATCATATAGATGGCGGCGGCGAGTGACCACCTGGCGTCCCCGGCCGCCACCGTGGCCCAGAGCACGGCACCCAGCGCCAGCACCTCCACGCCCGCCCGGAACAGCAACCAGGGCAGTTCTTCCGGGAAGGGGAAGTAGACGTACTGCAGCGTCCAGCAGAACACCGGGATGAGCAGCCACAGCCACGACCGCGCGGGCAGCTCCTTCCCGCGTCGTCCAATGACGAGGACGGCCAGCCCGGCCAGGATCACCACATGGGGGACCACGTTCGACATCTCGACGTAGGCCGGCCCGAAACGGGGGACGCCCATCCGACCCAAGAGGCCGCTGGTCTGGAAGGCAGCCACAGTCGCGAGTGGCAGCGCCAGCAGCAGCCGGCCGCGGGTGATCGCCACCAGCAGAAGGATCGCGAGAGCGGTCCAGATCGGCCGGATCAGGTGGGGCAGGACGTCGACCTTCATGGCGTAGGTGGTCGTCGCCACGGCCAGCACGCCGAGATGCAGGCCGTCCGCCCACCAGGGCGCGCGGGACCTGGCGTCTCTGGCGTGGGCGGCGAAGCCGCCGGCCAGGAGCGCGAGCGCTTCGCGGGTCGCCGGACGGCGGGCATCCGGGGCGGCTGCCTCCATCAGCGTGTTGAGGAGTTCCTCGCCGTGCTGCTCGCGGTAGGTACGGGGATAGGCCTTGAGCAGGCGGCGGTAGCGTTGTTCGAGGACGGTCACGTGCCCATCACCGTCATCTGGCTGGTCACGACGGCCGCGGCGCTCTGGAGCCGCACGGCCTCCGCGCGCACCGCGGCCGTGCCCTCTTCGGTGATCCGGTAGTAGCGTCTGGCCCGACCGTCGACGATCTCCTCGCGGTCGATCACCACCAGTCCGGCCTCGGCGAGCCGATCGAGCGCGCCGTACAGGGTGCCGACGGCGAGCTTCACGCGTTCCGAGGACTGCTCGCCCGCGCGTTTGATGATCCCGTAGCCGTGGAGCGGCTTCTCCAGCAGTGCGGCGAGGATGAAATACGTCGCCTCTGTCATCTTGGTCACGCGGGCAGCATATATCGAATGCCGAAATATATCGGCCGTTCAGCGGATGAGGAGGTCGCGGAGGGCCTTGGTGATGTCGGCAGGGGCTTCTTCGGCCATGAAGTGACCGCAGGTGACCGTGTCATGCCGCAGGTCGGGCGCCCATGCGCGCCACCGGGCGGCCGCGTCGAAGCCGAGGGCGGCGCCCCAGTCCTGCTGGAGTACGGTGACCGGCATCCGCAGCTGGTTGCCGGCGTCCTGGTCGGCCTGGTCGTGGACGACGTCGATGCCGGCGGAGGCGCGGTAGTCGGCCACGATCGAGGGGACCGCGTCGCGGCAGGCGGCCAGGTAGGCGGCCCGGACCTCGGTGGGGATCGCCTGCGGGTCGGTGGTCCAGATGTCGAGAAAGTGGCCGAAGAAGGCGTCCGACGCGGCGGCGATCAGCTGCTCGGGCAGGCCCGGCGGCTGGGCCATCAGGTACAGGTGGAAACCGACGGCGGCGCTGGTGCCGTGCATCACGTCCCACATGTCCAGGGTCGGCAGTACGTCGAGGCAGGCCAGGTGCGTGATCGTCTCGGGGTGATCGAGGGCGGCGCGGAAGGCGACCAGGGCGCCGCGGTCGTGCCCGGCCAGCGCGAAGCGCTCATGTCCCAGCGCGCGGGCCAGGGCGAGGATGTCGGCGGCCATGGTGCGCTTGGCGTAGGTGGTGCCGCCGGTCTCGGCGGGCTTGTCGCTGGCGCCGTAGCCACGCAGGTCGGGGCAGATCACCATGTGGTCGGCCGCGAGGTCGGCGGCGACGTGCCGCCACATCAGGTGGGTCTGCGGGAAGCCGTGCAGCAGCACGATCGGCGTGCCCGAGCCGGCGACGGCCGCGTTCAGGGACACGCCGTCGGCGACGGGGACGCGCCGGTAGTCGAAGCCGGCGATGGCGGGCGGCATGGTCGAGCCCTTTCCGTAGGTGAGCGGGGGTCTCCAGCCTGCCGGGCGCCGATGAGCATCGGATGAGCGCGCTATAGCGTGGCCGGGGTGGCGATGACACGGAAGGTGTTCGGGGTGCTGGGGCCGGTGGCGGCCTGGGACGAGGCCGGGGGCGCGATCGCCTTGAAGGGGCCGCGGCACCGCGCGGTGCTGGCCCGGTTGATCGTCGCCCGCCGCCGCGTCGTCCCGGTCTCCCGCCTGGTCGAGGACCTGTGGCTCGATCCGCCGCCGGGCGCGGTGGGCGCGGTACGCACCTTCGTGGCCGCGCTGCGCCGCGCGCTGGAGCCCGAGCGCCCGCCGCGCACCGCGGCCCGGCTGCTGGTCACCGAGGGGCCGGGGTACGCCCTGCGCGCGGAGCCGGACGCGGTGGACGCCTGGCGGTTCGAGCAGGCGGTGGCCGCGACGCTGCCACCCGAAGGCGTGCTCGCCCGGCTGGAGGAGGCGCTGGGCTGGTGGCGCGGGCCTGCTTACGCCGAGTTCGCCGAGGAGGACTGGGCCCGGGCGGAGCGTTCCCGTCTGGCGGAGCTGCGGCTGCAGGCGGTGGAACGCCGGGCCGAGGCACGCCTGGCCCTGGGCCTTGCCGCCGAGGCGGTGCCGGATCTGGACGCGCACGTGGCCGAGCACCCCTGGCGGGAGAACGCCTGGCGGCTGCTGGCCCTCGCGCTGTACCGTACCGGCCGCCAGGGTGACGCGCTGGCGGTGCTGCGCCGGGCACGAACGCTCCTGGTCGAGCAGTTGGGGGTGGATCCCGGCCCGGCGCTGCGCGGCCTGGAGAGCGACATCCTGCACCAGTCAGGCCACCTCGACCCGGCAGGTGCGGCGGGCCGGGTGTGGGCGCAGACGGCCGCCGCCTATGACCGGACCGTGGCGTCCGGCGCGCGGGCGCGGCTGGAGTCGACGGTGGGCCTGCTGCGTAATCTGGCGGTGACCGGGGGCGGCGGCCTGGAGGCGGCCCGCCGGTACCGCCTGACGGCCGTCGCCGCGGCGGAGGAGCTGGGTGACGCGGAGTTGACCGCCCGCGTGATCGGCGCGTACGACGTACCGGCGATCTGGACCCGGTCGGACGACCCTGAACAGGCGGCCCAGATCGTCGCGGCGGCCGAACGCGCCCTGGCCGCCCTCCCATCCGCCGCGCACCAGGCGGCGCGGGCCCGGCTGCTGGCCACGATCGCCCTGGAGTCACGCGGCACCCGCGCGGAGCGCGGGCCCCGGGCAGCAGCGCAGGCGGAGGAGATCGCCCGCCGCCTGGACGATCCGGCGCTGCTGGCGTTCGCTCTCAACGGCGTGTTCATGCAGACCTTCCACCGGGCCGGTCTGGCGCCGCGCCGGGACGAGCTCGGCGCCGAGCTGATCGCCCTGTCCGCCCGGCATGGCCTGGTCACCTTCGAGGTGCTCGGGCACCTCATCCGCCTCCAGGCCCGCAGCGCGCTCGCGGACTTCCCCGGCGCCGACGAGCACGCGGCCTCCGCCGACCGCCTGGCCGAACGGCACGAACTGCCGCTGGCAGGCGTGTTCGCCCAGTGGTACCGGGCACTGCGGCTCGCCGCCACCGAGCAGGCACCGGTGGCGGAAGCGGCCTATCGCGACGCCGCCGCGCGGCTGGACGGCGCCGGCATGCCCGGACTGCGGTCCGGGCTGTTGCCGCTCGCGCTGCTGTGCCTGCGCCTGCGGCACGCACGGCCCGCCCAGACCGACGAGGGCATCGACTGGGGACCGTACGAGCCGTGGGCCCGTCCCCTGGTGCTGCTGGCCCAGGACCGTCCGGACGCGGCCGCATCGGCACTGCGCCTGGTCCCGGAACCACCCCGCGACCTGCTGTACGAGGCGCTGTGGTGCCTCGCCGCGCGAGCGGCCATCGCCGTCGGCGACCGGGCGACGATGGAACGCGCCCACACCGAGCTGCTCCCCGCGGCGGCGGAGCTGGCGGGGGCGGGCAGCGGCCTGCTCACCCTGGGCCCGGTCTCCGGACACCTCGACGACCTCGCCACCGCCCTCCACCGCTCCTGGTGAGCTCGCCCGGCCGTCGCCCTACCGCGCCGACGCTCGGGGAGGCGAGGCGAGGTGGGTCACAGGTCGGTGAGGCGGCGGTTGAGGAAGCGGCGCTCGGCCTCGGTGGTGGTGAGGTCGAGCGCTCTTCGGTACGCCGCTCGCGCCGCCGCGGTGTCGTGGAGGCGCCGCAGGAGCTCGGCCCGGGTGGAGTGGAAGTAGCGGTAGTCGTCGAGGTGGAGCGCGTCGACGATCGCCAGCGCCGCCCGCGGCCCCTCGACCTCGGCGATCGCCACGGCCCTGTTGAGCTCGACGATCGCCGAGCCCGTCAGTTCCCGTAGCCGGCCATAGAGCGCGGCGACGGCCGGCCAGTCGATCCGTTCCTCGGTCTGCAGGCCGGCGATGGCCGCCTGCACCGCATAGACGCCGGGAGCACCGAACCTGATGGCGCGGTCGAGCAGTGCCCGCCCTTCCTCGATCTGGGCGGTGTCCCACAGGCGGCGATCCTGCTCGTGGAGCAGGACGATCTCGCCGTCGCGCACGCGGGCCGCGCGACGCGAGTCGTGCAGCAGCATCAGCGCCAGCAGCGCGACGGCCTCAGGCTCGTCGGGCATGAGATCGAGCAGGGTCCGCCCCAGCCGGATCGCCTCCGCCGCGAGGTCGGCCCGGCCGTCGCCGTACCCCTGATTGAAGATCAGGTACAGCACCGCGAGGACCGCTCTCAGGCGGCCGGGCAGGAGGTGGTCGTGCGGGATCGCGAACGGGATCGCCGCCACCCGGATCTTGTTGCGCGCGCGGGAGAGGCGGCGCTTCATCGTCTCGTCGTTCACCAGGAACGCCCGGGCGATCTCCGGCGTGGACAGGCCGCCCAGTGCGCGCAGGGTGAGCGCGACCTGGGCCTCGGTCGCCAGCGCCGGGTGACAGCACATGAAGAAGAGTTCGAGGCGTTCGTCGGGGATCGTCGTCGTCTCGTCCATCGTGACCTCTGCGGGTATCGGGTGATCCAGCAGCCGGGTCTTCTCCGCGCGGGTGCGGTCACGACGAAGACGGTCGATCGCCCGGTTGCGTCCGGTCACTACGAGCCAGGCTCCCGGATTGTCCGGCGGCCCGTCACGCGCCCAGCGCTCGGCGGCGATGACGAACGCCTCCTGCGCGGCCTCCTCGGCGAGGTCGACGTCGCCGAGGAAGCTCACCAGGGCGGCCACCACGCGCGCCCACTGGTCGCGGAAGACCTCCTCGAGCACGGCCTACCGCTCCACCAGCGGCCGTACTTCGACCGACCCGCCGAGGCGGGCGGCCGGGATCCGGGCGGCGAGTTCCAGCGCGGAGTCGAGGTCGATCGCCTCGACGAGGTAGTAGCCGCCGAAGATCTCCTTGGTGTCGGCGAACGGCCCGTCGGTCAGCAGCGGTTCGCCGTGCTCGACCCGGACGGTGGTCGCGGTGTCGGCCGGCTGGAGCCGTTCGCCTCCGAGGATGCGTTCATCCTGCATCAGCGCGATGTACTCGGCGCTGATGGCGGCGCGCTGGTCCTCGCTGAGGCCGTCGTAAGCGCCGGGGCGTTCGTTGATCAGCAATGCGTACTTCATCGGCGGTCTCCTAATCGCGGTTGTAGACGAGGCGGACGGCTTGGCCCGTCCTTTCGGCGCCCGCGAGGTTCAGGCCGACGGGCCGGCCGGGCTGGTCGAACAGGCGCCGGCCCTGACCGAGCACCGTCGGGAAGACCAGCAGCCGGTATTGATCGACCAGGTCGGCCGCCCGCAGCGCATCGACGATGCTAGCGCTGCCGGCTACCACGACATCCTGGCTCTGCCTGCGCTTGGACACCTCGTCGAGCAGATCGCCCGGCAGAAGGGTGGAGTTGCTCCACTTCTCGACGTCGTCCAGCGATCGTGAGGCGACGAGCTTGGGGATGGCGTTCATCTTCTGGGAGAACTCGTCCTGTCTGGCGGACCAGATGCGGGAGAAGAGCTGCCAGGTGACGCGGCCCAGCAGCATGACTCCGGTGTCCAGCACCTCGCCCAGCTCGAACTTGTCGCCGGCCACGGCTTCGGGCCCGTAGCGGAAGGCCCATCCTCCCCACGGCGAGCCGTCCGACCCGTCCGGGTCCTCGATGACCCCGTCAAGGGTGATGAACTCGATGACGATGACCTGACTCATGACCTTGGACCTCCTGGAAGCCGGTTTCTCAGCCACAGGACGAGCCGGAACGTCTCCAGGGGACAGGCGGCGACTGTGATCCCGGTCACAAAAGCTGCGTATCAGGTCCCGGGACCCGTGCGGGGCCGGCGCCGAAGGCGTCGGCGCACAGCTGGGCGAACCATCCCATTCCCGGCAGCAGGAGCAGCCAGCCGAGGAGCGCCCAGCCCAGGTGGAGGTGCTGGGCCACGTGAGCGAAGGCGGCCACTCCCTGGGCGCGCAGCCCGTCGGCGCGTTCGTAGGTCATCCGGCGCAGGCCGAGCGGATAGCCCTCGGCGGGCCGGATCCGCAGCGCGACCGGCCGCCGGTGGGCGATCCACCGGCCGAGTGCGCTGCATCGATCGCAGGTCGCAGCCACGTAGACGTCGGCGTGCGGCAGGCCGGCGTAGGGGCGAACCCGGGGCAGCCAGGGGCGTACCTGGTCACGGTAGGTCGCCCAGTCCCGGCCGTACCGCGTGGCGAGGTGGGTTCCTTCGTGCCAGGAGGCCAGCCCGGCGCCGTAGGCGACGCAGATCGCCGTGGCGGCGGCGAAGCGGAGGTCGAGGACCGCGAGCAGCAGGTAGGCGCCCGCCATGGAGGCCTGCATGGGATTGCGCACGTAGGCGTACGGCCCGCTCGTGACGAGGCGTTTCGGCGGGTCGTACGGCACCGGCGTCCCTCCCCCGGCGACGGCGAACTCGCGGACGGCGGCCAGACCGAACAGCAGCGGCACGGCGAGGACTTGGGCCAGCAGCCCGATCACCCACTCGGGCTGCCGCCACACGCCGGTGAACGCGACGGGCGCGCCGAGCATGAGCCCGCCCGCGAGGACCACCTGAAGCGACGCGCGCCAGGCGAGCCTGCGGTCCGCGGCGGTCCAGCGGGCCAGCAGCACGCCGGGCAGCAGGCAGACCGCGATCGCGACGGCCTCGCCGTACAGCCAGCCGTGACCCAGCACCACGATCGGCTCGGCCAGCGGCATCACGCCCAGGTCCACCCAGGCGAACCCGGCCAGGACCAGCGGGAGCGGGTAGGCGCGCGCCGCGTGCGCGGGCAGCGCGCCCCACAGCAACGCCCAGCCCAGCAGCAGATCGACGGGGGTGCCCGCGACGACGGCGCCGTCGGCGGCGAACCGCCACCAGCCCGCGTACGGGGCGAGGGCGTTCACGATCGCGAGGGTGAGCAGGTTCCACGCCGTGGCCAGGATCATCGCGGCGAGGTCCCGCTCCCCCGGCCGCCGTGCGACCGCCGCGATCCAGACGGCGGCCATCGGGACGAAGAGCGCGACGCCGCGGATCAGCGCGGGGTCGTTCATGGGGTGAACGTCTTGGCCAGGTAGCCGGCCGCCTCGGAGACCGCGTAGCGCTGGAGCGGGCCGAAGTACCAGCCCGGGTCGAAGGTACGGCGATAGCCGAGGGTCAGCTTCAGCTCGCCGCCTCGCCAGTCGAACGTCGCCCGGCGCAGGTCCATCCAGCGGGCGACGGTGGTGTCCGCCACCACGGCGAACACGACCCGTCCGGGCGAGCGCTCGCTCACGCGCAGGGTCATGGATCGGGGTTCGAGGGGAGCGCCGATGCCCAGGGAGCGGCGCGGTGTGAAGAAGATCTTCCGGGTGTCGCCGACGGCCAGTCCGGTGCCTTCGGCGCGTAACGGCCGGGGGAAGCCGAGTGCCAGGAACCACGACTCCATCGGCCCGAATCGTGGTTCGGCGGCCAGCGCCCGTTCGACGTCCGTGGTTCCGATGGGCCGGGTGACGCTGACCTCGTTGTCACGGGGCAGCGAGGCCGCGGTGCCCTCCAGCATGGCGGCGATGAGGAGGGGCGCGAGGAAGAGGTTCATCCGCCCGTTGCCGTCGCCGCGCCTGCCGGAATCGATGAACAACCCGACAATCGCGCCGACGAGGTAGAACAGCGGCGCGGCCATGACCAGACAGACGATCCCCTCGCCGAGCAGCGGACCGGCCAGGGCCAGAGCCACGGTGATGGACGCCATGACCATGCCGGTGGTGCTGCGGGCCCGGGCGGTGAGGGCGACGGTGATGGCGATCACGGCCGGGATGCCGACGTAGAACAACGCCGTCTGCTCCAGATGCCCCTCGTGCAGAACTCTGTAGAGCAACATCGCCGCGAACAGCGCGCCCAGCACTCCGGCCAGCGTGCGCCGCGCTCTCAGCTGCGGCCGGCTATCAGGCTCCACGCGCACCTCTTAATCGAGAGATTTAATCAGGCGATTAAACTGTACGATGAGGGCACGGGATTCTGTCAAGCGGGGGTGCGGGTGGCCGGAAAGCAACAGTCGGGTGCGGAGACCCGCGACCGGCTCATCGACGCCGCGACCGAGACGATCCGGAGCCAGGGCTACGCCGGCACCAGCGCGCGGGCCATCGCCAAGGCCGCGGAGGTCAACTCGGCGCTGGTCTTCTACCACTTCGGCGGCGTCGACGCGCTGCTGCTCGCCGCGCTGGACCGGTCATCGGAGCAGCGCATGGCGACCTACCGGCAGGCCGTGGAGCAGGCCGGCAACCTCGAGGAACTGGTCCAGACCGCGAGCGAGATCTACCGGGCCGACCTCGAAGGCGGGCACATCACCCTGTTCTCCGAGATGGTCGGCGCGAGCATCGCCCGGCCCGAACTCCGGGCGGAGATCACCGCGCGGTCCGAGCCCTGGATCGACTTCATCGAGCAGGCCCTGGACCGGGTCATCGGGGGATCGCCGCTGGCCAAACTGCTGCCCCCGCGTGACCTCGCGTACGCGGCGATCACGTTCTACCTCGGCGTCAACCTCTTCACCCACCTCGACGCCGACCGCACCCGGACCGAGGCCCTGTTCAACCTGGCCGAACGGGTGGCGCCCCGCGCGAGGCTGCTCACCATGCGCCTCCCCGGCCGCCGCAAGCCGGGGTCGACGCCGAAGGTTATTACGGAATGACTATGGAAAATGCCCGGTCTTCCCACACGTTTGGCTTTCCAGTAATGACAAGGAATGTGTCCGTCCGGGTGCCGCAGGCGGGGTCCGGCCACATGGACACACGGATCCCGTACTCGAAGGACGTGTACTGCAGAGTGGCCGACGGAACAAGCCTCGTGACGTCCAGTTCCTTGTTCGCCAACTCGACGCAGTAGCGTCCGGTGGCGGGCTTCGTGACCGCCGCGATTCCCTTGGCCCGGTTGATGCTTCCGTCGGCGTTGACCACGGCCGCCGCCTGCGCGTACGGGGCCGTCACCTTGGTCGGCATGGCGATGGTCGCCGCCGCTGCCCCCGCGCCCGCAACCGCCACGACGAGGCCGGCCGCCGCACTTACCCAGACAAAAGCGCGCACCTTCTTGTTCTCAAGCATGCCATTCCCTTTTCGAGAGCACTGAAGTCACGCACGAATATGCAGTACGTCTCGATGGCCCCGTGCGTATCGCGGGTGGTGGCGAGGTAAAAGTAGCGAATTACGGAATTGGTCGCCGCGGAGGTTTATCGGTCGCAGGTCGTGATCCCCGGATGCCAGCGGCAGGCGATCGCCGCGTAGCCGCCCTCGGCCGGCACCGCCACCGCGAGCCGGCCGCGCGGCCCGTCGACCACCTGGCTCTCCCGCACCAGGCCGGTCGGACCGTCACGGACCACCTCGACCAGCCACCTCCCGCGTAGCATGCCGAGCGCGACGTCGAGCGTCCGGGCCGCGCCGGAGATCCCGGCGCCGACGAACCACCGGTCGCCGCTGCGCCGGGCCAGCACCACGTGGTCGGCCGGGCGGCCGGACAGCAGGCGCGTCTCGTCCCAGACCGTGGGCACCTGTTCCAGGAAGCGTTCGGCCTCCGGCCGGGCCCGGTAGGACTCCACGGTGCCGGCCAGGTCCTGCAGACCGGACTCGTACGTCACGGCCAGGCCCAGCTCGTGGGCGTCGGAGGTGGGCCGGGCCGGACGCTGGAAGGCCATCGGGGTGTAGTCCATCGAGCCGACGACGTTCCTGGTGAACGGCAGGGTCGTCAGGTGGGAGGTGGTGAGGGTGCGCTTCTCGCCGCCGTGCACGCCTTCCATGGTCATCACCTGCGGCCAGGTGCGGTGGATGCCCTTGGGGATGGTCGAGCCGTGGAAGTTGACCATCAGGTGGTTCTCGGCGGTGGCGGGCAGGATCTCGTCGTACCAGCGCAGCCGCTCCTGTGACTCCGCGTCCATGAAGTCGATCTTGACGCCGCGTACGCCCCACTTCCGCAGGGTGGGCAGCCACAGGGCGCGCTCCTCCGGCGTGTCCAGGTCCCGGAAGTGGATCCAGACCACGATCTCCACGCCCTTGCCGCGCCCGTACTCGACCAGCTGGGGAATCCAGCTCGTGGTCGGCCATTCCGGGTCGGTGACGTCCCACTGGTCCTTCAGGAAGTACCAGCCCGCGTCCACCGCCACGTACGGCCAGCCGCGGGCCGAGGCGTAGTCGACGAACCCCTTCTGCAGGTCCAGGCTCTGCCCGGCCTCCCTGCCGCCCGCGAGCCAGGTCCAGAGCACCTGGCCGGGCTCGATCCAGGAGGTGTCGCGGACCTTGGCGTCCGGCGCGAGGTCGTCCACCAGCGTGGACTCGGTGACCGTGGCCAGATCCCCGACGATCATGACGCGCCACGGGGTGGCCAGGGGCCCGCTGACCTGGACCTGCGGATCCCATAACTGCAGGCGGTACGTGCCGGTGCCCAGCTCGTGGGAGAGCCTGGGACCGGAGTAACGGCCGTCAAGGTCGGACTCGGTGACCAGGAGATAGGTGCCGTCGGTCTCGAACAGGGCGGGCACCATGAAGTCGGCCGCGGGCGCGCTCTGAGCCGGGTACTGCAGGAACGGGTTCTCGTAGTCGCGGCGATGCAGGGCCAGCCAGGCGGTGGCGTCCTGCGCGGGCGTGAAAGCCGACGTCTCGCGCAGGACCGCGCCGTGGTCCTCCGGCAGCCGGTAACGGTAGGCGACACCGTCGTGGGCGACCCTGACGACCAGGTCGAGGCGGACGCCGGCGGCGTTCTCGAAGGTGAAGGCGGCCTCCCGCATGAGAGCCCACCGCTTGCGGCGCTTGCCGACCGTGGTGGTGTAGTGCTCGGTCACCACACGGTCGCGGCGGTGCAGGAACCGCAGGCCCTGCGACAGGTCGGCCCGCTCGGTGACGATGCCCGCGGGGCTGGGCTCCAGCACCCGGACGCCACCGCGGGTCACGGCGAGACTGAGGGTGCCCGTCTGCGGGTCGAGCACGAGCTCCGCCGAGGGGCCGCCGGGGAAGCCGGTGATCTTCCAGCTTCCCCGGGCGGCCGCCTGGGCGGGCAGCGCGGGGAGGAGGCCGAAAGCCAGGAGGAGAGCGACGCACAGACGGATCAACGCGGCCATGGGAGCTCCTGCGAGCCACATACATCGGATGTGTGCCCGGATCGTAACCCGTAGATCGTCGCTTGACCAGCGCCACCCACCGACGTGTTGACCCGCCGAAGGGATCCGTGTCGAGACGCGAGGAACCCGTCGAACGGGTCAGCGGCGAGGCGTGAGGAACCCGTCGACCACGCGACGGGCCTTGCCCCCGGCGTCCTTGTCACCCAGGCGCAGAGCGGTGTTCGCGGCGGTGAACACGGCGTCGATCTGGAAGGCCGCCAGGTCGGCGTCCAGGTCGGCGATCTCGCCGGAGTCGACGGCTCGTCGCAGCTCGCCGGCCAGGAGAGCGAGCCAGTCCTGGTGATGCCGGACCAGCGCGTCGCGGACCCGCCCCGGCCGGCTGTCGAAGTCGGCGAGGTTCGCCGCCCAGAAGCAGCCTCCCGCGAACAGCGGCGTCTCGGCGTACGAGAGCCAGTGTTCGGTCAGCGCGCGCAGCCGGGCGGCGCCGTGGGGCGCGGCCGACGCGGGGTGGACGACCGCGTCGAGGAAGGCCTCGCGTGCCGACGCGACGGCGGCGACCTGCAATTTCTCCTTCGTCCCGAAGAGGGTGGCGACGCCGCTCTTGCTGAGCTTGAGGTCGCCGGCCAGCCGGCCGATGCTGAGCCCGTTGAGCCCCTCCAGCGACGCGACGTCGACGGCGTGGCGGGCGATCGCCTGCCTGGTCCGCGCGCCGCGCAGGAGCCGCAGGTCGGAGGTCTCCGCCTGCTCCGGCTCGGCCGAGCCCGGGTCCGCGTCGGCACCCGACCGTTGTGCTAGCTCGCTCATGGCCCCATCCTGCCACACGCTTGCCATAAGTGTACGAACGATCGTACGCTCACTTTCGTGACTGACACCACCCAAGAATCCGTGACACCCGCGCCACCGGCCACGCCGTGGGGTGCGGTGTCGATCGTGCTGGTCGGCGCGTTCATGGCGACCCTCGACGCGTTCATCGTCATCGTCGCGGGACCGGCGATCCAGGCCGACCTCGGCACCTCCGGCGGCGAACTGCAGTGGATCCTGGCCGGCTACCAACTGACGTTCGCGGTGTTCCTCATCACCGGTGGCCGCCTCGGCGACATGCACGGCCGCAAACGGACCTTCATCGCCGGCCTGGCGCTCTTCACTCTGGCGTCGGCCGCGTGCGCCATCTCGCAGACGGCGCCCGAACTCATCGCGGCGCGTCTCGTCCAGGGCCTGGGCGCCGCGTTGATGCTCCCCCAGGTGTACGCCGTCATCACCGTGCTCGTCCCCGAGAAGGAACGGCATCGCGTCTTCGGCGTCCTCGGCGTCGTCCTCGGACTGGCCACCATCGGCGGTCAGGTCGTCGGCGGCCTGCTGATCAGCGCCGATCTGTTCGGCTCCGGCTGGCGGCCGGTGTTCTGGATCAACGTCCCGATCGGGCTCGCCGCGATCCTGCTCACCGCAGGGCGCATACCGGAATCCAGGGCGGCGCTCGCCCGCAAGCTCGACCTCCCGGGAGTCGTCGTTCTCAGCGTCGCGCTGTTCCTGCTCGCCTTCCCGCTCATCCACGGCCACGAGGCGGGCTGGCCCTGGTGGACGTGGGCCGGTTTGGGCGCGAGCGTGCTCGGTCTCGCCCTCTTCGTCGCCATCGAACGCCGGACCGGCAGGCTCGGTGGCGACCCCCTCCTGAGGATCTCTCTCTTTGCCACGCGATCGTTCTCCGTCGGCATCGTCCTCGTCCTCGCCGTCTACGCCGTCATCACGTCCTACTACCTCGTCCTGTCGATCGCGCTCCAGGACGGACTCGGCCTGTCGGCCCTCGGAGCAGGGTTGGTCTACACCCCCGCCGCGGTGACCTTCTTCGTCTTCAGCATGATCGCCGGCAGGCTGGTGCCGAGGTACGGCCGCCGCGTCCTGGAGATCGGCGCGATCGTGCTCGCGCTCGGGTACGCCTCGACCGTGACCGTGTTGACGTGCGGCCTGCCGTTCACGCCGTGGGTCGTCATCCCGACCCTCATGCTGCAGAGCGTGGGCGGCGGGCTGCTCATCACGCCGTCGCTCAACGCGGTCCTGACCCGCATAGACCCCGACGACGCGGGCATCGCCTCCGGAGTGCTGTCGACCGCGCAGCAGGTGGGCGGCGCGCTCGGCGTCGCCATCATCGGCGTGGTGTTCTTCAACTCCTTCGACGCCGCCGACGGCGGCCGGACCGCCGCGGCGGCCCACGCACTGGCGATGTCCTCGGTCTTCACCTGCACCGTCGCGATCGTTGCGGCCGTCCTGGTGTATCTGCTGCCGAAGGGCCACAAGGCTGACTTGTAACGGATGTAACATACGTCTGTGACGGACGCTACGGATGACCAGGGCTGGTTGCTGATCAGCGTGTCCACCGCCGGCGCCGCCGGGACGTTGCGCGTTCAGGTGTGGCGCAAACTGCGCTCGCTCGGCGCGCTGTATCTGCAGCAGTCGGTGTGCCTGCTGCCCGAACGCGCCGAGACCACCCGGCAGGCGCGCCGGCTGCTCGACCGGGTGCACCAGCAGGGCGGCACCGGCCGGATCCTGCGCATGGCCATCACCGACCCGGCCGAACGCCGGCAGATCATCGGCGAGTTCGACTCCGCGCGTGACGCCGAGTACGCCGAGGTCCTGGAGCGCCTGCCCGCCTTCCGCGCGGAGCTCGAGCACGAGCGCGCCCGTGGTCGCACCACCTACGCCGAGGTCGAGGAGTCCGAGGCCGATCTGGAGCGCTTCCGCTCCTGGCTGGCCAAGATCGCCGCGCGGGACTACTTCGCCGCCCCCACCGGCGCGGCCGCCCGCGCGGCCGTCGAGGACGCGGCCGCCGACCTGGCCGCCTTCGAGCAGGCCGCGCTGGCCGCCGAAACGCCCATCGAAAGCGAGGCAGCCGCCGAAACGCCCATCGAGAGGGTGGGCAGCCTGCGCCCGAGCGAGCAGCGATGACCGGGTCGTGGGGATGGGATCTGTTGATCGGGATCGCCGTCGCGTCGCTGGTCACCTGGCTGGCGCTCGTCGCCATGCTGGCCATCGTGCGGCCCCGCGGTGGACTGCTGCGCGAGGCGCTGCGGCTGCTGCCCGACGTGCTGCGCCTGGTACGCCGCCTGGCCGCCGATCCCGCCCTGCCCCGCGGGGTACGGGTGCGGCTCGCGCTGCTGCTGGCCTACCTGGCCTTCCCCATCGACCTGATCCCGGACTTCATCCCCGTGCTCGGCTACGCCGACGACGCCATCATCGTCACCGCCGTCCTGCGCTCGGTGGTACGACGGGCCGGGCTGCCGGCCGTGCGCCGCCACTGGCCCGGCACCGACGACGGCTTCGCCGCGCTGTGCCGCCTGACCGGACTGACCTGATAAAGGAGATCGTCAACCCGGGCTCGCCGAGATGGGCAGGGTGAGGGTCATGGTGAGCCCTCCTCCTGGGGTCTCCTCGGGTACGAGGGTGCCGTCCATGGCCTCGGCCAGCCCTCGGGAGAGCGCGAGGCCGAGGCCGACACCCGAGTGGTTGTCACGATCTCCGAGGCGCTGGAACGGCAGGAACACCCGGTCGTACGCCTCCGGCGGCAGGCCGGGGCCGCGGTCGATGACGCGGATCTGCACGTGTTCGCCGTGCCGGCTCGCGGTGATCACGACCTGCTGATCCGGTGGGCTGTGGCGTACGGCGTTGGACATGAGGTTGACCAGCACCCGTTCCAGCAGGGCCGGGTCGGCGACCACCTCGGGCAGGCCGATCGAGATGTCGCCGTCGACGCGGTCGTGCAGCGGCCCGAGATCGTCGACCGCCCGGGGCACGACCTCTTCGAGCGCCACCGGCTGCAGGGCGGGCCCGAGCACACCGGCCTGCAGGCGGCTCATGTCCAGCAGGTTCGTCACCAGGCGGTCGAGCTTGACCAGCGACTCGTCGGCGGTCGCCAGCAGTTCGGCACGGTCGCTCTCGGACCAGGCGATCTCGGTGTTGCCCAGGCTCTCGACCGCCGCCTTGGCCGAGGCGAGCGGGGTACGCAGGTCGTGGCTGACGGCGGCGAGCAGGGCGGTGCGCATCTTGTCGGCCTCGGCCAGCGGCTTGGCCTGCTCGGCCTCCTCCTCCAGCCGCTGCTGCCGCAGGGCGACGGCCGTCTCGGCGGCGAAGGCCTCGACCACCCCGCGGTCGGCGGCGTCGAGCAGGTGGCCGCGCATGGTCAGGACCAGATCGTCGTCGATGACCACATCGGTGTCGGCGTCCGACGGGCTCGTGCACGGCGCTCCGTCGGAGGTGGCGACGATCCGCCAGTCCTTCGGCTGGGATTGGTCGTCCGGGGTCGGCCGGCCGACGCGCTCCAGCAGCGTCACCGACGACAGCCCGAACGTCTCCCGCAGCCTGGCCAGCAGCGACGGCACGGCGGCCTCTCCGCGCAGGACGTGCCCGGCCAGCGTGGAGAGCACCTCGGCGTCCGCGCGGGCCCGGGCCGCCTCCCTGGTACGGCGGGCCGCGATGTCCACGATGGTGCTGACCGCGACCGCGACCACCACGAAGGCGATCAGCGCGAAGAAGTTCTCCGGGTCGGAGATCGTGAGCCCGCCGACGGGCGGCGTGAAGAACCAGTTCAGCAGGAGCGACCCGCCGACTGCCGCCGTGATGGCCGGCCACATGCCGCCGGCCAGCGCGACGCCGACGGTCAGGAGCAGGAAGATGAGGATCTCGCTCGGCAGGCTCAGATCCTCGCGGAACACGCTCAGGATCGCGGTGAGCGCGGGCATCCCGGCCACCGCCATGGCCCATCCGCTCAGCCGCCGCTTGCGGGTGAGCGCGGCCCGCGTACGCGTCGGGTGGCGGCGGCCCTTCTTGACCTCGTCGTGGGTGATCATGTGAACGTCGATCGAACCGGACCGTGCCGTCGTCTCCACCCCCACGCCCCGGGACAGGATGTGCGCGAGCCGGCCCCGCCGCGACGCGCCGAGCACGAGTTGGGTGGCGTTGACGCCGCGGGCGAACTCCAGCAGCGCGCCCGGGGTGTCGTCGCCGACGACCTGGTGGTAGCTGCCGCCCATGCTCTCCACCAGCGTGCGCTGGCGGGCCAGGTTGACCGGGTCGCCGCCGGCCAGCCCGTCGGAGCTGGTCACGTGGACGGCCAGCAGGTCGGCGCCCTTGGTGCGGGCGGCGATGCGGGCCGCGCGCCGTACCAGCGTGTCGCCTTCGGGGCCGCCCGTCAGCGCGACCACCACCCGCTCGCGCGCCTCCCAGGTCGCGGAGATGCCGTGGTCGGCGCGGTAGCGGTCGAGCTGGTCGTCGACTCTTCCGGCCACCCAGAGCAGGGCCAGCTCGCGCAGCGCGGTCAGGTTGCCGACCCTGAAGTAGTTCGACAGGGCGGCGCTGACCTTTTCCGGCCCGTAGACGTTGCCGTGCGCCATCCTGCGGCGCAGCGCCTCGGGCGACATGTCGACCAGCTCGATCTGGTCGGCCCGCCGGACCGCCTCGTCCGGCACGGTCTCGCGCTGCGGGACGCCGGTGATCTGCTGGACGACGTCGTTGAGCGACTCCAGGTGCTGGATGTTGACCGTGGAGATGACGTCGATGCCGGCGTCCAGGAGGTCGTCGATGTCCTGCCAGCGCTTGGCGTTGCGCGAGCCGGGCACGTTGGTGTGGGCCAGCTCGTCGATCAGCGCCACCTTCGGCGCGCGCTCGATGACCGCGTCCACGTCCAGTTCGGTGAACGTGGCGCCGCGGTAGACGAGCGTCTTGCGCGGGATCAGCTCCAGGCCGTCGAGCAGGGCGGCGGTACGGGGGCGGTCGTAGGTTTCGACGAGGCCCACGACCACGTCTCTCCCTCGTTCCAGCGCCCTGCGGCCCTCGGAGAGCATCGCGTACGTCTTGCCCACCCCGGGCGCCGCGCCGAGGTAGACCCGTAGCCGCCCTCTGGTCATGACCCGTCGAGCGCCAGGTTGAGTTCGAGCACGTTGACGGCGGGCTCGCCCATGAAGCCGAGTGCCCGGCCGGTGGTGTTCGCGTGGATGAGCCGCTTGACCTGGTCGAGAGCGATCCCGCGCTCCTTGGCCACGCGTGGCGCCTGGAGCTCGGCGTAGGCGGGCGAGATGTGCGGGTCGAGCCCGGAGCCGCTGGCCGTCACCGCGCCATGCCGACCGCGGCGGACACGAAGTTCTGGACGGCCAGGCCGGCGGTCTGCACCACGTGGCCCATGGTGTTCTCACCTGAGTACGCCTGCCAGTTGGTGTTGGTGACGAAGCTGACCGCGGTGTTCCAGGCCAGCGCCGGTTCGACCGGTTTCATGCCCAGGCTCAGGAGCAGGTGGTTCTGCAGGCGCTGCAGGCCGTACAGGAAGAGGATCGACACCACCGAGAAGGCCAGCACCCCGCGCGCGTAGACCGCCCAGCGCTGCTCCGTGCCGGCCTTGACGCCGATCAGCCGGTAGATCAGCCGCTCGGCCGCGCTGTGCCGGGTTCCGGTGTAGACCCGGTACATGTAGTCGCCCAGCGGGCGGTAACAGAGGGCCAGGGCGAGGATGAGGGACCCGATGAACAGGACCCCGGCCATCAGAATCGCTCCGGGAAGAGCAGGGCCGCGACCATGAAGACCACAAGACCGGTGACGACGATGAGACCGGCGGCGTTGATCGCGCTCACAGGCGCTCCACCACCTTCACGACGAGCCCGAGGATCACGAAGACCGCGATCGTCAGGACGACGAAGATGACGTCGGCCATCCCTGCTCCTCAAATCCGGAAATTGCTCTCAACCACCAGGACAGGCGGTCACCAGGCAAGCGAATCTCGGGATTTGGGTGGTTTTTCGTTTCTTGACGGCTTCCATACGCGCCAAGTCCCGGCGTTGACGCGATTCCTACGCTCGGTTCAGTCGGGAAGTCTCATCTCCAGCCCGTAGCGGAGCCCGGCCGCCGTCACCGCCCTCAGACTGGGCAGCGGATGCTCCGACGGCGGGACGTCCCGGGTCGGCGCCAGCTCGCCCACCTCGGTGAAGAACTGCTCGATGCCGCCGGGAGAATAGATCACGAGAAGGCGTACGTCGGTGAGGGGTTCGAAGCGCTCCCATGTCTTCTGGGGGATGTAGAAGAAGGACCCGGCACCGCCTTCCACCACCTGATCGTCGATGTGCATGCGGACCGTTCCTTCCAGAACGTAGATCATCTCCGACCCCGGGTGCGTGTGCGGCGGCGGACCCATTCCGGCCGGGACGGTCATCTCGACGACCGTCACGCCGCCACCCGTCTCGTCGCTCGCGGCCTTGATCGCATAGAGACCGCCCATCACCCAGTACGCATCCCCGCCCCCGGGCTTCCGCGCGATTACGTTGTCCGCCATCTCAGCCCCCAATGGCCAATATCCACATTCGGTAATCTCCACACGACCAGGAGTGATCCAGAAAGGCAATCGAGCCGGGGGCAAAAGACCGCAGAAGCAGGTAAACAAGACCGTTACCGCCTGAACGGCTGGTCTAGGGTGCTCGCGAGACCGCACCGCCCCCGGAGGACCGCCTGTGATCGCGATCGCAACCGTGGCGATCTTCATCGCGGCCTACGTCCTCATCGCGACCGAACGGATCCACCGCACGGCCGCCGCTCTGGGCGGCGCGGCGATGATGCTGCTGATCCACGCCGTGGACGGCCGGGCGGCGTTCTTCGCCGAACGCACCGGCATCGACTGGAACGTCATCTTCCTGCTGCTCGGCATGATGATCATCGTCGGGGTGCTGCGGCAGACCGGCGTCTTCGAATACCTGGCGATCTGGGCCGCCAAACGGGCCAAGGGGCGGCCGTTCCGGCTCATGGTCATGCTGATCGTCATCACCGCGGGCGCCTCCGCGCTGCTGGACAACGTCACCACCGTGCTGCTGGTCGCCCCCGTCACGTACCTGGTCTGCGACCGGCTCGCCCTGCCCGCCGCGCCCTATCTGATCGCCGAGGCGATGGCCGCCAACATCGGCGGCACCGCCACCCTGATCGGCGATCCGCCCAACATCATCATCGCCGGCCGCGCCGGGCTGACCTTCAACGACTTCCTCATCCACCTCACGCCGCTGATCATCGTCCTGGTCGCGGTGTTCGCCGGGCTGTGCAGGTGGCTGTTTCGCGACGCGTTCGTCTACCACCCCGAACGGGTCGCGGAGGTCATGGAGCTGAACGAGCGGGAGGCGATCAGGGACCGGCCGCTGCTGTGGCAGAGCCTGGGCGTCCTGGCGGTGGTGATCGCGGCGTTCGTCCTGCATCCGGTGCTGCGCTACGAACCCGCCGTCGTCGCGCTGCTGGGCGCGGGCCTGCTGGTCGCCGCCACCAAGGTGACGACCGAGCAGTCATTACGCGAGGTCGAGTGGCCCACTCTGGCCTTCTTCATGGGCCTGTTCGTCATGGTCGGCGCCCTCGTCGAGACCGGCGTGGTCGGCCGGGTCTCCCAGGCCGCCGCCTCCGCCGCCGAGGGCAGGCTGGGCCTGGCCGCGATGGTGCTGCTGTGGGCGTCGACCGGCCTGTCCGCCATCATCGACAACATCCCGTACGTGGCCGCGATGAGCCCGATCGTCGCCGACCTCGCCCACTCCTTCGGCCCCGGTTCGCAGGTGCTGTGGTGGGCGCTGGCCATCGGCGCCGACCTGGGCGGCAACGCCACCGCGATCGGCGCCTCGGCCAATGTCGTCATCCTCGGCATCGCCGAGCGCAACGGCGTGCGGATCGGTTTCTGGGCGTTCACCAAGTACGGTCTGGTCGTCACCCTGGTCACGGTGGCGGTGGCGACGCCGTACCTGTGGCTGCGTTACCTGACCGACTAGGCGCTGATCTTCACGCGCGCACTATCGCCACCGGGCAGTGGACGTGGTGCAGGACGCCGCGGCTGACCGAGCCGAGCAGCATCGCGCCCAGCGCGCCGTGACCGTGCGAGCCCACCACCAGTAGGTCGGCGCGGGCGGACGCGTCGGTGAGCGCCTCCACCGGCTGCCCCTGTTGGACGTCCTCGACCACCGTCACCAGCGGGTAGTCCTTCCTGAACGTTTCCAGCCGGTCGCGGACCACCTGGTACTGCGCGATACGCACCTCGTCCATGCCGTAGACCACCTCTGGCGCGAACGCGTGCACCGGAAGCTGCCAGGCGTGCACCACCCTCAGCACGCTGCCCCGCACCTCGGCCTGCCGGAAGGCGTACGCCAGCGCCGGCTCGGACTGCGGCGAGTCGTCCACCCCGACCACGATCTCCCCGAGCACCGGCCGATGATCGTCCCGCACCACCACGACGGGACAACGCACCCGCCCCGCCACGTGCGTATTGACCGAGCCCAGCAACGCACCGGCGAACCCGCCGAGCCCGCGGCTGCCCAGCACGATCTCGGTCGCGTCCCCGGCCTGCTCACGCAGCACCTGCGCGGGCGCGCCCTCGATGTCCGCCGTCATGACCTCGACCTCCGGCCGGCGCTCACGGGCCAAGGCCAGCGCTTCCCGCAGAATCCGCTGCCCCTCACGCAGCAGCGTGTCGGGCGACGCCGAGCTGGGGAACCTACCGATCTGGTACGGCGAACGGGCCACCGCATGCACGATCCGCAGCGGCTCCTTCATCCGGAAGGCGTCGTTGACCGCCCACTCCACCGCGGCCCGCGCGGCCACCGAGCCGTCCACTCCTACGACGATCATGATCTGTCCTCCTTCGCCTCCCTCCCATCGCACCCCGCTCACCGAGCGCCGGTGCAGGGCCGGAAGTCCGTCAGGCAAGAGCCGAAGGACCCTGTTGGCCCCCGTGACCTGTGCGTACCGTCATGGGCATGAGGACAAGGAGACGATCATGACCGGCACCGGTGACTTCGCACGTCGGATGATTCACCACCGCGAACGGCTGGGTCTCACCCGCGAGCAGGTCGCCGACCGCGCGGAGATGTCCCCCGGGTACGTCCAGTACCTCGAAGGGCACCTGAGCCCCCCGAACGCCGGCACGCTGACCCGCCTGGCCACCGCGCTGGAGACCACCGTCCAAGATCTGCTGGGCGGCGGCCGGGACCGCCCGTCCGGTGGCGGCCCCGCCGCGGCCGACCCGGTCCTGGAAGTGCTGGAGCCCGAGGAGTGCCTGCGCCTGGTCGCGCCGGGCGGCATCGGCCGGGTGGCGTTCAACGGCTCGCACGGGCCGACGGTGCTGCCCGTCAACTACCGGCTCCACGACGGCGCCATCGTGTTCCGCACCTCACACGGCGGCCCCATGGACCAGGACCTGCGCACCGGCTTGCGGGACGTGGAGATCAAGGTCGGCTTCGAGGTCGACCGGATGGACGAGGCACTGAGCGAGGGCTGGAGCGTCCTCATCCAAGGCCCCGCCCACCACGTGCCACCGGACGAGGCGGCCGGGGTCGCCGACTCCGACGTCACCCCGTGGGCCGGCGGCGACCGCCGGCTCTACATCCGCATCGTCCCGCACCAGATCACCGGCCGCCGCGTCCACGGCCGGTGAACCGGCTCCTTCACGGCGTTTCCTGCGGCTGCGGAGGGACGAACCTCTTCAGCGCCTCCTTGCCGTGCGCCACTGCCGCGTTCCCGCGGTCGAGCAGATCGGCCTGGTACTCCCCCAGTGCCGACGTCAGGTCCCGCTCGCCCCGATCGACCTCGGCCAGCCGCGCCGACAGTCGGACGGCGTCCTGCATGGCGGTGTTCGCGCCGTTCCCGCCGCTGGCCAGGGTCAGGTGGGCGGCGTCGCCGAGCAGCGTGACCCGGCCCACCGGCCAGGACGGCATCGGCCGGTCGTAGATCTTGGACCGGCCTACGGCGCTCATGTCGGCCGAGCGCACCAGATCCCGCAGGTCGGGGTGCCAGCCGTCGATGAGGTCCAGCACCAGCTCGCGCGCGTCCCCCGACTCTGTGGCCCCCGGGTGCCCCGGCGGGACCAGCAGCACCCACCGTACGTAGCTGTCCCGGTAGGGCAGGTCCAGCCCGGGAACGAGCTCGGCGGCGGCCTCGGACGGTTCCCTGCCGAACTGCATCCGGCCCAGCATCAGTGTGACTCCGGGACCCTTGACCATCGTGCCGCGCCCCGGCACCAGCCGCAGGAAGCGGTCGGTGATCGGCGTGCGCCCCATCGCCCCGCACAGGTCCGAGTCGACGAACCCCACCTCGGGCACCAGGTGCCGCCGCACCACGGAGTTCGCGCCGTCGGCGCCGACCAGAACCGCACCGGTGGCCTGCGTGCCGTCGGCGAAGCTCGCGGTCACGCTCCCATCCGGCTTCTCCGCGAAACCTCTCAGCCGCTTGCCGTGCGCGACCCGGTCGCCCAGGTCGCCGAGCAGGATCCGCCGCAGCACCTGGCGGTCCACCGCCCTGGTCTCCGCCGACGGCCCCTCCAGGTCGCGGCTGAGCACCGTGAGCTGCTCGTCGAACAGCAGTCCCGGCCCCGTAAGGCTCCCGCTGGTGACCTCGACCAGGTCGTAGAGCCGCCGCGGCAGGCTCGCGCGCAGGGCGGACAACCCGGGCTCCGCCAGCCCGATCCGGTATCCCTGGGACCGCTCGCCGCTGCCGTCATCCGCCTCGTACACACGTACGTCGATGCCCGCACGGACGAGCGCGTGCGCGAGCGTCAGCCCGCCGAGGCCCGCCCCGATCACCAGCACCCGTCCCACGCCTTGCTCGGTCATGAAACTCTCCCGTCTCCGACGTGAACAACGTTCACGTGTACATTGTTCACGTACGCGGAGCCGGGTTGTCAACCGGGACTTTGGGAGGATTCGATGGGGCAGCGGCGTGCCGAGGTGCTTCAGGCGGCGATCGAGCTGCTCGACGAGGTCGGCCTGGACGGTCTCACCATGCGCCTGCTGGCGGGGCGGCTCGGTGTGCAGGCAGGCGCCCTGTACCGGCATTACCCCAGCAAGCAGGCCCTGCTGGACGCCATGGTCGCGCACCTGGTCATCCCACCGGCCGACGCCGTCCCGCCACTCGACGGCCCCTGGGACGAGCAGCTGCGCGGCCTCGCCATCGGCACGCGTGAGCTCATGCTGGCCCACCGCGATGGCGCGCGCCTGATGTCCACCTTCCAGAACCCGGGCAAAGAGGCCGTCGCCTTCTACCACGCCCTCATCGCCACCCTGGCGGACGCGGGCGTCCCCGCGGGCATGGCCGCCGTCGCCGTGGACACCGTCATGGCCTACGTCAACGGCTACACGACCGAGGAACAGGCCCGCGGGACCCAGCCCAGGGAGTTCCGCGACCACGCCTTCCGCGAGGGACTCGAATTGATCATCGCCGGGGTCAAAGGATCTTCGTCGTGAAATCCACCGGAAAATTCTTGCTCCGTCGTGTCGAATCGCCGTCGACCCGTTCGACGCGTCAGCGATAGGACAGCACGGGACGCACTGTCCCGAACGCGGAGGAGCGCACGATGCAGAAGATCACCACGTACCTGTGGTTCGACAACCAGGCCGAAGAGGCGGCCGAGTTCTACACCTCGATCTTCGAGGACTCGCGGATCCTCGAGGTCAACCGTTACGGCGACGCGGGGCCGGGACCGGCGGGGACGGCCATGATGGTGTCGTTCGAGCTGGCAGGCCAGCGCTTCCTCGCGCTGAACGGCGGCCCGCAGTTCGCGTTCACCGAGGCGATCTCCCTGTACGTCGACTGCGCGTCGCAGGAGGAGGTCGACGAGCTGTGGGCGAAGCTCACAGAAGGCGGCGAGGAGTCGCAGTGCGGCTGGCTGAAGGACCGGTGGGGCCTGTCCTGGCAGATCATCCCCAAGGCGCTGCCCGAGCTGCTGGGCAACCCCGACCCGGCCAAGGCGCAGCAGGTCATGAAGGCCATGATGGGCATGCGGAAGATCGACATCAGCGCCCTGGAAGCGGCCGCCGGGCTCTGAGCGGGGGCTACCCGGCGCTCGCCGCGGGTTTCTGGTAGCCGATGACCATCTCGGCGGTGCCGGGCCTGCGGTAGGCGACCTCGGTCCGGCCATCCTGGGACAGGGCGGGCCGGGGTCCTCTATCTGCGCAACTCATGGGGGCGGAGCCGGAGCGCGCCGGCGGCCGCCTCGTCGAAGGCGCCGGCCGCCGACCGCAGCGGACCGTCAAGACGCACTACTCGATGACGAGCGCCACCGGGATGTTGCCGCGGGTGGCGTTCGAGTACGGGCACACCTGGTGCGTGGCCTCCACCAGGGCGCGGCCGGTCTCGCCCTGCAGGTGATCGGGGAGTTCGACGCGGAGCGCGACTTCCAGGGTGAAGCCGCCGTCGCCGTTCGCGGCGAGACCCACTTCGGCGGTGACCGACGCCTGCTCGGCGTCCACCTTCATACGCTTGGCCACCAGGTCGAGGGCACTGGCGAAGCAGGCGGCGTAGCCCGCGGCGAAGAGCTGCTCCGGGTTGGTGCCGCTGCCGGTGCCGCCCAGCTCCTTCGGCCGGGAGAGGGCCACGTCCAGGCGGCCGTCGGAGGCGACGGCGCGGCCTTCGCGGCCCGTCGCGGTGGCTATGGCGGTGTAGAGGGTGCTCATGATCGCTCCTAATCGGTTGCCTGTAACTCAATTGTGCACAATTAAATTGCTCGCCGTCAACCCCGGGTATGCTGGTGTCATGAACGCGTTGCTGCTGGAGAATCAGGTGTGCTTCGCCGTACACGCCGCGTCTCGCGCGCTCGACGGCTTCTACCGGCGCGAACTGGCCGACCTGGGACTGACCTATCCGCAGTATCTGGTGATGCTGGTCCTGTGGGAGCGCGAGCCGGTGACGGTCAAGGAGCTGGGTGTGGCGTTGCGGCTCGACTCCGGCACCCTGTCACCGCTGCTCAAGCGGCTGGAGGCGGCTGGGCTCGTCCTGCGCGAACGCAGTGCCAGCGACGAACGGTCCGTGGTGGTGCGGCTCACCGAGGCGGGCACGGCGCTGCGCGAGTCCGCCCTGCGGGTGCCTGAGCACGTACTGGACGCCACCGGCTTGCGGATGAGCGAGCTGGCCGATCTGCACCGTACGCTCGGCCGGATGACCCAAAGCCTCACCGAAGCGACATAGCTCTCGTCTCCCCACGATTCGGCGAACCGCCCGAAGTGCCGCCGGTTGGTCTGTAAGAAGAGTGCGGAACGCCCGCATCACCGGAGGTCGCCTTGGGAAGCACGTACACCGTCGATGTCAGGAAGACCGCCGTCCTCACCGCCGGCCTGCTCATGGGCGTGTGGGTCGTCGACTACGTCGACCGGGTGATGATCGCGGTCGCCCTGCCCTTCATCGGCGCGGACTTCGAGCTCACCAAGACCGAACAGGGCTCGCTGGTCACCGTGTTCGCCCTGGTGTACCTGCTGTGCCAGATCCCCGGCGGGCTGCTCGCCGACCGGTTCGGCTCGCGCAGGCTGCTCGTGGTGTCGCTCGCGCTGTGGTCGGTGTTCACCGCGCTGACCGGCCTGGCCTGGGGGCTGGTCGCGTTGCTGGTGATCCGGGCGCTGTTCGGCGTGGGGCAGGGGCTGTTCCCCGGCGCGTCCTTCAAGGCCCTGTCCGAGCGGACCACCCCCGCCCGGCGGGCCACCGCGGCGGGCGCGATGCTGGCCGCCAGCCAGCTGGGCGCGGGCCTGGCGCCGCTGGTCGTGGCGCCGCTGCTGCTGGCGTTCGGGTGGCGGCACACGTTCTGGGTGACGGCCGCCGCGGGGGTGGCGATCGGGCTGCTGCTGTGGGCGCTGCTCCCCGCGCCGCTGCCCGCCGGGCTGAACGGGTCCGGCGATCTGTCCCGCCCCGCTCCCCCGCTCGGGTCCGTGCTGCGGGCGCCGTCGGTGTGGAAGTTCGCGGCGTTGTTCTGCGCGACCAACATGCTCGGGTACGGGATGATCACCTGGGTGCCCAGCTATCTGCTGGAGGCGCGGGGCATCTCGCTGCTGAAGACGGGCCTGTACGCGGCCATCCCCGGCCTGGTGATGACCGTGACGGTCATCCTCGGCGGCTGGCTGTTCGACCGCTACTTCCACGACCGGGCCCGCCTGTACGTCATCCCGCTGCTGCTCTGCACCGCCGTGCTGCTGGTGCTGATGCTGCGAGCGGAGACCGCGGCCGGGTTCACCCTGTTCCAGACGCTGGCCATGGGGGTGGGCGGGCTGTCGATGATGGGCATCCTGGGCATGCCGGTGCGGGCGCTGCCGCCGGAGGTGATCGGCTCGGGCATGGGCGTGGTCAACGTCGGCGGGCAGGTGGCGGGTGTCATCGCGCCGGTGCTGATGGGCTGGCTGGTCGACAACTACTCCTATACCGCCGCGTTCGGGCTGCTGATCGGCACCACCGTGCTGGGCGCGCTGATCGCGGTGGTCGTGCCGCAGCGGGCCGAGCAGTTCCACCTGGAGCCCGCGCGACCCGCGCTCGCGTCAGACGGGCTCGACGCGTGACTCCGGCTCCACCACTCCCCGATCGCGGAACCACGCATAGCAGCTCACGACGATCCCGGCCACGGTGACAGCGGCGCTGACGAGGTAGAGGGACCGCAGCCCGAACCCGCCGTCGATGACCCGGCCGCCCAGCCAGGCGGCGAAGGCCGCGGCGAGTTGGTAGGCGGACGCGTTCACCGCCATGGCGAGCGTCGGCGCCGCGGTGGCGGCGGTCAGGACCCTGGTCTGCATGCCGGGGATGACGGAGAAGCCCAGCGCGCCGATCACGAAGACCAGGACCGCGGTGATCGTCGTCCCGGCGCTGACCGTCCACATCAGCACCAGCGTCGCCGCGAGGGCGGCGAGCAGGCTGACCTGTGACGGCATCAGCGCCCGGTCCGACAGCCAGCCCCCGGCGAAGTTGCCGACCGCCGCGCCGAGGCCGTACACCAGCAGCAGAACGGCGACCGCGTCGCCGGCGAATCCGGTGACGCCGGTGAGCAGCGGCGCGAAATAGGTGAACACGATGAGCAGCCCCGCATTGCCCACCGCCGTGACCGCGATGGCGAGCCGCACGTCACTGCCGCGCAACACCCGGAGCTCGGCCAGCGCGGACGTGCCGGGCGTGGCCTTCTGTACGTCCGGTACGAACCGCAGCACCAGCAGCAACCCGAGCACACAGCACCCGGCGATGGCCACGAACGTGGACCGCCACCCCAGCCCGTTGCCGATGAAGGTGCCGATAGGCGCACCGAGGATCATCGACAGGTTCATCCCGAAAACCAGCTTGGACACGGTGGAGGCCTGCTTGCCCGGCGGGGCGGTCGAGGCCGCGATGACGATCGCGTTGGCGAAGAACGTGGAGGTCACCAGCGAGGTGACGATCCGTGCTCCGAACAGCACGGCGTACGTCGGTGCGAGCGCCGACGCCAGATTTCCGATGATCACGACGGCGAGCAGTACGAGGATGAGCGGCCTGCGGGCGAAGCGCGCGGTGAGCGCCGTCAGCACCGGGCCGCCGATGATCATCCCGATCGCGTAGGCCGTCACCAGCAGTCCGGCCGCCGGAATCGACACGGCCAGGTCATCGGCGATGTCCGGCAGGATGCCGGCGATCACGAACTCGCCGGTCGTGATGCCGAACACGCACAGCATCAGGGAGAGTACCGCCACTCGTTCCACCTCTAATAGTTGACTGATCAGTACAAAAAACGGGCAGCACCATGCCCGCGACGCTCGGCCACCGGCGCTCACAGGGCGGCGAGCGCCCCGTCCACGACGTCCAGCAGGGCCTTGCTGTCGTCGGTCACCTTCGCGAGCACGCGCAGGCCGTAGTAGGCGCTCTGGAACGCCCGCGCCACCTGGAGCGGCGGCCGGTCGGCGGACAGCTCACCCGTGCTCTGGCCGACCGTCACCAGGTGGCAGATCGCCCGCTCCAGGTCCACGAACTGCCGCCGCACCAGCGCCGCGACGTTTTCGGTGCGCCCGCTCGACTCGGTGGCGGCGTTCAGCGCCAGGCAGCCGCGCCGGCCGGGGTCGGCCAGGTCGGCGTCGATGACGCCCAGCATCATCTCCCGCAGCCGCTCCCGCACCGACCCGGCTTCCGGGTCCGCCAGCATCCCCAACTGGGCATCGGCCCGGGTCGCGGCGTAGCGGCGAATAGCCTCCTCGTACAGGCGGTGCTTGCTGCCGAACGCGTTGTACAGGCTGCCGCGGCCGAGCCCGGTGCGCTCGCACAGGTCCTGGGTGGTGGCCGCCTCGTAGCCCTTCTCCCAGAACACCTCCATCGCGGCGTCCAGGACGGCCTGATCGCTGTACTCGCGGGGTCTGCCCATGAGCTGAACCTAGCGACTTTTGTACAGATCAGTCAAGAACTGGTTCCCGGACGGCCAGGGCGGTGGCTAGGCTCTGGCCGATGAACGAGGCACGCAGGGCGACCGCGGCGGACGCCGCGGAGCTGGTCCGCTTGCGCGGAGTGTTGATGAACGACCTGGCCAGGCACGAGGGGGCCGGGGACGGCTGGCGGGAGGCCGCGGCCGCGACGCTGCGCGAGCGACTGGCCGAGCCGCACCCCACGCTGGTCGCCTTCGTCGTGGACCAGCCGGTCCACCCGGACCGACCCGACCAGCCGGAGCAACCGGACCGGCCGGTCCCTGCGGGGCTGCTGGCCGCCTGTGCGGTGGGCACCGTCGAGCGTCGGCTCCCGGGACCGGTCAACCCCAGCGGTGAGATGGGATACGTCTTCAATGTCGTGACCGATCCGGCTCACCGCCGGCGCGGCCATTCCCGGAGTTGCATGACGGCGCTGCTCGCCTGGTATCGCGGCCGTGGCATCAAGACGATCGACCTGCTCGCCTCCCCCGAGGGCGAGCCGCTCTACCGGTCGCTGGGCTTCGTCCGTTCGGCCGACTCCGCCATGCGGCTACGGGCATAGCCCGGCCCGGGTCAGGAGCAGGTCGTGGCGGCCTGCTCGCCGCCGAACCGCTCGGCGGTCCAGGCGAGGATGTCGGGCATGGCGCCGTCGTCGATGCCCGTCACCGCACCCGGATAGGTGTCGTGCTCCAGTCCCGGATAGGTGCGGTAGTCCACCCGGGATCCGGTACGGCAGAGCGTCGCGGCCACCTGGTCGGTCATCGCCCGGGTCACGACGCTGTCGGCGTCGCCCTGCAACAGCAGCACCGGCCCGGCGACCGGTCGTACACCGGTGGTGTTGCGGGCCAGGAAGCGGGCGAAGCCCGGTTCGGCCAGGTAGCCGGGCTGGACCAGGTCGGGCCCGGTCAGCTCGCGGTAGACCGCCGCCACCACGCCCAGGCAGCCGGTCCGCGTGACCTCCAGCGCGGCCAGCGCCTGGGGCGTCAGCACCCGGTCCAGGCGGACGCGGTCGTCGCCGGCCTTGGCGCCGGCGGCGATCAGCGGGACGAAGCCGCCGAGACCCGGCTGGGTGGCGGCATGCGTGACGATCTGGGTGA
The DNA here is from genome assembly GCF_040648415.1 of Nonomuraea sp. NPDC049141. Taxonomy (NCBI): domain Bacteria; kingdom Bacillati; phylum Actinomycetota; class Actinomycetes; order Streptosporangiales; family Streptosporangiaceae; genus Nonomuraea; species Nonomuraea sp. NPDC049141. The sequence continues at coordinate 203,577 of NZ_JBEZDR010000006.1, forward strand.
GGTCGGCGGCGGGCGAGGTGACCACCGCGCCGAGGTAGCCGGGCTCCGGCCGGTCGAGCTGGCGTTCGGCGACGCTCAGCGCCGCCGCGCCACCCTGGGAGTGGCCCCACAGCACCCAGCGGTACGACAGCGCGGGCACGGCCCGGCGGGCCGAACGCAGGGCGCCGATCACGTCGTTGGCCACGGCGGTCTTGTCCCCGAGCGCGTGCTGCCCGGCGGCGCCCAGGCCCGCGTAGTCGGGGGCGACCACGGCGTAACCCTTGTCCAGGAAGCGCCGCATCTGGTCGCCGTGGTAGAGGTCGCGCATCAGCGAGGGGGCGCAGTCACGGCCGATGCCGCTGGCGCCGTGGGCGTCGACGACCACCGGCCAGCCGCCGGACGGCGGGGTGCCCTGCGGCACCAGGACCACGGCCGAGGCGGCGACGTCGCGGCCGCCGGAGTCACGTGAGTGGTAGAGCGTACGCGTGGCCGGGACGGCGTGGCCGGTGGCCGCCTCCTTGCGGATCAGCGTGCCCGCCGGGGCCCAGCGCAGCGGGGTGGGCGGGTCGTAGAAGCCGGTTCTGGGCAGGGCGTTGGCGCGCTGCTGTTCCCAGGCGGTCTGGCACCACTGGTCGCATGGCACCGCGTCGGCCTGGTTGAGGGAAGGGGTGGTCTTGAGCGCTGTGGCGGCATTGCCGGGGGACGCGGTGGCCGTGATCATCGCGCCTGCGGCGAGCAGTGCGGCGGCGGCCTGACGGAGAGTCCACATATCGGTGTCTTTCAGTCGGTGGATCATTCACCAACCGGACGGGACACGGTCATGCGATGTGACAGTGATCTGGGCCACATGCCTTCCCCTACAGCGCGCTGTTCGCGTCCTCCTCCACTCCGGCCCGCGCGGCGAGTTGGTCGCGCAGCCGGGACAGGCGGGTGATCTCCGAGTCGAGGGTGGCGAGCCTGCGCTCCACCACGCCGTTCTCCGTGGAGCAGCCGGGGCCGCCGCGTGGCGGCAGTGTGTCGCCGTCCAACAGGTGCAGGCGATCGGCGCAGCTACGTACGTCCTCGATCGTCAGACCGAGCGACAGCAGCTCGCGGATGACGCGCACACGGGCCACCTCGCCCGGCCCGTACTCGCGTTGCCCGGTCGCCGTGCGCGGCGGCGCGGTCAGCAGCCCGCGCTGCTCGTAGAACCGCAGTGCCCGGGGTGTGGTGCCCGCCGCTGCTGCCGCGTCGCCGATGCGCATCGATCCTCCAGAAGCCCTACAGCTGGACGATGACGGTCCCGAAATGCCGTCCCTCGATCAATTCCTGCAACGCCCGCGGCGCGTCATCGATGCCCGCGATCCGGACGTACGGGAACGTGATGTCGCCCGCGCGTAGCCAGCCGCCGAAGCGTTCGAGCCACTGGGATCGCGCCTGCTCGTCGAAGCCCTGGAAAGCCCGCATCGAGACGCGCTTGAGGATGAGCTGGTAGGTGTCGAGTTCGACCGGCGCCGTCCCACCCGTTCCGCGGGGTGACATCTGTCCGGACAGTGCGCCGATCAGGACGAACCGGGCTCCGGGGCGGGCTGCGGCGATCGCCGCCTGGAGCTGGTCGCCGCCGACGTTGTCCAGGTAGACGTCGATGCCGTCCGGGGCGACCTTCGCGAGCTGCTCCTCGATCGGCGCCGCGCCGCGGATCACGGCCGCGTCGTACCCCAGCTCGGAGATCAGCCGATCGGCCTTCTCCCGCGAGCTGGTGCTGCCGATCACCTGACCGGCGCCGAGCAGGCGGGCGATCTGCCCGGCGAGCGATCCGACCCCGCCCGCGGCGCCCGAGACGAACACCGTGTCCCCCGGCCTGACCTCGGCGTCCCTGGTCAGCGCCGCGTAGGCGAGCCCGCCCTGGCCCAGGTGCGCGACGGGGTCGGGCAGCGCATCGCCCAAGGGCGTGACCTGACCGACCGGCACGACCGCGTACTCGTGCCAGCCCAGCCAGTGTGAGACCAGGTCGCCGACCTGCGGCCCGCTGTCCCCGGTGGGCGACACGACCTCTCCGACCGCGGGCCCGAACAGCGTGTCGCCGGGGCGCACCGGCGGCATGGGCGCGTCCTTCACGCTCCCGCCGATCAGCGTGCGAAGGGCGGCGAAGACGTGGAAGAACCGATTGCGGACCAGCATGTGGCCGTCGTCCGGCGCCGGCAGGGGGACCTCGGTGACCACGAAATGCTCTGCCTTGGGCAGCCCGTCGGGCACGGTGGCGAGCTGGACTTCTCTTGACGTTCGCGGCAGGGTCGGCACGTCGCACTCCTCAGATGTTCGGCCAAAGGGCGTCGCGACCTTAACCCTTGACCCGCACGTCAAGGGCAAGGGGACGTGCTCCTGGTGGGTCGATCACCCGGCTCTTCGCCGGCGCGGGTCAGACGTGCCGCCAGCGCCCGAACATGGGCTCGGAGTTCGGGCGGGTCCACGACCTGGAAGTCGATGCCTTTGAGCGCGACATACACGGCGATCTGATCCAGTGAGCCGGCGCCGGCGTAGAACAGGCACGACTGCTCGTCGAGCTTCTCCAGCCTTCCGGCAGTGGGTGAGGTGTGTTCGGCGACCACTTCGATCGGCGCGCGGAACAGGATCTTCGCCTGGAATCGGTACGGCGCCGAGGACAACGCGTCAGACATGAAGGCACGCAGGTCTTCCGCCGGTGCCGGCCGTGGAGTGAAACGCGGGCCCGGCTGTGGTGGGGCGTCGATACGGTCGACGCGGAAGGTACGCCAATCGTCGCGGTCCAGGTCGAAGGCCAGCAGGTACCAGCGGCGGCCGGTGTGGACCAGGCTGTACGGCTCGGCGCGGCGGGTGCGTTTCTGGTAGCCGAAGCGGATTCCCTCGTGGGCGCGGCAGGCCGCGGCCAGGGCCGCCAGCAGGTTGGCATCCACTGCCGGCCCGGGGCCGGTCAGCGGCACGATCGCGGACTGCATCGCCGTCACCCTGTGGCGCAGCCGTGAGGGCAGGACCTGTTCGAGTTTGGCCAGCGCGCGCAGCGACGTCTCCTCCATTCCGGAGACCGATCCCACGGCGGCCGCGCGCAGCCCCACGGCTATGGCGACGGCCTCCTCGTCGTCCAGCAGCAGCGGCGGCAGGGCGGCGCCGGCACCCAGCCGGTAACCACCGGCCGTGCCGGTCGCGGACTCCACCGGGTAGCCCAGGTCGCGGAGCCGATCGATGTCACGCCGGACCGTACGTGTGGTCACGCCCAGCCGGTCGGCCAGTTCCGGCCCCGGCCAGTCGCGCCGCGACTGCATCAGGGACAACAGCCGCAGCAGCCGCGCCGAGGTCTCCAGCATGTCCGAAAACTCCTTGAGAGACGACGTTCCTTGAGGACCATACCTGTCCTCAACGGTTCCTAGTGTCTGTCCTGCAAGCCCGAACGGGGCACGCGATCCACGGGAGAACGTCATGATCCTCATCACCGGTGCCACCGGGAACGTCGGCCGCCACGTGCTGAACCTGCTGGTCGAGAACGGCCAAGCCGTCCGGGCCCTCACCCGCGACCCGCAGCGCGCGATGTGGGCGGCGGAAGTCGACGTCGTGGCCGGCGACCTGGCCGACGCCGCGTCGCTGGGCCCGGCCCTGGCCGGCGTCGACGCGGTGTTCCTGTTCGCCGTCCCCGGCAGCGGACCGGATTTCGTCACCGCGGCGCGGCAGGCCGGAGTGCGCAAGGTGGTGCTGCTGTCCTCCGGAGGGGTCGATGACGACGCGGAGGTCCAGGACGGACCGATCGCTACGTACCACGCCGAGATCGAGCAGGCCCTGCGCGCCTCGGGCCTGGAGTGGACCTTCCTGCGCCCGGACGTCTTCGCCGCCAACACCCTGATGTGGACCGGGCAGACCAAGTCCGGCGACCTGGTGCGCGGTGCCTACGCCGAGGCGACGGCCGCACCGGTGCACGAGGCCGACATCGCCGCCGTCGCAGTCGCGGCGCTGACCCAGGACGGGCACGCCGGCCGCGTCTACAAGCTGACCGGCCCCGAGTCACTGACCCATGCGGAGCAGGCCCGGATCATCGGCGAGGTGCTCGGCCGGCCGATCCGCTTCACCGATCTTCCCCCCGAGTCGGTGCGGCAGGCCATGAGCGCACACGTCCCGGCTCCCATCCTTGACGGCATCTTCAAAGCCTGGTCCGACTCCGTCGGCCGTACCGCACCGACCACCACCGGCGTCGAGGACGTCACCGGTCACCCCGCGCGGAGCTACCGCGAATGGGTGATCGACCACGCCGCCGCATTCTGACCGCCGTAACCACCGACCCACCATTGAGAGAGAGCTGAGCGCCATGTCCGACATCCGACCGTTCAAGATCGACGTTCCGCAGGAGAAACTGGACGACCTGCGCCGGCGGCTGGCGCAGACGCGCTGGCCGGACGCCTCTCCCGCCGACGACTGGAGCCGGGGCGTGCCCGCGGCCTACCTGAAGGACCTCGTGGGCTACTGGGCCGACGGCTACGACTGGCGTGCGAACGAGGCCGCGCTGAACGAGCACCCGCAGTACACCACAGTGATCGACGGCGCCGTGATCCACTTCCTGCACGTCCGCTCCGCGGCCCCGGACGCCACGCCACTCCTGCTGCTGCACGGCTGGCCGGGGTCGGTGGTGGAGTTCGCCGACGTCATCGAGCTGCTCGCCGACCGGTTCCACCTGGTCGTCCCCTCGCTGCCCGGCTTCGCGTTCTCCAGCCCGCTCACCGAGGCCGGCTGGACCGACGGGCGCGCCGCGGCGGCGTTCGCGCGGCTGATGGAACGGCTGGGGTACGAGCGCTACGGCGTGCAGGGCGGCGACGTCGGGGCCCTGATCGCGCCGCTGGTGGGGCGGGCCGAGCCCGAGCGGGTGATCGGGGTGCACCTCAACTCGATGTTCGCCTTCCCCACGGGCGACCCGGACGACATGGCCCGCCTCACCGAGGCCGAGCAGGCACGTCTGGCGGCGATGAAGCGGTTCCAGGACGAGGGGGCCGCGTACATGCAGGTGCAGGGCAGCCGCCCGGACACCCTTGCCTACGCGCTGACCGACTCTCCCGTCGGGCAACTGGCGTGGATCGTGGAGAAGTTCCAGGAGTGGAGCGATCCGGCGGCCAAGCTCCCCGAGGACGCCGTCGGCCGGGACCGGCTACTGACCAACGTGATGCTGTACTGGCTGACCGGGACGGCGCGCTCGACGGCCAACTCGTACTACGAGCGCTTCCACGACCACGCCATGTGGGCGCCCAAGCCGCGCGGCACCGTCCCCACCGGGGTCGCCGTCTTCGTCACCGACTACGCCATCCGGGTCTTCGCCGACAAGGTCCACAACATCGTGCGCTGGTCGGAGTTCGAGCGTGGTGGCCACTTCGCGGCCATGGAGGCGCCCGACCTGCTCGCCGGAGACATCCGGGCCTTCTTCGCCGGCCTCTCCTGACGGGCTGCGGGGCCGTTCACCGGGCGCATTCGTTTCAGAGGTTGATGGCGTTTCGCCCGGCGCCGGCCTGGCCCCCAAGCGGGTCGCCCAAGAATGCATCTGGCATGTGACGTGAGGGAGCGCTACGGCTGGTCCCGCTGACGGCGAGGGTGGATACGCGGCGGGCCCGCGCGACCGGCTGGACCGTCAGCACACTTCGAGCAGGGTCTTGCCGACGCTCGCGCGCGACTCGATGGCGGCATGCGCGGCGGCGGCCCGCTCAAGGGGGAAGCGCTGCCCGATCAGCGGCCGCAGCCGTCCGGCAGCGGCCTCGGCGAGGGCGCTCTCGGTGTACTCGCGCATCGTCTGCGGGGTGGGCTTCGCCTGGACGAGCGTGACGCCGCGCGCGACAGCGGCCTCCTCCTCGATGCCGGCCCACTCTCCGCTCGCCAGCCCGAAGCTGACCATCCGGCCGCCTTGGCCGAGCAGTTCGAAGGCGGCTCGGGCGATGTCGCCGCCGACCCCGTCGAGGACGACGTCGACGGAGGCGACCCCGTCGGACCAGCCCGGAGCCGTGTAGTCGACCACCTCGTCGGCGCCCAGGTCGCGGGCCACGCCGGTCTTGCGCGAACCCCCGGCCGCCGCGACGACGGTGGCACCCGCCGACTTGGCCAGCTGTACGAGGAGCGAGCCCACGCCGCCGGCCGCCGCCTCGACCAGAACCCGTTCCCCGGGCTGCGGTGCGGTCGCCCGGATCATCATGGTCGCGGTACGCCCGTCGGCCAGGATCGCGACCGCGTCGTCCAGTTCGAGGCCGTCAGGGACGGTGTAGAGCCCGGACACGTCCACCGCGGCCCGTTCTGCATAACCGCCGGAGCCGCCCGTGGAGGTCACCACCCGACGGGTGACCAGGTCGGAGTCGACGCCCTCGCCGACCGCCGTGACGATGCCCCCGACGCCGTTGCCCGGGATCATCGGCAGCTCCCGCTTGAACGGCGACGGCGCGCCCGACCGGAACTGGGTCTCGACAAAGGTGATGTTGGCGTAGGCGACGTCGATCAACACCTGCCCAGGCCCCGGGACCGGGTCGGGGGCATCTCCAGGTATGAGCACCTCGGGCCTGCCGAACTCCTTCAACCACACCGCGCGCACGTTGCTCTCCCCTGTTCGGCTGATGTCGTCCCCAGCATGCAACCTCAACCGAGCTCGAGGTCAACTCGCGATCACCTCCATCCGATACGGTGCGCCGTTCTCCTTCGTCGACGCCATTCACCCCGGCATCAAGCGGGTCTACGCTGTACGCACGGGCGACGGGCAGTTGCTTGCTCATGGTTTTGGAAGATCTCGACCCCCCTGCCTGTTACTGGGCTGCACCACCGCCGAGACACGCGAGCGGTTCTTCACCGAGTTCCGCCGCGCCCTGCGCAGGCTCCTCGACGGCCCGCATCCCTGGCCCGTAGCCAGTCCTCCGAAGCCCGTTCCGCACCCGCTGACCGCGCACCACGGTGAGCACTCGCCCTTTAGGGAACCCCGATGCCCCTCACGCTCCCTCAGTTCACCATCAAACCGCATCCTCACCTGCGTTCTGACACCGAGCGGCAGCAGATTCTGGCCGCGCCCGGCTTCGGCCGGTACATGACAGATCACATGGTCACCATCCGGTGGACCGGCGAGGCGGGCTGGCATGACGCCGCACTGGGCCCATACGCTCCGCTGACCATCGACCCGGCCGCCACAGGACTGCACTACGGCCAGTCGATCTTCGAGGGTCTCAAGGCGTATCGACAGCCGGACGGTACGGTCGCCCTGTTCCGGCCCGAGGCCAACGCGCACCGCTTCCAGGCGAGCGCCCGCCGGATGGCCATGCCGGAACTGCCCGTGGAGCTGTTCATGAAGGCATGCGAGCTGCTCGTGAGTCAGGATCGGTGCTGGGTGCCCGACGCCGCTGAGCATTCTCTGTATCTGCGGCCGCTGATGTTCGCCACCGAGCGCACGCTCAGCGTCCGGCCCTCGGCCGAGTACCTGTTCCTGCTCATCGCCTCCCCGGCCGGATCGTACTTCCCCGAAGGCATCAGACCCCTGTCGGTGTGGGTCGCCGAGGACTATGTACGGGCCGCCCCGGGCGGCACCGGCGCCGCCAAGTTCGCCGGGAACTACGCCGCCGCCTTCCTCGCCCAGAATGACGCCGCCGAGCACGGCTGCGCCCAGGTGGTCTGGCTCGATGCGATCGAGCGGCGCTGGATCGAGGAAGTGGGCGCCATGAACCTCTTCTTCGTACGCGGCCACGGCCCTGCCGCCGAGATCATCACCCCGGCCCTCACCGGCTCACTGCTGCCCGGGATCACCCGCGACTGCGTCCTCACCCTCGCCCGCGACCTCGGCCACCCCGTCAGCGAGAGCCGCATCAGTCTGGAGGAGTGGCGAACGGGCGCGGCGGACGGCTCGATCACCGAGGTCTTCGCCTGCGGCACCGCCGCTGTCATCACCCCCGTCGGCCGGGCCCGCACACGCACCACCGCCTGGCAGATGGCCGACGGCCAGCCCGGTCCCCTCACCCTCTTGTTACGCGAGGAGCTCCTGGCCGTACAGACCGGCCGGGCCCCCGACCCGAACGGCTGGGTGCACCATCCGCGCACGACAGTGCACTGACCAGCACCCACGGCGCCTCCCGCTTCGTCACCTCCGCCCCGCCCAGGAAGACCCTCCTGGACCACGCCCGCCGCCAGATCTTCACGACCTGACCAGCCTCAGCGCAGCCGGAGACCGTACAGCGGTCTCCGGCCCTGGCTCCGGGCAGGTCCGCGTCCGCATTCACGCGGTCGGCGTCAACCCCGCCGATCCCTGCGTCCGCAGCGGCCTTCTTCGCCCCTCCCCTGTCCATACTCCTCTGGCCCGGCGTAAGAGAGCGGGCCTTCGTGGCTGTGATCGGCGCCCCCGCCGGATCAGCGGAGGCCCAACGATCGCCTGGGTAAGGCTCCACGCCTTGCGGACCGGCACCACTGAACAACGGTCCAGCTCAAGGGGAGACGTTCTCGGCGATCAGCCGCTCTTCACGGAGGCCCGCCCATCACGGAGAGTCGCCCTTCACAGGAGATGGTCCGCCTGCCAGGAGGACTGGATCATGGCTCGTTCCGTGGCCGCGAGGTGGGTCGCCGCGGCCAGCCACGCCCACGCGTACCGGTCGGGGCCGGAGTCCGCCAACCGGCCGAACACGTCACGCGTCCTGCGGTCGGCCTCGGCGGTGAGCGTGGTGGCGAGTTCGGCGGCAGTCCGGAACCCGGCCCGGCGCAGCGGCGCGTGGGAGTCGCCGTTGCGCGCCGATTCGGCGACCGCTCGCCGCCCGCCGGAGACGCCCAGCTCGACCAGCCGACGAACCCGCCAGAGCGGTGCGCTCGCCACCGGGTCCACCTCGCTTCCGGCCTCCGTCTGCACGGGCAGGCACGCCTCCGGCGGTGGGAGGTGGGAGCCCTGCAGACGGTCGTACCCGAGATCGGCCCGGTCCTGCCATTCGGCGGGAAGTCGCAGCGTCGCCTCGGCCCCCGGCACCGGTCCCACCGCCAGCGGACGCAGGGTGGCCGCCCGATCGGGATCCACCCTGCCCACCACCCGCACCACCAGACCGGGCCGGGACGCGAGCCGCTGCAGATTGGCGACGTGAGCCAGGTCGGGGTGATGGGCCGCCGGAACGAGCCGGATCAGCGGGCCGACCGGGCGTACCGGGACCTGCGGATCGGCTTGCGGCGCTCCAGCGGACGGCAGAGCCCTTACCTGATCGTCCGCGGGCAGGGCGCGCGAGGTATCGTCCGCAGGCTGCGGTCCAGGGCCAGGGACGGCCGACTGGTCATCTGTGGGTAGTAGTTCGCGGGCGAGTACGTGGTCGCCTGCGGCGCCGACGATTACCAGGTCGCATCCAACCGGTTCGCGAGCCTTATCCTCTGTGTCCGCCTCGCTCCAGGCGTGCCCGGAGAGCCGGGGACCGACCGCCTCAGCCAGCGGGCGGGCGAACAGCGCCGCCATCGGCCCCGCCGTCCACGACATCCCCGAGACCGGGGTGGCCCGCACGCCACCGCCCGCCCCCAGACGCCCATCAGGCGAGATCGTCGCCCCGGTGATCAGCAGCCCAGCCCGCGCCAGTTGCGCGTGGTTCAGCATGGCGGGGCCGATGGAGACGGGCGCGGTGGCGGCCCCACGGGCACGGGCCGGACCGCCCGGCTTGACATCGGCCACCGAGAACCACCGGCCGTCGTCGGTGACCAGGTGGGTGACGACGCCGCCGTAGCCGGTGGCGCTGATCACCGGCTCCCGGAAAACGCCGTACACCCGCAGGCTCCCTCCCGGCTGATAGTTCCGGCGCACGCTGCCGACCAGCGCCGGATCGGGGTCGGCCCCGGCCAGCCGGCCCGCGGTGAGCAGGAGCTCGCGCAGCGCGGACACCAGGTCGGCGAGGCGATGCCCGTCGTGGCGGGCCCGAGCCGCGCGCAGCCCGCGTACCACTCGCAGAGCGGCGGCCTCGGCCTTGGGCAATCCGGCCAGCCTGGCTGTATGCGCGGCCCTGAGCAGCTCGCCCTGAGGCACCGCACCAGCCGCGGGCGCCCCGGTCGACAGGATGGCCGCGGCGGCACGCCAGAGACTCGCCGCCGCCGCCACTTGCGCGGCACTCGGCGCCTGCGCGGTATCCGGCGCTGCGCCCTTGGCGGCGTCCTGCCCTGTGGCGCTTGACCCAGCGTTCGTCGCCTGAGCGTTGCCAGACCCCGCGGTCGCCAGCGCGGCAGCGGGCGCCGCGCCCGGGTCGGTGGCCGTCCCGTCGGACGCGGACCCGGCGACCGTATCGGCGCCGAGTGGGGCATCACCCGCGCCGGAGCTTTCGGCGGTCCCGATGGGCTCCAGGTCCGCCACCGGGCAGGCACTCAGTACGGCCGCGCGATGCAGACATCGTGGCGCCAGGAGGCAACTGCACCGCGCTTGGCCGTCGTCGACGATCGCACCGGACGGCCCCGGCGAGAGCGTGACCACCGCGTCCTCGCCACAGCTGATCCGGACGCCCTCGTCGTCGACGGCAACGGGCACGGCGGCGTACTGCTCGATCGCCGCGTCCAGCTTCTTACGCAGCCGGGACGTGAGGCCCTCGACGGCGGCGGCGACCACCTGCGGCGCCGCCGGCGGCAGTTGCCCGGCAGCCGAGGAGACAGAGGTCGTGGTGGGGGAATTCATCATTTCTCTCCCCGAAGGCGGTCGCCGACCCATCGGGCGAGGGCGAGCGGGCTGAGGGCGGCGACGGGCATGCCGGCCGCGACGAGCTGCTGAGCGACGGGGATCGAGTAACGGGGTACGCCGCTGTCGTCCAAGGCCGCGCACCCCAGCAGGTGAACACCGGACCCGGCCAGCGCCCGTACCTCACCGAGCAGGCCCCCGATCGGGTAGCCCTCCTCGAAGTCGCTGACGACCACGACGAGCGTACGACTCGGCACCGTGACCAGCGACCGGGCCTGAGCGAGGCCCGCGGCGATGTGCGTACCACCGCCGACCCGTACCTCCAGCAGCAGGGACAGCGGATCGGTCACCCGGTCCGTCAGATCGATCACCTGCGTGGAGAACGACAGGAAGTGGGTGGACAGCGTCGGCACGCCCGCCAGGACGGCGGCCGTGAGAGCGGACCAGACCACCGAAGCCTCCATCGACCCGGACACGTCGACCACCAGGATCAGCCGCCAGTCGGCCTCCTGCCGGGACCTGGTGCTGAACACCGGCCGTTCCGGGACCACCACCAGCCGGCCGTCGTCGAGGCGGCGCGTGTGCGACAGGTTGGCGCGCAGGGTACGCGGCAGGTCGAGCCGCCCACCGGGACGGCGGGTCGGGCGTGGGGTCGCCAGCCCGGTCATGGCGGGCCGCATCCGGGTCGCCAGCTCCCGGGTCAACTCCTCCACCAGGCGGCGTACTAGTGGCCGCAGCTTGGCGACCTGCTGCTCGGGCAGGCCGCCGGCCAGAGACAGTACGGAGGTCAGCAGCTCGACGGATGGCCGCACCGAGGCGGGATCGAGCTCGCTGAGCACGTCGATCCGGCCGGCGTCGGCGGCCCGGGCCAGCACCTCCTCGCGTACCTCGGTCCCGAAGAGGTTCTCCAGCTCCTCACCCCACTCACGGGCGGTGGGGAAGGGGTTCTCCCTGCCACCGGCGTCGCCTCCCGTGCCGAAGTCGTTGGCGCCTTCCCCGCGTCCCGATCCGTACAGCTCGTCAAGGGCCCGCGCGTAGGCACGAGCACCGGCCGGAAGCCGCTCCGACTCCCGCCCGAGCAGCAACCGCCACCGGTCAACCGGCAGCAGCCTTCGCTCGACACGACCGTCACCGTCCACCTCGGACCGGCGCTCGGCGCGAGCCGCGTCCGCCTCCCCGTCCAGCGAGGAGAGGCGCTCAGTGCGGGCTTCCCCTTCCGGTAGGGCCTGGCTGTCGGTGCGAGTCACCTCGGCTACCCGTTCCTCCGGATCGCCGGAGGTGGTCAGCGCGGGGATGGGGAGCCGGAGGGCGCGCAAGGCCTCCAGAGCGGCGGAGTCGGCGGCGGTCCAGAGGGCGAGGAGCGCGGCCGGAGCGTCCAGTGCCAGGTCGAGCCGGTCTCCGAGCCGTTCGGACACAGCCCCCAGCAGCCGGGTACGACCGGCCGGGCTGAGGGTGTCGAACCCACCCCGCAACGCCGGCAGCCGGTCGAGGAACTCCCTGTCGGCCAGGCCGTCGACTCGATCCATGAGCGGGTCGAGCGCCGCCGGGGCCGTCTGGAGCAGCGGCCCGGCGGCCGTGAGCACGCCGGTCAGCAGGCGGCTCAGGCGGAGGCGGCCGTCGGGGCCGGTGGCGGTGTCGACCCAGCCGGCGGCCCGCTCGCCGAGCGAGTCGGGCCCGTCCAGGTCGAGCAGCACACGGGCGGCCAGGGCCGCGCCCTGGATGAGCGGCGACGCCGTACGCGCGAGCACCGCCAGGGCGTCGTCCATCCGCAGCCCGAGTCGCTCTTCGCCGACCCGGGAGGCGAGGGCGACCAGGGCGACCGCGTCCTCCGGCTGGTCGCTGCCGGCCAGGCCGGGCAGGGCGCGGACCGCGGCCTCCAGCAGGGTGCCGGACAGTTCGGCGGCGTGCTCGCGGCCTTCCGGGGTGGTGCCGGGGAGATGCCGGCGGCGCAGCGCCTCCAGCAGGTCGAGGGCTTCGAGCAGTTCGGTGAGCGTGGCGGTGGCGGGCAGTGTGACGGCGGCGTCGGCGAGGCGGTCCGCGACCAGGTCGGGCAGGTCGCAACCGGCCGCGGCACGCAGGCCGCCGAGGATCAGGCCGCAGGTGGGCCCTCCTTCCGCGGACTCGCGGCGGAAGGTCTCACGCAACGTACCGGCCGCCGCCTGGGCGAGGGTCACGCCGCGTACGCCCGCCAGGTCGAGCAGGGCCGGGACCGCCGGGGTCCAGGCCAGCCGCCACCTGGTGGTGAGTGCGGTGGAATCGCCTGTACCCACCACCTCGATCGGTTCGCCGTAGCCGACGCCGCAGACCAGCAGGCGCTTCAGGAGTACCTCACGGCGCGCGTCCAGGTCGGAGCGGAGCGGGTCGAGGCGTACTTCACGGCGTTCGGGATCGTCCGGGCACGGGAGCCGGAGCGCGGCGAGATCCGCCTCGACCGCGGGCCCCAGCCCGGAACGTGGTGTGCCCGGCGCGGTCCGCCCGCGTTCGGTGCCGACGAACACGGTGTCGAGCGCCTTGGCCAGGGCCCGTCCCCGGCCCAGGGGCTCGCCCTGGCCGAGCACGGTCGTCACTGCCTCCAGCAGCTCACCCCGCCCGGGGGCGGGCAGGCCGCGTAGCCGGGCCAGGTCGCAGGCCAGCCGCAACGTCTCGACGGCCTCGCCGGTGCCCGCGGTGTGCCCGGCCGCGCGGAGCTCCCGGCACAGGTCGGTGATGGCGCGGGCGGCGCCGTCCCTGACCCGCTCGGGATCGCCGTCCGCCGTGAACACCGCCTGCTGCCAGCGCGGGTCGCGGATGCCCGCCGGGTAGCCGGACCGGGAGTCGAGCAGGTCGAAGGCGTACGGGACGAGCGAGGTGACCGACGACGAACCGTCGTCCGCGAACGGACCGCTGACGTCGCCATCGCCGGTCCCGTCGCTCTCGGACAAGGCGACAGTCCCGGACGAGGCGACAGTGTGGCCGCCCTTGGACGGACCGGTGGCTCCGTCCGGGTCGGGCACGGTCAGCGCGGGGCCGTCCGCGCCGGGCACGGTCAGCGCGGGTGCGTGGAAGGCGCCGACCACTGCCACGACGCGCCGCCCGTTGGCCGCGGCGCCCGTGATGACGCGGCGCATGTGCGCCTCGCGTGCCAGGTCCATGGCCGGTACGCCGCCTGCCGCCGCGGCGTCTCGGCGCAACGCCCAGCCGACGCCGAGGGCGGCGCGGCGGACCGCTTCCGGCTCGCATCCGGGCGCCAGGACCTCCACGGCCCTGTCCCACATGTCGTCCCCTTCGCGGCCGGTCCCCGCCGCGCTCAACGCCTCGGCGAAGGACCTCCTCCGGGACGTTGCCGCACCCACCGACGCCCCCGGCAACGTGCCGGAGTCCTCCGGCGCGGCTGCCGTCGTTCCCGCAGGCGGGCCGGCGTCCTCGGCCGTGCCCGCCAGCGGGGAGGGGTCGGTGGCGTGCCAGCCGGGGTCGGACAGCGGGAGGTCGCAGCACAGGACCTCCGCGCCGCGTTTCCAGGCCCAGCGGATGGCCACCAGTTCCGGCGAGAAGTCCGCGAACGGGTAGAAGCCCAGCCCACCGTCACCACGAGCCCCCGCGAGGGCGACCGGCGCGATGGTCCCCGGGTCGGCCAGGTGCACCAGCCACTGCTGGAAGTCCGCCGGCAGCTCGACGCAGACCACCTCGGCGTCGGCGGCGTCCAGCAGCGCGGGCAGGGCGACGGCCAGGGCGGGGCTGTGGTGACGGACTCCCAGCAGGTACGGCCGCGCGGAGGAGGCCAGCGCGGCGACCGCCTGCCTGGGATCAGCGTCACCGGCACCCTGCGCGGACCGCGAGTCGAGATTCTGGGTGGTCAACGGAGGTTCTCCCGCAGGTCCCAGAGCCGGCGCCACATGGCGGAGCCGTCCTCGGCCCGCCGCCGCACCGGCCCGTCCCAGTAGCCCAGGAGCCGCCCGTGGTCCGCCGGATCGTCCTTGCGCACCACGCCGAGCAGATGCCCCGGCACCAGGTCAAGGACATCACCGCTGGGCAGGTACGCCGCCGCCACGCCCAGCGAGGCGGCGACCTGCACGGCTTCGGCGGTGGACATGACCGTGCCGGGCCGTTCCACGTCCCAGCCCTCGGCCGAGCGCCCGGAGCGCAGGTCGCGGAAGACGGTGACCAGCGCGTCGAGCACGGCGTCGTCCACGCCGAAGGCGGCGCCGGCCCGCTGGACGACGGCGGTGGCCTGGTGGCGTACGAGGGCGGTCTCCGCCCCGGCGTCGGAGATGGGGTCGACGGTCTCGAAGTTGAACCGGCGCTTCAGGGCGGCCGACATCTCCGAGACGCCGCGGTCGCGCAGGTTGGCCGTGGCGATCACGGTGAACCCGGATGTGGCCGCCACCTGGGCGTCTTCGGTGCCGGCCAGTTCCGGTACGCTGACCCGCCGGTCGGACAGGATGGACACCAGGGCGTCCTGCACCTCGGGCAGGCAGCGGGTGATCTCCTCCACCCGGGCGACGCGGCCGGACCGCATGGCGGTGAGCACCGGGGAGTCGACCAGCGCGGCGGGGCTGGGGCCCTGGGCGAGGAGGAGGGCGTAGTTCCAGCCGTACCGGAAGGCGTCCTCGGTCGTTCCCGCGGTGCCCTGGACGGTGAGCGCGCTGGTGCCGCACACGGCGGCGGCCAGCAGCTCGGACAGCATCGACTTGGCGGTGCCGGGCTCGCCGACCAGCAGCAGGCCGCGTTCGCCGGCGAGGGTCACCACGCAGCGTTCGACGAGGGCGCGCTCGCCGACGAACTTGGCGGCCACCTTCATCTTGGACGCCGGCCCCACCAGCGTCTCGTCACCGCTGCCGCAGATGAAGGTCACCACGGCGCGCGGGGTCAGCGCCCAGCCGGGCGGGCGCGGGCCGGTGTCGTGGGCGGCGAGGAAGGCGAGCTCGTCGGCGTATCGCTCTTCGGCGGAGATTACCTGCCGGGCCGGAGCCCGGTCTTCGGTCAGGGTCATGAAGTGAAGTCCTTAGGAGAGTCGGGGCGACGCGTGTTCAGCGTCGCCGTCCGCGCTTGACCTTGAGCTGCTCGAAGCGGGGAACGTCGCCGTCCCGCACCCGCTGCCACGCCCTGGCGTACAGGTCGGCGACGGGCTGGATCGGCACGATCGGCGTGCCGTCGTAGCTGCCCAGGTCGTACAGGGCCAGCTTCCACTGCTCCACCGGCAGGCGCGGCGACGACTGCTCCGCCCAGCCGCCGGGCAGGAACAGCGTGCGCGCCGCCCGGCTCCGGCTGGCCTCGATGACGAGGCCGCTGCCGGCCAGCTCGGCGCGGGCCGCCTTGAGCCGGGCGGGCTTCCAGCCCGTCCACCGGGCCATGTTGCGGTCGGTGGGATCGGGCAGGGCCAGCAGCATCAGGTACGTGGCCGCGGCGTCCTCGCCGAGCCCGTGTTCCTTCGCCACCTCGACGACCAGATCGGGCACGGACCTGGTGGGATCCTGCGGCCACCACGTCCCGTCCGCGTCCCGCTCCCCCTGCGCCGGATCGCCCGGATCGGCGAGCAGCGCCGTGAACCGCGGGTCGCGGGCGATCCGCAACGCGATCTCGGCGATGAACGGCGCCTCGGACCCGAGCAGGGCACGCAGGTAGGGGTCTTCGCCTGCCGCGTCCAGCAACGCGGTGCGGATGGCCGGGGAGGGGCGGTCATCATGGGTGGGCATGATGAGGGCGCCGTACCGCTCGTAGCCCTGGCCGGTCTCGGTCGGGGCTCCGGCGGCCTTCCTGAACGCGGGCAGGTCGACATAGCTGTCGAGGTCGAGCATCAGGTCCGGGTTGGCCAGCCGGGCGCGCACCTCGGCCAGCGCCGCCGGCAGCGCGGCCCGGATCGGGTCTCCGGCGGGCAGCCGGTACGCCAGCCACCCCGCGGTGGCGACGAACATGACCAGCGCGTTCGCGGTGAACCCGGTGGCGTTGTCGTCGACGGGCCTGACCCGGTCGCCGCGTACGGTCCAGGCCAGGTCGCGGCCCAGCTCCGGCGCGGCGGCCGGGTCGATGAGGACGCGCAGCGCCCGGCTCGTGTCCCAGCCGGTGCGCACCGCGCGGGACATCTCCCCCAGCAGCCATTCGGGAATCGCCGCCTGCGGCCCGACCTTGTCGTTCCACACCGCCGCCGCGGCGGCCACGTCCGGGCCGTCCGTCCAGAGCCGGGCCGGGTCGCCGGGCAGGAGCGCCGCGACGACCGCTCGCCGGATGCCGCCGTCCAGCTTGCGCAGCTCGTCCCTGGCGACGGCGGCGTCCGCCAGCTTCACGCCGAGCGTGGTGCGGGTCTCCTTGGCGAGGAAGTTGCGCTCGTACGTGTCCACGGACGGCAGGCCCGCCACGATGAGCCGGGCGAGCGTCGGGGAGACGCCGGTGAGCCGGGCGAACTCCTCGGCCGCCTCGGGTCGCCAGGGTGCCGGTCCACGCGCCGCCAGTTCGGTGAAGAACGCCTCCAGCCAGCCCGCCTCGCGCGGCGCGCCGACCGGGTCCGAGGACCGGACGGTGTACGGGTGGGGGACGTCGAAGCGGCCGGCCGGGTCGTGGAACAGCACCGTCCACACGCAGCCGGAGTTCTCCCGGGTCTCCGCGCTCACGAAGGCGAGGAACCCGCCGCCGTCCAGCGGCAGGGTGCCGAGCCAGTTGCCCTCGCGCCAATCGCCGTCGGGCTTGGTGAGGAAGGGCTTGTCGAGGTGCAGCGACATCCGCCGCCAGCGGGACGGATCGGCCGTGACGGGCAGACCGAGGCGGTGGAGCTCGTGGAGCAGCTTGTGCAGTGTGGTGCGGTGCTCCTCCTCGGCCGACGCCGATCCGGCTCGGAACGCCAGGGCGGCGGTGTCGTCGAGCAAGGCGTCCCAGCGCACGCCCACGTCCGGCAGTCCCGGCCGGTCGAGGTGCGTGCCACCCAGCCTCGACGAGCCCGGCCCCGGTGAGCCCGATCCCGACGAGTCCGATCCCGAGGAGCCCGTGGCCGCCCCAGACGCCAGCCCTTGGCCGATCGCCCGGATCTGCCGGAACGCGCCGTCGAGGTGCTGGAGCCACGAGTATCCGCCGGTGCTGCCGAGCCCGCTGAGCGCCTGGTCGAGGAGGTGGTCAGCGGGACCGGCGGGCGCCTCCTCCCGGTGGCCGCCGGCCAGCGCCTCGGAGAGCCGGGCCGCGACGGCGTCCAGCACGGTCACCTGGGTCGCGGCGAAGCGCACGACCCCGGCGATGCCGGCCACGAGCGCGTCATGGCTCACCTCGGGGAGCAGCGTGCGTATCCGCGCCTCCAGGTCCTTCTCCGCGCCGGCCGCTCTCTCCACGCCGACCGCTCTCTCCACGCCGGCCGCCAGCAGGGCCGCCGCGGTGTCCAGGTCCAGGCCCCGCAGGGCGGCGGAGCCCTGCGGATCCCTCGGGCGCAGGTAGCACCAGTAGCGCAGCGGCGGCAGGATGAGGCTGCCCATGGCGAAGTGGCCGGGGGCGTCGTCCGTCCTGGCCCAGGCCGTGACGACACCGTCCGGGTCGACCAGGCTGAGCCGGTAACTCCCCTTGACGACGGTCCGCGGCCGGTCATCCCCGGGGAACGTCAGGGCACGCACCGGGTTCCCGGCGTCGGGCGGCAAGGTGACCGTACGGCCGGAGATGTCCTGACCGCGCATCGACCCGTCGGGCAGCCGCACCACACGCCAGCCGAACAGCCCGCCCGCGGGAGCGCCCACGGGAGTGACCTCGTCCGAGGGCGCGGGCAGCACCCAGCCCGCGTGGAACGTGCTGCCGGCCGGAGCGTCGCGGAGCGCGTCGGCGAAGAAGGCGGGGCCGCCCCGCCTGCCCTCCTGCCCGGTGACCGGGTCGTACTCGTACCAGTCGGCGGTGGCGCCGTCGGATCCGTCCCAGCTCCATACCCAGAACGAGGTGCCGTCGGAGATCATCGACCGCTCTTCGGGAACGGCCGTGTCCCCGCGATGCAGCACCCCCGCGCCGGTGGCCCGCCCGCCGCCGGGCAGCGACAGGGAGACCGCGTCTTCACCGCGGTACCAGTCCATGCGCGTCCCGCGGGTGCCGCGGCCCTCCATCGGGTGGAGGCGGTCGGCGGCGGTGTGCCAGTATCCGCGCAGCCGCCCCTCGAGGTCGCGGGACTGCCAGTAGACGAGCAACTCGCCGTCCACATAGTGCAGGCCGATGTCGCTCCAGGTGTCCCTGTCCGGGACGCGCAGGTCGTGGGTGAGCACGGCGCCCTCGAGGCCGAGCACCCGGACCTGCGCGGAGCCCGCGGTGATCAGGTGCGGCCAGGCGTCGGCGACCACGATGTCGTCGACGTCCTTCTTGGCGACGAGGGTCGCGGCCGCCTCCTCCCAGGCCGGCCAGCCCAGCTCGTCGAACAGCCCGGCCCGCAGGGTGCGGGCGAGCACCGGCGCGACCTGCGCCGCGGCGGCCTGGCGCACCTCGTCCTCGGCCAGGGCCAGCGCCTCGCCCGGCAGCCAGGCCAGCCGGCTCAGGGCGTCGGGCAGCTCCGGCAGCCCGGCGGCCGACGACCGCAGGGCCACCTTGGCCACCCACTCGGCCAGCATCGGCCGCCCGCCGGGTGACTTGGCCAGCAGGCGGATGGCTCGCCGGCCGGACTCGTCGTTGCTGAAGGAGTAGGCCGCGCGCTCGAACGAGGGCCGGAACCGGGCGTCGGCGGCCAGGGCGACCAGGTCGCGCTGCCCCTCCCCGTTCGCCCAGCGCTCCAGTTGCAGCGAGGCGTGCTCCTCGGGATCGGTCACCGCGAGGTCGTGGGCGAGCAGCAGGTCCAGCAGGTCGACGTCGTAGACGATCGTCAGTGTCCGCCCCGGCCCGGTGAGCTCGGACCGCAACTGCTCGGCCGCCCGCTCCACCAGGGTGTAGAGGGCGGGCTGGCGCGGCGGGGAACCCCAGCCGTGGTTGCGCGCCTTCAGGAACCGCTGGAGCCAGCCGGCGGTGCCGTCGCCGGGGCGCTCCGGCACCTCGCCGGAGATCAGCCCGGCGGTGGCGCCGGACGTCTCGAGGATCTCCAGCCACAAGCCCGACAGGTCGTCGTCCATGGACTCCGGCATGATGTCGAGCAGCGTGGTGCGCACCTCGGGCGTCCGCGCGGCCAGGGCCGCCAGCGCCGTGCGGTGGGCCTTCCACCAGCCCGTCGCGGCCCGGTGGGTGGCCGGCAGGGCGAGCAGCTCGGCCAGGTAGGCCTGCTCCGCCGCGTCCGCGTCGGTCCCGGCGGCCTTGGCCAGGCGGCGCAGGTCCGTGGCCATCTGCGCCGACGGCGGCAGCCCGCCCGCCGTACGCCGCACGCACAGCCGCGCGAACCGGCGCAGCGCCTCCTCGGCGGGCACCCGGACGGCCAGCTCCTTGGCGTAGCCGGACAGCACCTTGACCGGCAGCGCCCCCGCCAGCGCGAACTCCAGGAACACCGCGTCGAGCCGGTCCTCGTCCACGTCGAGCCCGTGCTCCGCCTCGGCCCGGCGCGCGGCGGCGAACATCTGCGCGGCGTAGCCGGTGTTGTCGACGCCCAGGAACACCCGGCCGTTCTGCTCGTAGAACGTGGGCAGGAAGTGGGGAACGGAGGCGGCCAGCTCACGGGCCAGCCGCTGGTAGGTGTCGAGCGCGGCCTTCGGCTTGGACTTGGCCTGCCGGGCCGTACGCTCCAGCTCCGGTACGACGGCGAGCGCGTGATGCCCGTCTTCGGGGTGGTTGACCAGCACCCATTCCGGGAAGCCGAGCGAGCGCTGTAAGCCCAGCCCGACCACGGCCGGCTCCCCGTCGGGCGCCAGGCCAAGGAAGCTCGCGGCCAGGTCCTCGGCCGGGCCGAGCTCCCCGGCGACCAGCCGCACGACCACCCGGTCGTCCAGCCCGGGATGGCGGTAGCGCCGCGCGGTCATCGGCACGGCCCGCTCGCCCGTCTCCTCGGTGCCGGGCGGCAGAACGGCCCCGGCCTTCAGCAGCTCTTCGGCCTGAGACATGCTCACGCGTCCTTCCCCTCTTCGACCCGACGCCCGGCGTAGAGCGCCGCGGCCATCCGCATCCCCTCCGACCAGGCCACCGGCCCGACCTCGCGCAGTGGCAGTGTCCTGCCGTCGAGGTCCTGCCAGCTCAGGCCGCCCGTCGTCACCTCGTCCTCCCAGTAGGGCTCGCCGATCCAGACGGCCGCCTCCGCCAGGCTGCCCGCGTCGCGGACCCGGCACGTGGCGTAGCCGCCGGAGACGCGGTAGCCGAGCGAGGTGGCCCGCGCGGCCAGGCCGAACCGGGAGTCGTACGAGCCGCCGGAGAACTCCGACACGGTGGTCTCGCCCGCCTTGAGGTCGGCCGGCTTGCGCCACGTGGCGCGGTGGATCTGCTCGACCTTCTGGACCACGCCCAGCTCCGCGGCGAACTCCCGCAGGTCGTCCAGGTCGGGCAGCAGCACGGGGTGCGGCAGGGTCACCGTCCGCGGCGACAGCCGCACGGTCTCGCCGTCGAGGTTGACCACTCGCAGCTCGCCGGAGTCGGTGGCGTCCCGCAGGAAGCCGACCTCGTCGGGATCGTCACCGACCACGGCCAGGTCCCGCAGGGCCGACTGCCACGCCTCGTCCGGCCACACGCGGGCCAGCAGCCCGGTCGGCACGGGCAGGGACGAGACCATCCAGAGGTCCACCTGCGCCACACACGCGGCGGCGTGCCGGTCGAGCCATTCGGCGAAGCGGCGCAGCCGGTCCACCTCGGGATGATCCCGCAACGCCTTCGGCAGCGACTTCAGCTGCCGTCCCGCTGCCCTGCCGGAGGTGGCTCGCGCCGCCACCCGGCCCTCTATGAGGGCGACTTCGTAGCCGTCGCCCGCTGCCAGCCAACCCAACGGTCCCCGCCTTTCACCATGCATGAATCGCCAAATGAGCAGGGGTTTTCCAGCCCCTGCCGCCGTGCTGCGCCGAACGTTAGCGACCCCGACCGACAAAGGCGGGCGGGCCGCTTCAGACGCTCTGACGGCGCGCACGGGGGTGGGGTGGCGAGCCATGCGCAGGCGGCTTTTGTCGGCCTGCGTCTTGCGGTGATCCGTCAGAGATGGCTGGTACGGTACCGGTTTTCCGCCGAATGACGGGACTTTTCCCTTGAGGCGACATATTGCATAGGAAACTTTCTTAACAGATACTCCGAATGACGTGTTCACCCCCCGAATCTGGAGTCGCTGTGCTTCGTCGCGTCCTCACCCTGACCTCGGTCGTCGCCGCCACCCTGCTCGCCGTCGCCCTGCCCGCCCAGGCGGCCGTCGTGGACATCCCGTTCGGGCCGTCCTCGATCGGCGAATACTGCCACGCCAAGGTCAACTCGGCCTCGTGGCTCGGCTTTTACGAGGCGGGCGGCCTGCGCTGCTACGTCAGCGGCACCGGTGGCGCGCCGCAGTACGCCGGATCCGGCGATCCCTACCTCGCGTGCAAGTTCCTCACCACGGACGTCGTCATGAGCGCCCTGCGGGGCGCATCCGACGCCCTGGTGTGCAGGGTGATCCGCTGACGCCCCTTTGGGGATGATTTTCGGCCTCCTGACACGTTCCGGACACAAAATGATCATTTTGGGTGTCGAAATTAACCGGGCATCACGGTTAAAGTGACCCCCGAAGTCAGATGATCTTCGTCCTCAGAGGACGGCATCCGGCTCTCGTCACCGCGATCAGGAGGCTGAGAACTCAGTTGCGTGCCTGGAACTTACCCACCCGGAAATTAGTGGCGTGCGCGGCGAGTGCGGCGGCACTCGCACTAGTGATGGCGGGGGCCGTGTCGGCCCCCGCTTCTGCTGACGACACCCCCCACACCTACTACCTCGACAGCGTCAACGGCAGAGACTCGGCGAACGGCCTCTCGGACACCACGCCATGGAAGACCCTCGCCAAGGCGAACGCCGCGGAGATGGTCGCCGGCTCCAAACTCATGCTGAAGCGCGGCAGCTCCTGGTCCGGGCAGCTGTGGATCACGGGGTCGGGCTCGGACGGGCAACCGATCGTGGTCGACGCGTACGGCACGGGCAACCGCCCCGTGCTCAAGAACGACACCGAGGCCTGCCTGTACCTCGAAGGCGACTACATCGAGGTCTACAACCTGCAGATCGGCGTCGACTCGAACCAGGGCCGCTGCTCGTGGGCGGGCATCAAGGTAGGTGGCAGCAACAACGTCATCGAGCAGAACTACATCACCGGCGCCGCGGCGGGCGTCTACATCGAGACGAGCGCCAACGGCACCGCGGTGACCAGCAACGAATTCGTCAACAACAACTTCATGAGCAAGCTCACGCCGCAGGAGGAGAACAGCAACGACGACTCCGGCGCGTTCGCGATGCTGGTGCAGGGTGACGACTCCAACATCGGCTGGAACACCATCACCGGATCGGTGGCCTTCAGCTACGACTACGAGTGGGACGGCGCGGCCGTGGAGATCTTCATGGGCTCCCGCAACTACGTCCACCACAACCTCGCGTTCGACGTCGACACCTTCACCGAACTGGGCACCAGCCGCAACGACGACGGATCGACGAACGACCCCGACGGAACCTCCGGGAACGTCTTCGAGTACAACGGCATCTACGGCGACAGGTCCCGGTCGGGCATCGTCACCCGCGGTCCGACGAAGGACAACGGCGAGATCGAGACGAACGGCCCGGTGTTCGGCACCGTGTTCCGCAACAACTCGATGAACCTGCCCAACGCCGACTCCGAGGGCGTCGTCTGCTACGCGGGCTGCACGAACGCGCACTTCAAGCTGTCGCAGAACATCATCGTGGCCGCGGGGAAGAGCGCGTACGGCGACTCCACCTTCACCGCCAACGACCACAACATCTTCTACGGCGGCCAGTACCAGATGACGGCCGGCACCGCCAACGTGCGCCGGGACCCCAAGTTCGACCCGAACAACCCCCTGCACCTGCTGAGCGGCAGCCCGGCGATCGGTCTCGGCATCACCGCCTTCAACCCCCTCGACCTGGACTCGGTAACGGTGGGCTCGGACGGCAACATCGAAGCCGGCGCCTACGAATACGTGGACTAACGTGTAGCTCATGCGAGTTGTGGTGATCGGCGCCAGCGGCCATATCGGCACCTACCTCATTCCCCGTCTCGTCGACGCGGGGCATGATGTGGTCGCCGTGAGCCGGGGCCGGCGGGACCCTTACACCCCGCACGGCGCCTGGCAGCGGGTCACCACGATCACCGCCGACCGCGAGGCGGAGGAGGCCGATGACACCTTCGGCAAGCGCATGGTCGCGCTGGAGCCGGACGTCGTCATGGACCTCATCTGCTTCGAGGAGTCCAGCGCGCGCCGCCTGGCGGCCGCGCTGACCGGCCGCGTCCGGCACTTCCTGCACTGCGGCACGATCTGGGTGCACGGCCCCAGCACCCGGGTGCCCACGACCGAGGATCGGCCACGGCGGCCGATCGCCCACTACGGCCGCCAGAAGGCCGCCATCGAGGCGCACCTGCTCGACCGCGCCCACCGTGACGGCTTCCCGGCCACCGTCATCCATCCCGGCCACATCACCGGCCCGGGATGGGTGCCGGTCAACCCGGCGGGCAATCTCGACCCGGCCGTGTTCCAGGCCCTGGCCGACGGCACGGAGGTGACCCTGCCCAACCTGGGCATGGAGACCGTCCAGCACGTCCACGCCGACGACGTGGCGCGCCTGTTCATGGACGCGCTGGCCAACCCGGCCGGCTCCGTGGGCGAGAACTTCCACTCCGTCGCCACCACCGCCCTGACGCTGCGCGGCTACGCCGAGGCGGTGGCGGGCTGGTTCGGGCAGGACGCCCGGCTCGCCTACCTGCCGTGGGAGCAGTGGCGCGACACGGTGTCCGAAGAGCAGGCCGGCATCACCTACGACCACATCGCGCACAGCCCCCACTGCTCCATGGACAAAGCCCAGCGCCTGCTCGGCCACCGGCCGCGCCACACCTCGCTGGAGGCCATCGCCGAGGCGGTCGACTGGCTCGTCGCGGCTGGGACCATCACCAGATAGTCGCGACGTACATACTGCCCGAAATGCTGAATTTAGGGCGGAAGATACGACAGTATCGACCGGGTGATGTCCCGGATCGCCGTCCCATCCCTCGCCGTGCTCCTGGTGACGGCCTGCGGGGTGCCGCAGAAGGCCGCGCCACCGGCACCGACCGTGGCGCCGTCGTCCGCCCCGCCCGCCAGTTCCCCCGGCGCCTCGGCAAGCCCCGGTGTCTCCCGGCAGGACACGCGGCCCGCGCTGGCCGAGACCCGCAGCACGCTCACCCAGAACCTCAAGGTCGAGGTCGTCGGCCTCAACCGGGTCAAGGGCACGCACCTGGTCATCCAGGTCCGGCTCACCAACACGGGCACCGACAAGCACCTGCCGTGGACGGGCGAGATGGGCGACTCCACCCGCCCGCTGGGCGAGATCCGGTGGGCCTCCGGTATCGGGGTGCTCGACGCGCCGGCCCGTACGTGGATCCTGCCCTACAAACCCGCCGACTTCCCCTGCCTGTGCACCGACCAGAGGCGGGACGGCCTCGGCTACTTCATCGACCCCGGACAGGCGATCACCGTGTACGCGGTCACGCCCGCCCCCTCCGGCAACCCGCCCACCGCCACCGTCGTCACCCCCGTCGGCCCGCCCATGACGAACGTGCCCATCAGCGACGACCCGCCGGTCACCGTGCCGGGCATGGACATCCCCGACCCGGACGCCGAACCGGTCACCACCATCACCCGAAGGATCGTGACCCCGTCGGAGTCGCTCGACAAGTCGGAGGAGACCGCGGACGACGGCAAGGATCTGCGGGTCAACCTCTCCTCCGACGTCCTGTTCGCGGTGAACAAGGCCGCGCTCACCCGCGGGGCCGCGGCGATCCTGGCGCGCACCGCCAAGCTGATCGACTCCTCGCCCGGCGCCACGGTGAAGGTCGAGGGCCACGCCGACTCCTCCGGCACCGACGCCATCAACGACCCGCTGTCCACGCGCCGCGCCCAGACGGTGCTGCGGGCGCTGTCCACGCAGCTCTCCAGGAAGGGCGTCACCTTCCAGGCCAGGGGGTACGGCTCGCGCCGCCCGCTGTACAGCAACGACACGGATGAGGGCAAACGCCGCAATCGCCGCGTCACGGTGACGTTCACCAGGCCTGAACCCACCGAGGCACCCACCCCCGCGACGGCGAGCACGCCGGACGCGACCGGGCTGACGGGTACGGCCAGGGCGGACGGCCAGCCGATCTCCATGGCGGTGACCGGCCTGCGGCGCCTGCCCGGCGGCCTCGGCCTGCTGACCTACCGCGTCACCAACGAGGGTGACACCGAGGCGTGGTTCAACGAGCTGCACCACGCGCGGGACTGGATGTCGTTCAAGTACCAGGCGGCCACCGACGTCACGCTGACCGCCGCCGGCCGCCAGTACCTGCCCGGCCGCCTCCAGGTCCCCGCGGACGACGGCGGCACCGACTCCTACTGCGCCTGCACCGACATGTCGGGGGTCCGCCTGAGCACCGGGAAGTTCGGGCCCGGCCAGGGCAGGGACTTCTGGGGCCTGTTCGAGCTACCCGCGGCGGCGGCCACCCTGAAGGTCAAGATCGCCACCTTCCGCGAGCTTCAGGTGCCGGTCCAGTAGCTACGGCTCAGGCCTGAGGCTCCTTGACCGCGAGCACCGGGCAGTTGGCCTCCAGGAGGATCCGCTGCGCGCTGCTGCCCATGATCAGCTTGCCGACCGGTGAGCGCCTGCGCAGCCCGATGACGATCAGGCTCGCCGCGGCCGCCTCCGCCGCCGCGAGCACGGCCTCGGCGACGTCGTCCTCCGCCACCTGCTCGAACTCATGCACCAGCCCGCCCGGAGTCAGCTCCGCGACCAGGCGCCCGAGCTCCGCCGCGTCCGCGGTCGAGGCGTCGACGTAGGCGCCGGGCCGCGAGACGTTGAGGATCTTCAGCGGCACCCCTCGGAGCACTGCTTCCGCGATCGCCTGCTGGAGCGCGGCCCTGCCCAGCTTGTTGGGCAGATATCCCACGATGACGGTCATGCTTCGGCCTTTCTCCGTGGCCTGCGCAGCAGGCGTGTCAGCGGCGGGACGACGATGATGAGCAGGATCGCCACCAGCAGCGTCGCGGCGATCGGCTGGCCGAAGAAGCCGGTGAGCTGCCCGTCGAACAGGCGCATCGAGCGCCGGAAGGACGACTCCAGGAGGCTGCCGAGGACGAAGGCGAGCACCAGCGGCCCCGGCTCGAAGCCGACCTTCTTCATCAGGTAGCCCACGATGCCGAGGCCGACCATGAGGAACATGTCGAAGACGTTCATGCGGACGGTGTAGACGCCGATCATGGTGATCAGGATCGTCAGCGGGGCCAGGATCGCCGCCCGGATGCGCAGGATCCTGACGAAGATCCCGATCAGCGGCAGGCTCATGGCCAGCAGCAGCACGTTGCCGATGTACATCGAGTTGACGACGCCCCAGAACAGGTCCGGCTTCTCCTGCACCAGCAGCGGCCCCGGCGTGATGCCCTGCAGCAGCAGCGCGCCGAACATGATGGCCATGGTCGCGTTCGCCGGGATGCCCAGGGTGAGCAGCGGGATGAAGGAGGAGGTGGCGGCGGCGTTGTTGGCGGTCTCGGGTCCGGCGACGCCCTGGATGGCGCCCTTGCCGAACTTCTCGGGCTGCTTGGCGGCCTTCTTCTCCACCGCGTACGCCACCATCGACGACATGGTCGCCCCGCCGCCCGGCAGGATGCCGAGCACGAAGCCCACCAGCGAGCCGCGCGTGATGGCGCCCTTGGACTCGCTGACGTCCTTGCGCGAGGGGTAGACGGAGCCGACGGTGGGAGCGGGGGCGCTCTTGCCGCGCAGCGATTCCATGCTGTAGAGGATCTCGCCGACGCCGAACAGGCCCATCGCGACGATGACGAAGTCGATGCCGTCGAGCAGCTGGTCGCTGCCGAACGTCAGGCGCGAGGTCCCGGCCAGCGGGTCCTGGCCGATGGACGCCAGCAGCAGGCCGAGGGTGGCCATCAGGATGCTCTTGGTCGTGGAGCCGGTGCCGAGCGTGGAGACCAGCAGGATGCCCAGCAGGGCCAGCGCCGTGTACTCGGCGGGGCCGAAGTCCAGCGCGAACCCGGCCACCAGCGGGGCGACGAAGGTGAGCGCGAGGACCGCGACCGTGCCGCCGATGAAGGAGCCGATCGCCGCGATGCCGAGCGCGGAGCCGGCACGGCCCTGTCTGGCCATCTCGTGACCGTCGATGGCCGTCACCACACTGGACGCCTCGCCGGGCAGCCGCAGCAGCACCGAGGTGATCGTGCCGCCGTACTGGGCGCCGTAGAAGATGCCGGCGAGCATGATGATCGCGGCCGTCGGCTCGATGTTGTACGTGACCGGCAGCAGGATGGCGATCGTGGCGGCGGGGCCGAGGCCGGGCAGCACGCCCACGAGCATGCCCAGCGTGACGCCGAGCAGGCAGTAGAACAGGTTCTCCGGTTGGAAGACGACCCCGAACCCGGCGATCACCGGGGAGAAGAAATCCATGGTCAGCCGATCTCGTTCAGAAGGGCAGGATGTGCGGGAGTGACACACCGAGCCCGGTGACGAACAGCAGGTAGAGGGCGGCGGTCGTGCCGAGCGAGATGATCGCCGTCATCCGCCAGCCCTCCCGCCCGAGCCCCTTCAGCCACAGCACCAGCAGCGCCACGGTGGGGATCTCGAAGCCGATCCGCTCGAACAGGAACGCGTAGCCCAGGAGGGAGACGGCCGCCACGACGACGATCAGCGTCTCCCGGGTGAACATCTCCTCCTCGCCGGTCGGCCCGGACCGCAGCACGAGCACCGCCGCGGTCACGACCATGGCGACGCAGACGGCCAGCGGCCACAGGCCGGGGCCCGGGTTGGACAGCGAGCCGATGCCGAGATTCCACGACATGATCCCGGCGATCACACCGACGACGAGCGGAATGATCGCCGCGACGATGTTCTGCCGGCGCGCGTATTCCGGGCTCGGCGGGACGGGCAGGCCCTCTTCCTCCGGCCCGTCCTCCCGCGGCAGGTCTTCCTCCGGCGTGACGCTGGTCATTGCTCGCCCGTGAGGTCGATCCCGAGCTTCTTCGTCAGTGCGGCGAACTCGCCCTGGGCCTTGGTGAGCTGCGTCTTGACCTCGTCGCCGCCGACTTCCCAGCGGCCGATGTAGTTGGACTTCAGCAGTTCGCCGTACTCGGGCGTCGCGATGGCCTTGTCGATGGCGCCGGCCAGCTTGTCGCGCACATCGGCCGGCAGCCCGGCGGGCGCGGCCACGAACCTGCGCTGGTCCACCACGACGTCATAGCCGGACTCGGTGGCGGTCGGCACGTCGGGCAGCGCCTCGACGCGCTTGCTCCCGAACACGGCCAGCGCCCGGAGCTTGCCCGACTGGACGTGCTTGGCCGCCTCGGCGATCTGCACGGACGCCGCGTCGACCTTGCCGCCCAGGACCGCGGTGATCGTGGGGGCGCCGCCGTCGAACGGCACGGGCGTCGCCTTCACCTTCGCCACCCCGAACAGCAGGGCCTGGGACAGCTGGCTGCCCGTCCCCGCGCCCGTGGTGCCGTACTTGATGTTGTCGGCCGCGAGGATGTCCTTGACCGTCTTGTACGGCGAGGACGCCGGCACCACCAGGGCGTAGTCCTCGACGGCCAGTCCCTTGACGAAGGTCATGTCCTCCAGCTTGATGGCGTCGGGGTCCTGGACCATCAGCGGCCCGATGGCGAACAGCGACTGCGGCATCACGGCCACCCGGTAGCCGTCCGGCTTGCTGCTGAAGACGTCCTTGCCGGCGATCTTGCCGTTGGCGCCCGGCTTGTTGACCACCACGGCCGGCTTGCCGAGCGGCTTCTCGATGCTCTTGGCCAGGGCGCGGGTGACCAGGTCGGTGCTGCCGCCCGGCTCCGTGGGGACGGTGAACTCCACGGCCTTGCTGGGGTACGCGGCGCCGTCGCCGGCACCGCCGCCCTTGACCGAGCAGGCGGTCAGCGCGACCACCGCCAGCAGGGCGCCACCGATGCGCAGGCCGATCGTGGAGGGCATTCTCATGGTGTTCTCTCTTTCACCAGCGTGGAAGCGGGGGCTGGACCCACGTGGGGTCGGCCTGTCGCATGGCGGCCACATCGTCCCGATCGCGGAAGCCGTCGAGCTCGATCCAGCGTTCGTGCAGGGTGGCCAGGGCGTCGCGGTCGAGCTCGACCCCGAGTCCCGGGGCGTCGGACACCTCGAGGGCGCCGCCGGTGAAGCGGTTCGGTTCGGTGATGACGTCTTCGGTCTGCCAGGGCCGATGGCTGTCGCAGGCGTACTCCAGGTCCGGAATGACGCTGGCGACGTGGGTCATCGCGGCGAGGCTGATGCCGAGGTGGGTGTTGGAGTGCATCGACAGCGCCACCCCGTGGGTGCGGCAGAGCGCCGCGAGCTCGCGCGTGGCGTGCAGGCCGCCCCAGTAATGGTGGTCGGACAGCACCACCTGGACGGCGTCCTTGGCGAACGCCTCGGGGATCTCGCCGAAGGTGGTCACGCACATGTTGGTGGCCAGCAGCGCGCCGGTCCTGGCGCGCACCTCGGCCATGCCGTCGATGCCCGTGGTCGGGTCCTCCAGGTACTCCAGCCGGCCGTCGAGCTCCTCGGCGACGCGCACGCTCGACTCGACCGACCAGCCGCCGTTCGGGTCCAGGCGCAGCGGGTGGTCGGGGAAGGCTTCGGCCAGCGCCTTGATGGCCGCGATCTCCTGCTCGGGCGGGAACACGCCGCCCTTGAGCTTGAAGGAGCGGAATCCGTAGGTGTCGGTGAACCGCCGCGCCTGCCGTACGACGCCTTCGGGGTCGAGGGCGGCGCCCCAGTCGTCGCGCGGGGCGTCCTCCACCGGGTGTTCGGCCCACCGGTAGAACAGGTAGCCGCTGTAGTCGACCCGGTCGCGGACCTTGCCGCCGAGCAGCGCGTGCACGGGCAGGCCGAGCGCCTTGCCGAGGGTGTCCAGGCTGGCCACCTCGAACGCCGAGACCACGCTGCGGACGATCTTCTCGTTCGTCCGTGCGCCGCGCAGTCCGGCCGGGTCGAACTCGTTGACCGTGCCGGGCGTGAGCCCCGCCGAGTCGTAGGCCAGGTCGTGCAGCCCGTTCAGCGCGGTGAGCGGCCGGCCGATGACGGCCTTGGCGAGGTTCCGCGCCACCTCGAGGTATTCGGTGTCGCCGTAGGTCTCGCCGACCCCGGTGGCGCCGGTGTCGGTCTCGAGCTCGACGATGGTGCGCGGCGTGTACGGCTGGTGGACGCCGAGGACGTTGAGCAGCGGCGGGTCGCTGATCAGGATCGGCGTGACGGTCGCCCTGACAATCCGGGGGATGGGTTGCGACATAGGGGGATTCCTTCCTTACCGGACGAGGGCAAGGCCCGTGTCCAGCAGGGCACGGAGCTCTTCGAGGTGCTCTGGGGAGGGGTCGGCGAGCGGGGCGCGTACGGAGCCCACGGGGACGCCGCGGAGCCGCGCCCCGGCCTTGATCAGCGAGACGCCGTAGCCGATCCCCTTGTCGCGCAGCTCGACCAGCGGGATGTAGAAACGGCTCAGCAGCAGGTCGACCCGCTCGTGGTCGTCGGCGTGGAAGGCGCGGAAGAAGGACTTCGCGATCTCGGGGGCGAAGGCGTGGACGGCGGAGGAGTAGGCGGGCACGCCGATGCTCCGGTAGGCGCGGGCCTGCATCTCGGCCGTCGCGGCGCCGTTGAAGAACAGCCAGTCCGGCGGCGCGGCCAGCTTGAGCCGCTGCAACTGGTCGAGGTCGGAGTGGCCGTCCTTGAAACCGATCACATTAGGTATCTCGGCCAGCGCGGCGATGCTGCGCACCGCCACCTTCACCTGGGCGCGCTGGTACACGATGACGGGCAGCGACGTACTGGCCGCGACCCTTCGTACGTGCTCGACCAGGCCCTCCTGGGGCGCCTCCACGAGGTAGGGCGGCATCAGCAGCAACGCGTCGGCCCCGGCCCGCTCGGCGATGGCGGCGAAGCGCGCGGCCTGGGCCCAGCCGTACCCGGCTCCCACGACCACCGGCACCGACCCGGCCGCCTCCTCGACCGCGGCCGTGACGAGGCTCTCGTACTCGTCCTCGGCCAGGGAGAAGAACTCGCCCGTCCCGCAGCACGGGAAAATGGCGCCCGGTCCGGCCGCGACCTGATCGCGGACATGGGCGCGGAAGGAGTCGAGGTCCACGGCGCCGCCGGTGTCGAACGGCGTGAGCGGGAACGACAACACGGCGGCCTCCATACCCCGGCGGAGCCTGGCGCGTACATCATCAACTGTATACGTAGCGGTCATCCTGTCTCCATATGTAGATGCCTGTTACGTGGCGAGCAGTCTTGCTCGCAAATTGGTAATGTGTCAACCGGCCGTTCCCATGACAGATGAGGTGCGATGACACTCCCCCTAGACGAGGCCGAGGGTACGGCGCAGGGCGGCGTGCGGGGCGTGAAGTCCGCCGCCCGTACCGTCGAACTCCTCGAGCTCCTGGCCTCACGGCAGAACCGGCCGGCCCGGCTGCGCGAGCTCAGCGACGCGCTCGGCGCGCCCAGGAGCAGCATCTACGCGCTGATCCGGACGCTGGTCGAGCGCGGCTGGGTGCGCACCGACGCGAGCGGGACGCTGTACAGCATCGGCATCCGCGCCCTGCTGGCCGGCACCACCTACCTCGACACCGACCCCTATCTGCGCATCGTGCAGCCGCACATCAACGATCTCAGCGTGCTCCTCGACGAGACCATCCACTTCGGCCGCCTGGACCGGGGCGACATCGTCTATCTGGCCACCAAGGAGTCGAGCCAGTACCTGCGCCCCTTCAGCCGTGTCGGGCGCCGGCTCCCCGCCTTCAGCACCGCCATGGGCAAGTCGCTGCTGGCCGAGCGGCTCGGCACCGGCCTGGAGGTGCCGATCCCCGAGCAGTTCACTCCCCTGACGCCCAAGACGCTGGTGGACCGCGAGTCCCTCGAACGGGATCTGGAGCTGACCCGCAAGCGCGGCTACGCGATCGACGACGAGGAGAACTACGTCGGCGTGATGTGCTTCGGCTTCGCGCTGCGCTACACCAGCCCGCCGACCGACGCGATCAGCTGCTCGGTGCCCATCACCAACCTCACCGAGGAGCGCGCGAAGGAGATCACCGAGGCGATGGAGCGCACCCGGCTGGCCATCGAGCGCATGGCCCCCATGGACCTGGGCGAGTTCTAGCTGTTGTATGACGACATGGCGAGTTGTACGATGACTGCCATGACTTCCTCCGATCGCATCGCCTGGGTCCGGCTCTCCTCGGTCTACCTGCCGCTCGCCACCCCGATCAGTGACGCCAAGGTGCTCACCGGACGGCAGCGGCCCATGACCGAGATCGCCTTCCTGTTCGCGGAGATCGGCGCCGAGAGCGGCCACCAGGGCTTCGGCTTCGGCTACTCCAAGCGGGCCGGCGGCCCCGGCCAGTACGCGCACGCTAGGGAGATCGCCCCTGAGCTGCTCGGCGAGGACCCCAGCGACATCGCCCGCCTGTGGGAGAAGCTGGTCTGGGCCGGTGCGTCGGTCGGGCGGAGCGGGCTGGCCACGCAGGCGATCGCGGCCCTCGACGTCGCGCTGTGGGACCTCAAGGCCAAGCGCGCCGGGCTCCCCCTGGCCAAGCTGCTCGGCGCCCACCGCGACTCCGTACGCTGCTACAACACCTCCGGCGGCTTCCTGCACACCCCGATCGAGCAGGTCCTGGAGAACGCGAGCGCCTCGCTCGGACGCGGCATCGGCGGCATCAAGCTCAAGGTCGGCCACCCCGACTCCCGCGTCGACCTGGCCAGGGTCCGCGCGGTCCGCGAGCACCTGGGCGACGGCGTGCCCCTCATGGTGGACGCCAACCAGCAGTGGGACCGGCCGACCGCCCAGCGCATGGGCCGGGCGCTGGAGGAGTTCGGGCTGGTCTGGATCGAGGAGCCGCTGGACGCCTACGACAGCGCCGGCCACGCGGCGCTCGCGGCCTCGCTCGACACGCCGATCGCGACCGGCGAGATGCTCACCAGCGTCGCCGAGCACGCCGAGCTCATCCGCGTGGGCGCCGCCGACGTCATCCAGCCCGACGCGCCGCGCATCGGCGGCATCACGCCGTTCCTGCGCCTGGCGGCACTGGCCGAGCACAACCGCCTGCAGCTGGCCCCGCACTTCGCGATGGAGATCCACCTGCACCTGGCCGCGGCCTACGGGCTGGAGCCGTGGGTGGAGCACTTCGAGTGGCTGGAGCCGCTGTTCGACGAGCGCCTGGAGATCCGCGATGGCAGGATGATCGTGCCCGGCCGTCCCGGCATCGGGTGCACTCCGAGCGAGCAGGCCGCCAAGTGGACCGCGGACCAGTGCGAGTTCGGCACCAGGAAGGACTGACCCCCCGATGGCGAGCCTGACCCAGACCCTCGTCGACGACCTGACGGCTCGCATCCAGGAAGGCGTCATCCACCCCGGCGACAAGCTGCCCACCGAGAGCAGCCTGGTGGAGACGTACGGCGTGAGCAGGACGGTCGTCCGCGAGGCCATCTCGCGGCTGCAGGCGGCCGGGCTCGTCGAGACCCAGCACGGCCGCGGCAGCTTCGTGCTGGCCCGGCCGGGCTCGACCAGGTTCGAGTTCGGGCAGAGCGGCGAGCTGACCCTCGACGACGTGGTCGCCCTGCTCGAGTTCCGCACGGCCTTCGAGGTCGAGGCCGCCGCGCTCGCCGCCCGCCGGCGCGGCGGGCCCCGCCTGGAGGACCTGCGGGCGGCGCTCGACCGGTTCGCCGTGAGCGCCGACAACCCCAGCGCGGCGGTGAACGCCGACTACCAGTTCCACCTCCGCGTCGCCCTGGCGACCGGCAACCGCCACTTCGCCGACCTGATCACCTCGTTCGGCCCGTCCATGATCATCGTGCCGCGCG
Organism: Nonomuraea sp. NPDC049141; assembly: GCF_040648415.1. NCBI lineage: Bacteria > Bacillati > Actinomycetota > Actinomycetes > Streptosporangiales > Streptosporangiaceae > Nonomuraea > Nonomuraea sp. NPDC049141. Next base: position 238,036 of record NZ_JBEZDR010000006.1, read on the forward strand.
ACCGGCTGTCGCCCGCCGGGCAGGGGCACTTCGAGCAGATCGTGGTCGAGCACGAGAACATCTACGCGGCCATCGAGCGCCAGGACAGCGACGGCGCGCGGGCGGCGGCCCGCGTCCACCTGGGCAACAGCCGCAGCCGCCTGCTCGCCGCCCACTGAGCACCACCTGGAGCCCCATCTTTGGTCAACCCTCGACCAAGCAGGGCTTTCGTTGCTCTAATGAGATTGTTGCTTACAGAGAGTGAGCAATAGACAGCGGAGGGTAATCAATGCGTGGAGTGCCACAGCACAAGACCATCCCGGCGAAGAACCGCTCGACACCTCAACTGCGCGTCGCGCGCACCGTGGTGACGCTGGCCGTCGCGAGCGTAGCGGCCCTCATCATCCCGCCGGCGGCGCACGCCGCCACGACGGCGCCCGCGGCGTTCCCGCCCGGCGTGATCCAGCTCAGCGACGGCGAGCCCTGCCCACCCGCGACCCTGTGCCTGTACCAGCACTACATGCGCCGGGGACCCGCGTACGGCATCGGCGCGGGCTACCGGGTGGACCTTCGCTGGCTACCCATGGGCGGCCGGTCCGCCGCCAACAACGTCTCATCGTGGGTCAACAACACCGAGTCCGATGCCGTGCTGGTCGATGACGACGACGACGTCCGGCGCATCCTGCCCGCGGGCGAATCCCTCGAAGAGCCTCCGGAGCACAACGACACGGTCGACGTGGTCGACTGGTAAAGATGACGCGACAGCGGGCAGGTGATCCGGGCATCGGGCGCCGGCCATAGCCGATCGCGAGCACGAGCATGAGAAGCCCCCGCGCAGTTCAGGCGGGGGCTTCTGTCGTCCGGGAGGGGAAACCGACCGGTCGCGGGGTACGTCCGATAGACATGGTCATGCTGGAGATCCGCCCCGGGTCCGCGTCCGACAGAGAGTGGATCTACCGGCTGCGGCACGAGGTCTACGCGCACGAGCTCGGCCAGCACCCGCCCAACCAGGCCGAACGGCTGACCGACGCGCTCGACGACGACAACGTCTACCTCGTCGCGGCCCACGGCGACCGGCCCGTGGGGTTCATCAGTGTGACACCGCCCTGGACGGGCCGCTATTCGATCGACAAGTACCTCAGCCGCGACGGGCACCCGGTCCTGGGTGGGGACGGCCTGTTCGAGATCCGCATTCTGACCGTGGACCCGGGCTGGCGGGGTTCGGCGGCGGCGCCGCTGCTCATGCACGCGGCGCTGCGCTGGGTGGCCGCGCACGGCGGCCGCACCGTCGTGGCGCTGGGACGGACCGAGATCCTCGGCATGTACCTGGCCGCCGGGCTGACCGGCACCGGGACGCGGGTACGCGCGGGGGCCGTCACCTTCGAGGTGCTGTCCGGGCAGGTGAGTGACCTGGCCGAACGGGCGCTGCGGGACCACGGCCCCTTGCTGCGCGCCCTGGAGCCGAGGGTGCGCTGGAGTCTGGAGATGCCGTTCCTGCCCGGCCCGCCCGCCTGCCAGCACGGCGGCGCCTCGATAGGGGCGCTGGGGCGCCGGTTCGACACGCTGCCGGCGCGCGGCGACGTCGTTCCCGCCGACGTGCTCGACGCGTGGTATCCGCCCGCTCCCGCCGTGGTCAAGCTGCTGGGCGACGATCTGGGCTGGCTCGCCCGTACCTCTCCCCCGGCCTACCCCGAAGGGCTCGTCGAGGAGATCGCCGAACGCCGCGGCCTGCCCCCGGAGGCCGTGGCGGCCGGGGCGGGCTCGTCGGACCTGATCTTCCGCGCGTTCCGTGGCTGGCTGAACCCCTCCTCCAGGGTGCTGCTGCCCGACCCCGTCTACGGCGAGTACGCCCATGTCGTCGAGCGGGTGATCGGCTGCCGCGCCGACCGCTTCCCGCTGCGCCGGGCGGACGGCTGGCGGCCGGACCCCGGCCGCCTGCGAGACGCGCTGCGTGAGCGCTACGACCTGGTGGTCATCGTGAATCCCAACAACCCGACCGGCGTCCACACCGACGCCGGGGACCTGCGCCGGGTGATCGCGGACGCGCCTGGCGGGACGCGGTTCTGGATCGACGAGGCCTACGTCGAGTACGCCGGTGCCGGGCAATCGCTGGAGACGTTCGCCGCGGCGTCCGGCAATACCGTGGTGTGCAAGTCGCTGTCCAAGATGTATGCCTTGTCGGGCCTGCGGGCCGCCTACCTCACCGGACCGGCGGCTCTCGCGGCCGAGTTACGCCGCTGGACCCCTCCTTGGGGGCTCGGCCTGCCCGCCCAGATCGCCGCCGTGCACGCCCTGCGCGACCCCGGCCACTACGCCGAACACTGGGCCCAGACCCGCGCCCTGCGCTCCGGCCTCGCCAAACGGCTCGCCGCGATCGGCGACGACCTGCACGTCCACGAGTCGGCCGCCAACTTCGTCCTGCTGACGCTGCCCCGGTCCGGCCCGAGCGCGGCCGGCCTGGTGGCGGCGTGCCGGCGGTCCGGGGTGTTCCTGCGCGACCTGTCGCCGCTGTCACCCGCCTTCGAGGGCAGGACGGTACGGATCTCGGTACGCGACCCCGATGCCAACGACCACATCACCGCCACCGTCGCCGCCACGCTGGACCACCTGCGGACCATCGCGTGATCACGCCTGACGCGACCGTCCCGCACGCTGTCGGCCTGATCATCCCTGGGGCGCGGCTCCCGCACACCGCAGCCCTCGTCGCTCCCGACGCGTCCATCTCGCACATCGCAGCCCTGGCCATCTCCGGCAGGGCGATCCCGCACACCGCGGATCTGATCACCCCCGGCACGGCGATCCCGTACATCGCGGGCGCGCTTGTTGTCGGTGGGATCGCCGTCGCGCTGTCGCGCAGGCGGGAGTACATCCTGCGTTGGTGTGTCTGGGCGGTGGCCGTGCCCGTGGTGGTCGCCGCGCTGTACGCCGGGCCGGGCGGGGCGGCGGCGCTGGCCGTTGTGGCCGGGGTCGTGTGCGCGCTCGAGTACGGCGGGCTGATGGGGTTGGCCGTGCCTGACCGGGCGGCGCTTGTGGTGGTCGTGGTCGCGTTACCGCTGGTGGCCTGGCTGGCGCTGCCGTACCTGCCGCGCGTGCTGATCGCCGCCGCCCTGGCCGTCACGCTCGTCCCGCTGCTCGGCGGCGACGCGGCGGGCGGGCTCAGGAGGGCGTCGCTGGGGGTGTTCGGGGTGGTCTGGTTGCTGCCGCTGGTGGGGGTGGTGCTGCTTGGCCCGGTCGTGCTGGCGGTGTTCGTCGCGGTGTCGGTGGGCGACATCGCGGCCTCGTTCGCCGGGCGGCTGCTGGGCGGGCCGGCTCTGTCACCGCTGTCTCCGGCCAAGCGCTGGAGCGGCGCGCTGGCCGGCGCCGTCGCGGGGCTGGGCGCGCTGGCACTGCTGGGCGCGTTCACCGTCCCGCTCGCGCTCGCCGTGGCGCTGGGTGCGCCGCTGGGCGATCTGCTGGAGTCGATGGTCAAGCGCGGGGCCGGGGCCAAGGACTCGGCGTCGTGGCTGGCAGGGGCGGGCGGCCTGCTGGACCGGCTGGACTCCCTGCTGCTCACACTCGCGCTGGCCTTGCTCCTCGCATGACCCGCTGGCGCGCCATGGGCCTTTCTGGCGGGGTTCGTCCGCTGAGGTCGGGCCGGGTGGCGTGTGCGACCATGATCCGGACGGGTCGGCGGGCCGGGGAGGGACACCGTGCAGGTGAATGACGTCATCGAGACCATCGGCACGGTGCTGGACGTCGTGGGCGTGGCCGTGATCGCGGTTGGCCTGGTCATCGCCACCGCCACGTTCGCCCTGAACCTGGCGCGCACCCGGCGGGTGGGCGGGCTCTACCAGGCCTACCGGCGCGGCGTGGGCAGGTCGATCCTGCTGGGGCTGGAGTTCCTGGTCGCGGCAGACATCATCAAGACCGTGGCGGTCTCCCCCACCTTCCAGAGCCTCGGGGTGCTGGCCATCATCGTGGCGGTCCGTACGTTCCTCAGCTTCTCGCTCCAGGTCGAGCTGGAGGGCCGCTGGCCTTGGCAGCCGGCCCCTGCCACCGGGGAGCCCGGCGGCAGGGAGTCGGCCCCGGCCTCAGCCGAGTGACAGCCGGTCCAGGTCGGGCGCGGCCGCCGTGTCGTTGTGGATCTTGATGGTGTTGGCGCCGGCCCGCAGGGTGACGGGCACGGACGTCGTGTACGGGGTGCTGTTGCCGACGCCGCTCACCTTCACCTCGACCGGCGCGGCGTCGTTGACGGTGACGAAGAACGACCGGTCGCCGTTGACCGTGAAGTCGATGAACAGCGTGTACTCGCGGGCGGCGTCGACGGTGACGTTCTCGAACAGCACGTACGCGTCCGCCGCCCCACCGAGGTTGCGCACCTTCTGCCCGCCCGAACAGAGCGAGCAGCCGGTGATGCCCGCGCTGCCGAGCCCGTTGCGCGAGTCCTCGGCCTCGCGCACGAACACCCGGTCGGCCGGGCGCAGCCGTACCCGCAACGGCCTGGTGACCTGGTTGGCACGGCCGAGCACCTGGAACGACGCGGTGATGGGGATGTCCGCCGCGGTGACGTCCTGGCCGGGCGGCGAGGTGAGGGTCCAGGAGCCCGCCAGCGTCTGCCCGAGCCGCAACGTGGCCGCCCTGGCCGCGCCGCCTGTCACCGTCCAGCCGGCCGGCGCGACCGGGGCCAGATCGACCTGGTCGAGCGCGTCGTCGACGTCGAGCCGCAGCTTCGCCGACACCGTCATGGACTGCTGCCCGGGGCCGACCCACTGCAGGCCGGACGGGTCGACGGTCATGGTCGTCTTCGGGACCTCCGAGGCCGGCGGCAGCGGCGCGACGGCGATCCGGTCGAGCCCGGGGCCCTGCCGGGCCGTGCTGAACAGCGTGATCGTGTTGGCGCCCGCGTTCAGCGGCACCGCCAGCGCCGTGGCGGCGGGAACGTCGGCGTTGTCGCCGCTCACCGCCACCTCCACCGCCGTGGCGCCATTGACGCTCACCGACAGTGACGTGGCCGCGGCCGCGGTGTGATCGAGTTCGAGCCGGTACGTCCCGGCCGCCGCCACCGTGACCTCGCGATAGGTGACCGCGTTACGCGGGCCGCCGCCGAGCCCCGTCACCCGGGTCAGCCCGGAGCACGCCCGGCACAGGTCCAGCCGAGCCGAGCCGCTCCTGGCCTGCCGTTCCGCCTCCAGCGGCACCGCCGCCCCGAAGCCCACCGGGTAGTCCGACGCCACCTTGATCTCGTCGATCTGCAGCTCCTGGTAGAAGCGCGGCGCCTGCGGTCCGGCCCAGGTGTTCAGCACCTCCAGTTTGAGGTAGCGGGCGCTGGTGTCGCCGAGGTCGACGAACTGGACGCCACGTGCGCTGCGCATCGCCCCGGTACGTACGGGCTTGCCCCAGTGCTTACCGTCGTCGCTCGCGTACACCCGATAGTCCTTGATCCGGGCCGAGTCCTCGGGCCGGCCGAACGTCTCTCGGGCGTACGACGGCGACCACTCGCGCTGGTTGACCGCCAGGTAGGCGGTCCTGCGCTGCCTGCCGAGGTCGAGCGTGAGCGAGACGGGCAGCTTGGCGCCGGAGTCCCAGTAGTCCTGGAAGCTCCCGTCGACCAGGGCGCTCGCCGGGTGGTCCGCGCGGGCGGAGGAGGCGGTCGCCTTGAGCCCGGCTTGGGGGTAGAAGTGCTCCTGGCCGTGGGTCTCGACCTTGAACACGGTGTCGTAGGTGTCCCACCGGGTGATGCCGAGGATCGTCAGGTAGCCGCCGGACTGGGCGAACCGCATCCGCTGGCCCGTACGCAGGTCGGTGACCGCCGACACGCGGTAGCCGTTGTCGCGCAGGCGTACCAGATCGGTCCTGGGCCTGGTCACCACATGGACGTACTGGATCTTCGCGCCGGGTTCGACGGTGACGACGCCGTGCGCGCCGTCGTTCCAGAAGCCCGGCTGCATGCCGCCGTACATGTGGCCGCCGCCCTCGGTCCCCTGCAGCGCCGAGCGGATCGGCGGCACCCACCCGGCCATGAAGGAGTTGAACTCCTCCTGCTGCGCCGGGAACCTGCCGTTGACCATCGGGGTCTCGGCCATCAGCGACTTCATCGACGAGCCGGCGTTGGTGACGTACCGGCCGGTGCTGAGCCGGAAGTCGACCGGGTGGCTGCCGCCGTCGTACCACCAGTCGCCGGTGGTCGGCAGCTTGTAGTCGGCCTCGACCAGGCGCGGCATCGGGGTCCACGCCGCCTGCGGGTAGTCGTAGGCGGGCGTCATGCCGGTCTTCTGCTCGTTGCTGACCGTGTCCATGATCGGCGTGTCCTCGTTGTTGTTGCTCAGCAACCAGGACGGGCGCTTCTGCCGGATCTGCTCGTAGAGCTGGTTCTGCTCCCAGTACTCGTTGTCGTTGTCGATCCAGAACCCGGCCAGGTCCGGATAGTTCTCCATGACCTCGAAGAACAGGTCATAGCTGAACTGGCCGAACCCGTTCCTGGTGGTCAGGTCGACCTGCTTGCCCTTGTAGGCGGAGTAGGCGGCCGAATCGAGCGTCTCGACGCCCTGCTCGTTGTGCCACTGCGGGTCGTCGGTCATGTACAGGATCACCCGTACGCCCTTGGCCTGGCCCGCCTTCACCAGCTCGCCGAGCAGGTCGCGCTGGGTGGCGCAACTGCCGGGGATCTTCGACGGCCACGGCCGGGCGTAGCCGAGCCTGCTGTGGAAGGTCGCCAGCACGATGTAGGAGGCGCCCAGTTTGCGGGCCTCGTCCACCCAGTAGTCGGGGCTCCAGCCGCCCCCGGTGACGTCCCGCTCCCAGGCGGCGCAGTCGAGGTGCCGGGGGGCGGTGAACATGCCCCAGTGCAGGAACAGCCCCGCGGTGGACTCGCGCAGCCACTGCTGCCGCGGGTGCTCGACCTCCGCGCCGGCGGCCGGAGCCCCGACGATGAAGGCGGTCAGGGCGAGGAGGAGGGCGGCGCAGGCGGATAAGACTCTGGCGGAGGTGCGGTGGCGCGGCATGGCGATCGCTCTCTCGTCGGGGGGGTTACGCCAACAAGACTGCTCTCTTCAGACATCCGACGAATACATGAGAAAAACTCCAGAGTCAAGACATACCGCTCCCATGGCGGTTTGACTCATCCGATGACTTCAGTCCTCCGCGAGGACGATCACCAGGTCGCGCGGGCCGAACGTGACAGAGTCGGATTTACCGGGATTCAGCACGACACCGTAGGCAGGCGGGGAACTGGCCTCGGCCAGCACGCGATAGCCGATCGCGGTCTCTCCGCGCATCCGCGCGGAGTAGATCACGGTGGCGAAGCTGACCGGCACCCCCGGCTGGATGTAGTCCGTCACCGGCTTGAGGTAGATCTCCGACCCTTCGGAGTCGAACAGGTAGCGGAACACCTGCCCGAGGTGCGGGTTCTCCGACAGCTGGGTCATCAGCAGGCTGATCAGCTTGTCGCTGACGACGAAGTCGTCGGCCTTGGTGACCTGGGCCAACCGGCGGTTGCGGTCGTCGTTCATCTCGCTGACGATCGCGAACCGCTGCCCGGACCTGGCGGCCATGTCGCGCAGGTGCAGCAGCGTCACCAGCGTGCGCGAGTCGGCGTGCTGCGGTTCGAGGTTGCTGTCGGCCAGGACGATGATGTGCTCGAACGTGCCCACGTCCAGCGCTTCCAGGGTGATCCTGTCGGTGGTGTCGCACTCCTTGACGTTCACCGCCAGGTTCTGCAGGCCCATCTTCAGCCGTTCCAGGCTGTCGCTCTCCTCGACGGCGGCGGCCGCCACGTGCAGGGACGACCCGGGTGACACGTACTGGTTCAGCTCCTGCACGATCTTGGGGGCGCGGCTGTTCCAGCCCAGCAGCAGCGTCCGCTCCGGCGGCGTCGGCTGGCGGACCGGGTGGGCGATCGCGCTCTCGACGATCGGCGGGAAGCTGCGCACGAGCCGGATGGTGGAGTCGTCCTCGGCGACCACGATCATCTCGTCGCCCTGCATGATCTCCGTGTTCATCGGCGGGTTCAGCACCACCGACCCGTCGGCGTGCCGGATGCCGATGAGCGAGGCGGTGTCGTAGGCGAACAGCGCCTCCCCGTACGGGAAGCCGGTCAGTTTCGGCTCGGGCCGCAGGTAGATCTCGTCGCCGCCGAAGTCCAGCAGGTCCGTGCAGACCACCGACAGTCCCGACTGGCGGCAGGACTGCACGATGAGCCGGGAGGCGATGTCGTCGGTGTCGACCACCTGCGCGTGGCCGCCCCCGGCGAGCTCGGCGGCCACCAGGTTGGTGGTGTCGACGACGGAGGCGATGATCGGCGGGCGACGCCGGCGCCAGTTGCGGTTCGTGAGCGCCAGCAGCGTCTTGACGACGTGCGCGTCGGGATCGTCACCGGCCGGGGACAGCACGATGATCGCCCGCGCCGTGTCCAGGCTCAACAGGTCGAGGTCGGTCGGCTCGGTGGCGCTGCCGGAGCGGACGACGACCCGGGTCTTGCCGGTGTCGCCCAGCCGCGAGCGCAGCTCCTCCTCCATCTCCAGCTTGTCGCGGTCCCCCAGGAGTGCCACGCAGGACTTCGACTCGCTCGAGTTGGCCTCCACGAGCTCGGGGATGATCGTGAAGATCTGGTCCGACCAGCCGATCAGCGCCGTGTGCCCGGACTCCACGATCTTGGAGCGGCCCTTGCGCAGCTCCTGAAGCTTGTTGTCCAGACCGGTGGTGAGCACACCGACGAGGCTGCTGACGATCAGCAGACCGCCGATAGTGATCGTGAACCCCAGGATGGTGAAGAGCGTGCTGCCTTCGTTGTCGCCCGCCACGGTGCCGGCGTCCATCGCCCGCATGAGCATGCCCCAGAGCGCCTCGCTCCAGCTGTCGTGCGGCAGGTCGTCGCCGGCGAACACATAGACGAGCACGCCGAAGCTCACGACCATCACGACGGTCACCAGCGCGAGCCAGCCGATCAGGGCCGGAGTGCCCCTCGACATCGTGTTGTCGAACCAATAGCGCAGACGCTCTCGCCGCTTGGCCATGATCATCCCGTCTTTCGTGGATCCAAGCCTGGGACGAGCGACCCCGTCCCCGATCCCCGTTCGACGGACAGAACGTCGTAGCGCGCCTTCCCCCAGGCCGTCCGCCCGCCACTCGGGCCTCGCTCCCGGTGACCGGGGTTACCAGAGGCGCCAGAGGTGGCAATGGGGCGCGCACCATAACAATAGCGACATCTAGCGTCTAGCCCCTACCGATCCGCCTAAAGCACCCCGCCTCACCGCCTAGAAGCGAAGGACTGGCTTCACGACGGCGCCGGAGACGATGTCGCCGGCCGCGCGCTGGATCTCCTCGAACTTGTAATGCTTGATCAGCCGGTCGATCGGCAGCCGGCCGTCGGACACCAGCTTCGCGAGTACCGGGATCAGCGACTCGGTCTCGCTGTCACCCAGGGTCAGGCCCACCACCTGGCGGCCCGGGAGCATGAAGTTGACGTCAACGGGGACGGTGGAGCCGAACGGCGGGGCGCCGACCAGGACCGCGGTCCCGCGGGCGGCCAGGACGCCGACGGCGGCGCTCGCGACCGTCACGTTGCCCGTCGTCTCGACCACGCCGTCGGCGCCCCGGCCGCCGGTGATCTCGCCGATGGCCTCGGCGAGATCGGCCGTGGTGGTGTCCACGGTGTGGGTGGCGCCGAGCTCGGCCGCCAGCTCCAGGCGGGCGGGCACCCGGTCCACGGCGATGACGCGAGTGGCCGGGGTGAGCCGGGCCGCCATGATCGCGGACAGGCCGACCGCTCCCGCGCCGGTCACGACGAGGGTGGCGCCGGGGCGGGGGTGCAGGACGTTCCACACCGCCCCGGCGCCGGTCTGCACGCCGCAGCCGAGGGGCGCCAGCAGGTCGAGCGGCGCGCCGGCGGGCACCTTGACCAGGCTGCGCTCGTCCACCAGGGCATGCCTGGCGAAGCAGGACTGACCGAAGAAGTGGCCGCCGAGTGCCGCGCCGTCCCTGGTCACGGTGGGCGAGCCGTCCGCGCGGGCGCCGCCGAGCAGGTTCAGCGGCAGCCAGGCCGCGCAGTAGGCGGGGTGCCCGTCCCGGCAGTCGGCGCATCTACCGCACGAGGTGAAGGAGAGCAGCACCTGATCACCGGGACGGACACGCGTCACCGCCGAGCCGACCTCCTCGACGACGCCCGCGCCCTCGTGGCCCAGGACGCCGGGCAGCGGGAACGGCAGCGCGCCGGCGGCGACGCCCAGATCGGTGTGGCAGACTCCGGCGGCGACCATCCGGACCAGGACCTCGTCCGGGCGCGGGTCGGCCAGCTCGACCTGGGTCAGGTGAAAGCCCGCGCCCGCCGATTCGACGACGGCCGCTGCTGTGGTGGTGGTCATGGCATACCTTTCACAGGGCGATGACGACGGACTTGACCTTGGTGTACGACTCCAGCGCCTCGGGCCCGTACTCTCGCCCGTACCCGGACTGCTTGACGCCGCCGAAGGGGATCGCCGGGTCGAGCATCGCCCAGTCGTTCACCCAGACGATGCCCGCCTCCAGCCGGGCCGCCACGCGGTGGGCGCGGGCCAGGTCCGTGGTCTGCAGGCCCGCCGCCAGCCCGTACGGCGTGCCGTTGGCCAGCGCCACGGCCTCGTCCTCGGTGCCGAAGGGCTGGACGGTCAGCACGGGGCCGAAGATCTCCTCCTGCACGACCCGGGAGTCGTCGTCCAGGCCGGCGATGATCGTCGGCCGGTAGTAGTAGCCGCCGCCGAGTTCCAGACGCTCGCCTCCGGTGACGATCCGGCCGCCCTGTTCACGGGCGAGCGCCACGTAGCGTTCGACCTTGGCGAGATGCCGCTCGGCGGCCATGGGGCCCACGACGGTCGCCGGGTCGAAGGGGTCGCCGACCGGCACCCCGGCGACGGCGCCCGCCAGGATCTCCAGGACGGTGTCGTACAGGGAGCGGTGGACGAGCAGCCGCGGCCCGCCCATGCAGAACTGGCCGGTGTTGAACACGAAGCCTTTGATCACCGAGCCGATCGCCTTGTCCAGGTCGGCGTCCTCGAACACGATCTGCGCGGCGTTGCCGCCGAGCTCCATCGTGACGGGCTTGAGCACCTCCCCCGCCATGCGGGCCGCGTGCCGTCCGATCTCGGTGGAACCGGTGAAGGCGATCTTGTCGATCCCGGGATGGCGCAGCAGCGCCTCGCCGGCTTCCGCGCCGGCGCCGGTGACCACGTTCAGCACGCCGTCGGGCACGCCGGCCTCGGCCAGGATCTCGGCCATCAGCAGCGCGCTGAGCGGCGTGTCCTCCGCGGGCTTGTGCACCACGGCGTTGCCGGCGGCGAGCGCTGGAGCGATCTTCGCGCTGCTGAGGATCAGCGGGAAGTTGAAGGGCGTGATCGCGCCCACCACGCCGAGCGGCTCGCGGCTCGTGTAGGCGTGCGAGGGGATCGGAATCTGCCGGGTCGCGCCCTGGATGGTCTGCGCCAGTCCCGAGTAGTACTCGTAGATCTCGGCGGTCGTGGCGACGTCGACGGCGCGGCACAGGCTCACCGGCTTGCCGACGTCGAGGCTCTCGACCGCGACGAGCTCGTCCGCCCGCCGCCTGACGAGGTCGGCGACGCGGTGCAGCACGCGGGCCCGCTCGCGGCCGGACATCCGCGCCCACGGGCCGGACGCCCGGCGCCCGGCCGTGACGGCGGCGTCCACGTCGGCGGCGTCGGCCTCGGCGACGGTGGTGACGACCTTCCCGGTCGACGGGTCGATGACGTCCCTGCGGCCCTTGGCGTTCGCCTCGCACCACTGGCCGTCGATGTACAGCCTGCCCGGCTCGACGTGCGGCCGGCTCACGGCCGGGACGTCCTGGAGCCCGGAGTCGGTCATAGCGCGCTCGCTTTCCCGGCGCGATCACGCGCCGCACCGTGATGTTCCTGGGTTTCCTGTCTGCCGGACCTGACCTGCTCGCGCAGCCTGGGCTTCAGGATCTTGCCCGAGCCGGTTTTCGGCAGGGCGTCGACCAAGGTGACCTGGCCGGGGATCTTGTACGCGGCCAGCCGGGAACGGAGGAAACGGCGCAGGTCCTCGCCCGTGACCGCCCGCCCGGGGCGCACCACCACGAACGCGTGGCCGCTCTCGCCCCAGGTCGCGTCCGGCACGCCGATCACCGCCGCCTCGGCCACCGCCGGATGCTCGAAGAGGGCCGCCTCCACCTCCGCGGGATAGACGTTCTCGCCACCGGAGATGTACATGTCCTTGACCCGGTCGACGATGTACAGGTGACCGTCCTCGTCGCGGGTGGCGAGGTCGCCGGAGCGGAACCAGCCGCCCTTGACGAAGGCCGCGGCCGTGGCCGCCGGATCGTCCCAGTAGCCGGGGGTGACGTTCGGGCCCTTGATGAGAACCTCGCCGGGTTCGCCGGGCAAGGTGTCCGTGAGGTCGGGCCGGACGACCCGGACGTCGGCGAACAACACGGGCACGCCCGCCGACCCGGCCCGGCGCGCGCTCTGGCTGGCCTCCAGGAAGGTCGCCCCGGGCGAGGTCTCCGTCAGCCCGTACCCCTGGCAGAACACCAGACCCCGCTCCTGGTAGGCCCGGATCAGGGCGGGCGGCACCGCCGCTCCCCCGGCCATCAGCGTACGGACCGAGGACAGGTCCGCGCCGCTCCAGCGGGGCGAGCGGGCGAGCGCGGCGAACATGGTGGTGACCCCGAACATCCAGGTGACGCCGTGTTTCTCGACGAGGTCGTAGCACGCGTCCACGTCCCACGACGGCATGATGACCGAGCGGCCGCCCTTGGCGAAGGTGGGCAGCAGCGTCTGGTTCAGCGCCGCGACGTGGAACAGCGGGGCGCTGATCAGCGTCGTCTCGTCGGCGGCGACGTCCACGCCGATGATGATGTTGAAGGTGTTCCACGCCAGGTTGGCGTGGCTGAGCATGGCGCCCTTGGGACGGCCGGTGGTGCCCGAGGTATAGAGGACGAGCGCGATGTCGGCCAGGTCCACCGGCAGGTCGATGGGCGTGGGGTCGCCCTGCGCGAGCCAGCTCTCGTAGTCCCGCTCCCCCGGCGCCGCGCCGTCCAGCGCGACGATCTCGTCCAGCGCCGCGGTCTGCCGCAGCGCGCGGACCGTACCGGCGCACTGCGGCGCGTAGAGGAGGACCTTCGCGCCGCAGTGGCCCAGCATGTAGTCGAGCTCGGGCGGGGCGAGCCGGAAGTTCAGCGGGACGAAGATCCCGCCGAGCACGTGCGTCGCGAACATGGTCTCGGCGAACGCGGTGTGGTTCGGGCCGAGGTAGGCGACCCGGTCTCCCGCCCGCACCCCGCTGCCCCGCAGCCGGTCGGCGAGCCTGGTCACCCGTTCATGGACCTCGGCGTAGGTCAGCGAGCGGTCGCCGAACACGAAGGCGGTACGGTCCGGCGTCATCTGGGCCCGCTTGGCGGGCCAGGCGCCTGTTCCGGCATTCCGCATCGGTGCTCCTCAGGCGTAGTGCCGGTAGACGGCCTGGGCGACGCAGGCGGGCTTGCCCGAACCGTCGATCTCGACGGTGAAGTCCATGAGCATCTGGACGCCGCCCCCGGGGACCTCCTCGATCTCGGCGACCTTCCCGGCCAGGCGGATCTTGGCGCCCACCTTGACGGGGCTGGGGAAGCGCACCTTGTTGAGGCCGTAGTTGATGCTCATCGTCACGCCCTGGATGTCCAGCAGCTCGTTGAACAGCGGGATGATCAGGGCCAGGGTCAGGTACCCATGCGCGATCGGGCCCCCGAACGGCCCGTCCTTCGCCCGCTCCACGTCCACGTGGATCCACTGGTAGTCGTTGGTGGCGCCGGCGAAGGTGTTCACCCGATCCTGGGTGATCTCCAGCCAGGCGGTGTGGCCGAGGTCCTGGCCGGCGAGCGCCTTCAGCTCCTCCAGGCCGTGCGCGGTGATGGTCATGGCTGCTCCTTGGAGGTGAGGCCGAGCAGGCGGGCGGCGTTGTCCTTGAGGATCTTGGGGCGGACCTCGGGCTTGATGTCGAGCTTGGCGAAGTCGGCCAGCCAGCGGTCAGGAGTGATGACCGGGTAGTCGGAGCCGAAGAGCACCTTGTCCTTGAGCAGCGTGTTGGCGTAGCGGACGAGCTGCGGCGGGAAGTATTTCGGCGACCAGCCGGACAGGTCGATGTGGACGTACGGCTTGTGCGTGGCGACCGCGAGCGCCTCGTCCTGCCAGGGGAACGACGGATGCGCCAGGATGATCTTCAGGTGCGGGAAGTCCACGGCGACGTCGTCGACCAGCATCGGATTGGAGTACTTCAGCCGGATCCCGCCCCCGCCGGGGACGCCCGCGCCGATGCCGGTCTGGCCGGTGTGGAACAGGGCGACCGCACCCGCCTCCTCGATCACCTCGTACAGGGGGTAGGCCATCCGGTCGTTCGGGGCGAAGGCCTGGATGCTGGGGTGGAACTTGAAGCCGCGCACCCCGTGCTCGGCGACCAGGCGGCGGGCCTCGCGGGCGCCCGCCCTGCCCTTCCACGGATCGACGCTGGCGAACGGGATCAGCACGTCCGGGTGCTCGGCGCAGCTCTCGGCGATCTCCTCGTTCGAGATGCGGGGATGGCCGGTGGCGTGCTCGGCGTCCACGGTGAACACCACCGCGGCCATCTTCCGCTCCCGGTAGTACGCGGCCATCTGAGGGATCGTCGGGCGCTCGTGCGAGCCGAAGTAGTCCGCGGAGGCGCCGAACAACGCCGGGCTGAGCGAGCCGTGCCCGTCCTTGGACACCTCGGCGTGGGTGTGGACGTCGATCGCGACGAGCTCGTCGAGGTCCATCTCAGGCCCCCTTGGGAGCGGGGATGCCGTACGTCTCCGGCTCGGCGCCCACCGTGGTGTGCCAGGAGGCGGCGATGGCGTCGGCGCTCCACCCGCCGTCCGCGTACGCCACGGCCTTCTCGGCCGGATGCGACCAGAGGGCCAGCTTGTCGCCGCCGACGCCGATGGCCTGCCCGGTGACCCCCGCGGAGGCGTCCGAGGCGAGGTAGACGATGAGCCCGGCCACGTCCTCGACCGTCCCGAGGCCCTCGTCCTTGCGCACCCAGTCGGGATACGGCTCCCCCCTTTCCAGGATAGGCGCGAAGGCGGGGATGGTCTTGGTCATCTCGGTGGCCGCGACCGGCACCACGGCGTTCACCGTGATCTCCGAACGGGCCAGCTCCAGCGCCCAGGTACGGGCCATCGCCACGATCCCGGCCTTGGCGGCGGCGTAGTTGGTCTGGCCGAAGTTCCCGCGCTGGCCGGCCGGAGAGGAGATGAGGATCAGGCGACCGCCCTGCCCCTGCTCGCGCATGCGCACGGCCGCGGCGCGGGCGCAGCTGAACGTGCCGCGCAGGTGCACCTCGACGACCGCGTCGAACTCCTCGTCGGACATCTTCCACAGCACGCGGTCACGCAGGATGCCCGCGTTGGTGACCATGACGTCCAGCCGCCCGAACTCCTTGACGGCGGTGTCCACCAGCCGCTGGGCGACCTGGGTCCCCCCGACGCCGCCCGCCGCCACGACGGCCCTGCCGCCCTCGGCGGTGATGCCCTCGACAACCTGACCGGCCGCCTCCGTGTCCACGTCGTTGACGACGACCGCCGCGCCCGCTCGCGCCAGAGCACGTGCGTACGCCTGACCGAGGCCGCGACCAGCACCGGTAACAACAGCCACTTTTCCTGACAGATCCACCATGTCACCCCAAGGAAGGACGGTGTTTGGTCAAATGTAGGGCAGTTCAATGACCGCAGTCAAAGATGTGCCCAACATCAATGCGGCCGAAGAGGGAGGCGGGGATGAGCCCGCAGGTTACGGACGTGCGGTCATGAGCGCGCGGGAGATGGCGCGAGCGCTGGTGCGCACCAGCGGGGCGAGCGCGTGCGGCGAGACGCTGCCGTGGTGGACGACCAGGGACACCGCCGCGACGACGTCGCCCCCGGCGCCGTGGATCGGCGCCGCCACCGACACGGCGTCCATGGTCACCTGCCGGTCGCTGACGGCGTAACCACGGGCGCGGGTGTCGGCGAGCGCGGCGCGCAACCGGTGCGGGTTGGTGATGGTGCATTCGGTATAGCTTTTGATGAGCGCTGACAGCACCTGTTCCCGCACGTCGTCCGGGGCGTGGGCGAGCAGGACGAGTCCGACGCCGGTCGCGGTGAGCGCGAATCGGCCGCCGACCCGGGTGAGCACCGGGACGGCCTTGCTGCCCGCGATCCGCTCGACGAACACCACCTCGGTGCCCTCCCGCACGGCCAGCTGCACGTTCTCCCGGGTGACCTGCGACAGATCCTCCAGGTAGGGCAGGGCGGCCTCACGCAGGCCGAGGCCGCGCGGGGCGAGCGAGCCGATCTCCCACAGGCGCAGGCCGATGTGGTAGCAGCCGGCCGGGTCCCGCTCCAGCGCGCCCCAGGCCACCAGGTCGGCGACCAGCCGGTGCACGGTGGAGACCGGCAGCCCGGAGTGCCGGGACAGCTCGCTGAGCGTCAGCGCGCGCCGGTCGGGCGTGAACGCGCCGAGGATCTGCAGCGCGCGTGCCACCACGGGCCCGGTCCGTTCGCCCGTCGGCATCGGTGGCTCCCCTGTCAGAGTTCGAGGACGAGTCTCGGGCAGGCGGCGCGGGAGACGCACAGGAACATGGTGTCGTGGGCCGCCTGCTCTTCGGGGGTCAGCAGCGAGTCGCGATGGTCGACCGTGCCGGCGAGCACGGTGGTCTCGCAGGTGCCGCACGTCCCCTCACGACATGAGGATAGGACCTGTACGCCCGCCTCCTCCACGACCTCCAGGACCGACCGCTCCGGTGGGACGGTGAGCGTGCGGCCGGTGCGGGCCAGCTCGACCTCGAACGACGCCGTACGTACGGGATCGCCGGGGTCTTGGGGCGAGAAGCGTTCGACGTGCAGGGGGCGGTTCGCGCAGCGGCGCTCGACGGCCGCCAGCAGCGGGGCCGGACCGCAGCAGTAGACGAGGGTCTCGGGCGGGGTGCGTTCCAGGATGGCGTCGAGGTCGAGCAGGCCGTGCTCGGCCTGGGGCCGTAGGGTCACCCGGTCGCCGAATCGGGCGCGCAGCTCGCCGGCGAACGCCATCGACGCGGCCGTGCGGCCTCCGTAGACGAGCTCCCACTCGGCGCCGGCGGCGGCGATCATCGGCAGGATGGGGGTGATCCCGATCCCGCCGGCGATGAACAGGTAGCGGGGCGCGGGGTGGAGCGGGAAGTGGTTGCGCGGTCCGCGGACCAGGACCGCCGTGCCGGGGTGGAGTTCGTCGTGGACGTACGCCGAGCCGCCCCGGCCGGCGGGCTCGCGCAGGACGGCGATCCGCCAGGTCGTGCGCTCGGCCGGGTCGCCGCACAGCGAGTACTGGCGTACGAGGTCGTCC
Organism: Nonomuraea sp. NPDC049141; assembly: GCF_040648415.1. Lineage (NCBI taxonomy): Bacteria > Bacillati > Actinomycetota > Actinomycetes > Streptosporangiales > Streptosporangiaceae > Nonomuraea > Nonomuraea sp. NPDC049141. The sequence goes on from NZ_JBEZDR010000006.1 coordinate 255,342, forward strand.
CCGAGAACGAGGTCGATGTGCGCGCCGGGCGTCCACTCGGGCAGTTCGGCGCCGGCGGGGTCACGCAGGTCCAGGACGACGACGCCGTCGGCCGCCTGCCCGCGTGCGTCCACGACCAGCTTGCGCTCGGTCATCGCGCCGCTCCTTCAATAGCCTGCGCCGTATGGCCGATCGGGTGGGCGAGCAGCCACTCCCACACCTCGATCGGCCCCTCGGCGACCTGCGTGGCGCCGCAGTGACAGGTGCCCTCCAGCAGGTCGCTGCCGGGCAGCCACACCACCCTCAGCACCTCGCGGCCGGTGAGCATGCGGTCGGGTGCCATGCCGGTCACACCCGGCCGGACGCGCTCTGCCCGGCCTGGCGGGCGAGCAGCCGCCGCGCCGCCAGCCCGCCGGTGTCGATGTTGATCGACAGCTCCTGGTAGCCGGGGGGTTCGGCCGCGATCACCTGTTCCAGCACGTCGAGCGCGGCCACGTCCTGGAGCACCACCGTACGGTTCTGCTCGGCCAGGAAGTCCGACACGCCCTGGTCGTCGAGGGCGAAGTCGCGGGCCACGGCCCAGAAGTCGTGCGTGGTGTGCTCGGTCTCCGGCGTGATGGCGTACACGACCTCGACGTGGAAGGCGTCCGGGTCGCTGCCGTCGGCGCGGGGCAGGACGCCGGGCGGCGCGATGCGCGAGTGCAGCTTGTACAGGCACGGCGGCGTGTACTCGATGTCCTGCCAGCGCATGATCCGCCCGCTCAGCCCGGTGGACTTGGCGTAGAACGGCGGGCACTCCGCGTCGTCCATGTGCCGGCTGACGTAGACGATCCCGGCCTCCTCGTCCACCTCGGTGGTGATCGGTGTGGAGGCGACCTCCGGGGTGCCGATGTAGCCGCCGTGCAGGTACGTCTCGTGCGAGAGGTCGAGCAGATTGTCCACCAGCAGCCCGAACCGCGCCTTCAGCGGCTCCATCCCGGACACCGTGGTGTACTCGGGCGAGACCAGCCATCGCGCCCGCGGGATGCTCGCGGCATCGGCCTTGGCCGGGTCGCCGATCCAGACCCAGACGAACGAGTCCTGCTCCACGACCGGGTAGCCGGTCAGCCGCGCGGTCCGGGGCACCCGCGTCTGGCCCGGAACGGCGACGCAAACGCCGTCGGCGCCGTAGGTGAACCCGTGGTAGCCGCACACCACCTGGTCGTCCACCACCCGGCTCGGCGCCTGGGACAGCGGAAAGCGCCGGTGCACGCAGCGGTCGGACATGGCGGTGACGGCCCCGGCGCGTGTGCGCCAGAACAGGATCGGCTCACCGCAGACGGTGCGCCCGAACGGCTCCCGGCCGATCTCACGCCCGTACGCGGCGACGTACCACTGATCGCGGGGAATGCTCGACATCGGCCGGCTCCTTCGGTAGGCGAGTGAGACCGATGGTGACCTCCGTCATACCGGCGGCGGAACGCCGTTTCCCGGATGCCGGAAACCCAACTCAGACCCGCCGCATGACGTGCAACAGGTACTCCTTGCGGTCCAGCGGGTTGTGGTCCGTGCGCGGCCGGACCGGGACCGCGCCGGAGACGGGCTGGTAGCGGTCGAAGGCCGACTCCAGCACGCCCTCGCCGCGGGTCAGCGCGGGCAACTGCTGACGCAACTCGTGTACGCGCGCCGCTGGAATGTCCCCTTCGACCAGGCAGGACGCGCCCCGCATGGCCGGTGTGCGCGGCACGGCGCGCAGCCGGGCCAGCTCCGGCAGCACGGTGCCGATCGTGTCGGCCGGCACTTCCAGGGTGAAGCGGTGCATCGGCTCGTGCACCCTGGTGCCGGCCTGCCTCAGCGCGTTCATCAGGACCAGCGGCGTCAGGTTGCGGAAGTCCGCGCCGGTGCTCGACATGCTCTTGTCGAAGACGGCATGGGAGTGGCTCTGCCGGGGCGAATAGCCGGAGTGCGTCATGGTGACCGTGCAGTCGGTGACCTGCCATCCGTGCAGGCCCTGGCTCAGGGTCTCCCGTACGGTGTCCTCGACCGCCCGTTGGAAGGCCAGCGGCAGCGCCCCGGGCGAGACCGCCAGCCGGTATCGCATGCCGGTGCCGGTCGGGGCGGGCTCGACGCGCAGCCCGACGGTGGCCAGGAACGGGTTGGGCGCCTTGCCGTTGAACTCGACCGCCGCGCCGGTGCCGATCGGCCGTTCGACGCAGATCGTGGTCGTCTCACGGAAGGCGACCTTGAGGCCGAAGTCGGCGGCCAGCGTCGCCTGGATGACCTCTTTCTGCACCTCGCCGTAGAGCGAGACGTAGATCTCCTGCCGGAGGTCGTCCTGGCGCAGGTCGATCAGCGGATCCTGCTCGGCGAGCTGGGCGAGCGCGACGCGCAGGGCGCCCAGCTCGGCGGGGCTCGCGGGGACGACGACCGTCTCCAGGGTGGGCGGGGCGAAGTGGTGGCGGCCGGGGCTCTGGCGCGGTTCGCCGATCGAGTCGCCGATCTGGATGTCGGCCAGGCCCCACAGCTTGCCGATCTGACCGGCCGTGACCGAGGAACGCCGGACGTCGGCACCCTGGTCGAACACGCTCAGCGCGGTGACCTTCTCCTTGTCGGGGGCCTCGCGCTCCTTGTCAGGGGCCCCGCGCTCCTTGTCGCGGGCCCCGCCGAACCGCAGCCGATCCCGTACGCGTACCGTCCCGGAGAACATCCGGACGTAGGCGATCTTCTCCCCCGCCGGGCCACGTTCGACCTTGAAGACCGTGCCCGAGACGGGGTCGCCTTGGGACGCGGCCGCGGGCAGCAGTTCCGCGATGCCGGAGGTCAGCGCGTCCACACCCGCGCCGGTGATCGCCGAGCCGAAGAACACCGGGTGCGCCAGGGCCCGCCCGGTCTGCGCCGCGAGCTCGCCGCGCAGCCGCCGGTAGGAGACGGCCGTCTCGTCATGAACGTACGCCGCCAGGAAGGCGTCGTCCTGATCGGCCAGCAGCTCGGCCAGCCGCGCGGTGAAGGCGGCGTCGGCAGCTCCGGACGGCGCGAAGGCGGCATCGCGGGTGCCCAGGTCACGCACCGAGCCCATCGCCACGATCGCGGGCGACAGCTTCTCGGCGATGGCCCGCAGCAACCCCTCGTCCTGCGCGCCACGGCGGTCGATCTTGTTGACGAACAGCAGGGTGGGGATCCGCAGCCGCTGCAGCGTCCGCATCAGCACGCGGGTCTGGGCCTGCACGCCCTCCACCGCGGAGATGACCAGCACGGCGCCGTCGAGCACGCTCAGCACGCGTTCGACCTCGGCGATGAAGTCGGGGTGGCCGGGCGTGTCGATCAGGTTGACCGTGACGTCGCCGATGGCGAAGGAGACGACGGCGGACTTGATCGTGATGCCGCGCTGCCGTTCCAGGGCCAGGGAGTCGGTCTGGGTGCTGCCGTCGTCGACGCTGCCGATCTCGTCGATGACCCCGGCGGCGTGGAGCAGCCGCTCGGTCAGGCTGGTCTTACCGGCGTCTACATGCGCCAAGATCCCCAAGTTCAACGTTCGCATCAAGCGTTCTGTCCTCTAGATAGATGGCAATTGCCGCAAAGGGGGACAAGAACGCTTCACGCATTTCAGGCTCCTGAGATCGACGGACAGATGCCGGGAGTACAACAGACGGCCGCCGAACGGGGCAACCGATTTTGCCGCCGCCCGGGCGGAGTGGCGTAACGGCGAAAGCGCGCGTATCGAAGGGACCATGGACGTTTCCCTCTTAGTGAGCCTCGCCAGCGCGGTCGCGGCAGTGGCGGCGGTCGCGCTGTCCATACGGCAGGCCCGAGCGGTGTCCCGGCACGCCCTGCTGCCCGTGGTGCTGGGGACCTTCCAGGAGGCGCGCAGCACCGAATGGTTCGAGGCCCGTGATTTCATCTTCCAGCGGCTGGCCACCGACCATCCGCCGGACGACGGGGTCACGGGGCTGCCGGAACCGGCCCGCGCCGCGGTGCGGAAGGTCGGGTTCCTGTTCGACAACGCCGGGCTGCTCATCGCCCATCGGACGGTGCCGGAAGACCTGGTCCTCAGCTTCTTCGGCGAGAGCATCCCGGAGTTCTGGCGGATCCTGCAGCCCTACATCCACAAGGAGGCCGAGCTCAGGGGCATGGGCTACATGGTCTTCTTCGAGGACCTCGCGGCCCGCGCGCGGGCCCGCCCGGCCGCCGACATCCGCCGGGAGCTCGGGCTGCGCCGGGTGGAACAGCCACCGGTCCGGATGCCCCCACCAGAGGCGACATCGCCTGGACCTGACGTCGACTAGGCGGACTCCTGCTCGTGCCGCTCGAACGGCGGACCGGCCGAGGCGGCGGCGTGGCAGGCGCCGTAGCCGTCAGCCCGGGTCACGATCCGCCCGGACGCCACGCGTACCGCCGTCTCGGTGGCGTCACTGACCGCCGGCACGCCTGCCGCCGCCGCGAGCGCTCCCGACTCGTCGCACACCACCCGCAGTCGCGGCAACGCCGCCGCGGGGAAAGCCTGACGCAGGCAGGAACGCAGGTCGGCGATCACCAGCCGGGCCAGCGGCGCCAGCTCGTCCACCACGCCCGTGACCAGCACGATCGTGACCTCGGCCGCCGGCGCGGCGGCGCGCACCGCCTCCTCCGCCGCCGACAACCGGTGCAGCCCGAGCACCGCCACCACCCCGTCGCCGGCGAGCTCCACCGGCTCGCCTCGGACCAGATCCACCGCCACCGGCGGCGCCCACCGCTCATCGACCACCCGCGCCTGCGGCACGATCGACGGCTGCGGCCACCGGTCACCCAGATCCAGCTCCGCCAGCTGCTCACACGCGCTGACCACGTTGAACGGGTCCACGAAACCGGGCGCCACGGCCGCCAGCTGGCTCGCGCCGTGCAGCATCGTCAGCGCCATCTCCGCCACCCGCACCTGCCGGCCGGCGGACGGGCGCAACCGTTCCAGAGCCAGCCCGAGCAACATCGCGTCCAACATCATCAGCTGCGCGAACGGCCGGCGCATCCGCTCGTCCGCGCCTACCTCCGGCATCAGATCCATCCCGAGCCGGCCGGCGCCGTACTGATCGTCGGTGGCCAGGGGCAGCCGTGTCACCCACGCGCGCGCGAACGCGCTGAGCGCCTCCGCCACGGTCAGGCCCGGCTCCGGGTGCGGCGGCTCGGGGGCGCGCTCGGCCAGGTCGGCCAGCATCGCGAAATACAGCGCCCGCTTGCCGGGGAAGTTGGAGTAGACGGCGCCCCGCGTGAGCTCCGCCCGCTCGGCGATGCTGTCGATCTTCGCGTCCCGGAAACCGTGCTCGGCGAACTCGTCCTTGGCCGCGGCCAGCACCTTGGCACGGTTGCGCTCCTGCGTCTCTGCCCTGGTGAGCCGGCCCATCGTCCTCCTCGCTCCGGCGTTTGCCGTACATCGGCAACCAAGATACCGTCACCATTCGTATGATGAGATCATCTGATCTGACCATCTGAAATCCCAGGAGGATGCGTGACCAGCGACGTTCCGCAGATCGACCTCACCGACCCCGGCGTGTCCCGCGACCCCTTCACCGCCTATGGCCGCGCCCGCGAGCTGGCCCCCATCGCCCGCGTGGGCGCCCCCGGCTTCGGGCCCATGTGGGTCGTGACCCGGCATGCCGACATCAGGACGATGCTCGGCGACCCCCGGTTCGAGATCAGGACCGACAGCTTCATGCGCCCCGACGTCCCCGAAGACTGCCTGCCCTACATGCGCACCATGGCGGAGATGAACGGCACCGAACACCTGCGGCTACGCCGGCTCGCCGCACCCGCCTTCACCGCCCGCCGCGCCGCCGACTTCGCCCCGCGCATCGCGTCCATCGTCGAAGCCCTCCTCGACGACCTGCCCGGCCACGGCGCCGTCGACCTGATGACGCGCTTCGCCCGGCCACTGCCCATGGACGTCATCTGCGAGCTCGTCGGCATCCCCGAGGCCGACCGCCTCCGTTGGCGCGAGTACGGCGCCACCGTCGTCACCAGCGCCGGCCCCGCCTTCGCCGCCGCCATCCCGGCCATCATCGACGGCGCCAAGGCGGCCGTCGCCCGTCGAAGGGCGGAACCCGCCGACGACCTGATCTCCGACCTCATCCACGCTCAGGAGGAGAACGGCGACCGGCTCAGCGACACCGAGCTCGTCACCCTCATCTGGCACCTCGTCATGGCCGGCCAGACACCCACCAACCTCATCGCCAACGCCGTCGAAGCCCTGCTCACCCACCCCGGCCAGCTCGCCGCGCTGCGCGCCGACACCGGCCTTATGCCCCGTGCCATCGAGGAGCTCATCCGCTGGTGCGGCCCCGCCCTGCTGACGATCCCCCGCTACGCCCGCGAAGACGTCGACCTGTGCGGCGCCCCCATAGCCAAGGGCGACGCCGTCACCGCCTCCGTCGCCGCCGCCCACCGCGACCCCCGCGCCTACACCGACCCCGACCGCTTCGATATCACCCGGCCCGCCGGACAACCCGGGCACCTCGGCTTCTCCCACGGGCCGCACTTCTGCATCGGCGCCGCCCTCGCCCGCGTACAGACCGAAGTCGCCCTCGCCACCCTGCTCCGCCGCTACCCCGGCCTCGCGCTCGCCGAGCCCGCGCCGCGCGCCCCCGACCCCGGCACCTGGCGTCTGTCCTCCCTGACCGTCACCCTCTGATCATCGAGGAGCTACCTCCGTGGTCCGCGACCAGCCGACATGCACGTTCTGCCGGAAGACCCAGCAGCAGGTCCGCAAGCTCATCGCGGGCCCCGCCGGAATCTGCATCTGCGACGAATGCGTCGAACTCTGCACCGAACTCATCGACGCCGACGAGATCGCCCCGCCCCGCGACCTGCCCACACCACGAGACATGCACGAACGTCTCGACCACTACGTCATCGGCCAGGACGCCGCCAAGAGAACGCTCGCCGTCGCCGTCTACAACCACTACAAACGCATCCGCCATACCGAGGACATCGAACTCGGCAAGTCCAACATCCTGCTCATCGGCCCCACGGGCAGCGGTAAGACCCACCTCGCCCAGACCCTGGCCAGAATGCTCGACGTGCCCTTCGCCATGGCCGACGCCACCGCGCTCACCGAGGCCGGCTACGTCGGCGAAGACGTCGAGACCATCCTCCTCAAGCTCATCCAGGCCGCCGGCGACGACATCGCCAAAGCCGAGACAGGCATCGTCTACCTCGACGAAATCGACAAGATCACCCGCAGGAGCGACAACCCGTCCATCACCCGCGACGTCTCAGGCGAAGGCGTCCAGCAGGCACTGCTCAAAATCCTGGAGGGCGCCACGGTCAGCGTCGCGCCCCAAGGCGGCCGCAAACACCCCCACCAGGAAGTCCTCCAGATCGACACCACCAACGTGCTGTTCATCGCGGGCGGCGCCTTCACCGGCCTCGACCACATCATCGAGCAACGCACCGGCCACAACCGCAGCGGCTTCACGACAACCGGGAAACCCGCCCCCGACCCCCACGCCACCCCCGCCGACCTGCTGACCTTCGGCCTCATCCCCGAACTCGTCGGCCGGCTGCCGGTGATCTCCACCCTCCACCCGCTGGACCGGACCGCGCTCACCCGGATCCTCACCGAACCACGCAACGCGATCGTCAAGCAGTATCAGCGGCTCTTCGAACTCGACGGCATCGAGCTCGCATTCACCGAGGAGGCCATCGCCGCCATCGCCGACCAGGCGCTCGCCCGCCGCACCGGCGCCAGAGCCGTCCGCGCCCTTCTCGAAGAAGTGCTGCTCAACCTCATGTACGAAATGCCGACGCGCGACGACGTGGCCAGGATCGTCATCGACCGCGACACCGTGCTCGGCAACGTCAACCCCACCCTGGTGCCCCGTGACCACCCCGACCGGCGACCGGAACGCCACGACAAGTCCGCGTGACACCTCACCCGCCGACGAAGGCCAGCGCCTGCTGCAGATTGTGCTCGGCGATCCCCCGCATGGCCTCCCGCCCCGGAAAATCCCCCTCGATCAACCGCAGGGGCCCGGCCACCAGCGACAGGCGCATCGCCAGCGTGTAGAACGACATTCGCCGCTCATCCAGCCCGTCCCAGCTCAGCGGCGCATAATCCTCGTGGAAGCGCAGCCGCAGAAACGCGTGCTCCCATTCGACGTCGAAGTACAGCAGCCCCTCGATATCGATCAGCACCGGCCGCCCATCGCCGTCCACCAGCACATGATCCGGCCCCAGCTCCCCATGAACCAGCACGTGCGCCGAGCGCGGCCGCACCCCCGCCGCCAGTTCGCGGAGCACCCCCTCCAGCCGATCACGAGCGGCCGCGAGCCGCGGCTCCCGCGCGGCGCCCTCCTCGAGATCGACGAGCGCTCGTTCGAAGACCACCTGCTCACACGACCGGCCCGTGGCCACCCCGCCACCGTCGACCAGGGCCACCTTGCCGAAACCCGGCCCCGTGTGGCCCCGCATCACCTCGAGCATCTCGGCCAGCCGCGCCAGAACCGGCTCCGCCGCCGCCGGATCACGCTGGAGCAGCGCCTCCAGGGTGCCGCCCAGCACGTCCTCGACCACCGCGACATCCGCCGGATACAGCTCCCGGCCACGGTCGGCCAGATAGATCCGTGGCACCCGGACCCCGGCGGCCTCCAGACGCCGATGAGCGGCCTCGAACAGCTCCAGACCGGAAGCGGGCGAGAACGCGTCCGCGTGATCCTCGACCTGGAGACCGGGCCAGTAATTCTCGGTCGCGTCCCAGATATAGGCGATGGCGGTCGAACCGTCGTCGAGAACGAGCCGGTACACACCCTTCTTGGTGCCGCCCCGAAGCCGCAGCACATCGACCAGCCGGTGCTCGGCACCCAGCGCCGCTCGCACCACACCCGTCAACTGCTCGCGCACGGCGAACCTGCGTTCCACGCATCCCCCAACGCTCGATCGACAACTGCCAGGTGTGGGACGGTAACACGGTGTTGATGCCACCTGGCCCGCTTCGCCCCGAAGTTCACCGGCCGAAGGGCCTGGCGCGACTCGGTGACTTCGGAGAGGTTGGAATAGACGCCCGATATGCGGCTGTTGGTATCGCGGTGGCGTAATCGCCACAGGTGGCGGCGGAAGCAGTGTGTGCTCTTCAGTGCGACAGGACCAGCTCCGCCCGACTCGAGGAGCAACGTTTGAGTCCGTACATGGCCGATCTCCAGCCGTTAAAGCTCGCCTCGCGTGCGGTCTATCCCGCGGGCCCGCTGGCGGCGGCGCCCCGTACCCTGCTCGACGTCCTCGACGAGACCGCGCGGGTCCATCCGGACGAGCCGGCGCTCGACGACGGGACCACGCGGTTCGACTACCGGCGGCTGCGTGCCGAGGTGGCGCGGGTCGCGGGTGAGCTCAGGGAGGCCGGGATCGGCCGTGGTGACCGGGTGGGCGTGCGGGTGCCGTCGGGCACCGCCGAGCTGTACGTCACGATCCTCGCCGTGCTCGCCGCAGGCGCCGCGTACGTGCCCGTCGACGCCGACGACCCCGAGGAACGCGCCGAGCTGGTCTTCACCGAAGCCAACGTCTCCGCGATCGTGACCGGCAAACCTACGGCCGGCCCTGAGGGCGTGACCGGCCAACGGACGGCCGACGCCGCGGGCGTGACCGGCGGACCGGCTGACCAGGCGACCGGCGCGGCGACCGACCGGCCGATCGGCGACCTGATCGTGCGGACGATGTCGCCGGAGCCGCTGACCCCCGGCGACGACTGGAACCCGCGCCCGCAGCCGCCCGTGCCCGGTGACGACGCCTGGATCATCTTCACCTCCGGCTCCACCGGCAAGCCCAAGGGCGTCGCCGTGACGCACCGCTCCGCCGCCGCGTTCGTCGACGCCGAGGCGGGCCTGTTCCTCCAGGACCAGCCGCTGGGCCCCGGCGACCGGGTGCTCGCCGGGCTGTCCGTGGCCTTCGACGCCTCGTGCGAGGAGATGTGGCTGGCCTGGCGGCACGGCGCCTGCCTGGTGCCCGCCCCCCGATCGCTGGTGCGTACCGGCATGGACCTGGGGCCCTGGCTCGCCGAGCAGGACATCACGGCCGTCTCGACCGTGCCGACCCTGGCGGCGCTGTGGCCGGTGGAGTCGCTCGACGGCATCAGGCTGCTGATCTTCGGTGGAGAGGCGTGCCCGCCCGAGCTGGTGGAGCGGCTGGCCGTACCGGGACGAGAGGTCTGGAACACCTACGGCCCCACCGAGGCGACCGTCGTCGCGTGCGCGGCGCGGCTCACCGGCGCGGAGCCGGTACGCATCGGGCTGCCCCTCGACGGCTGGGATCTGGCCGTCGTCGGCGCCGAAGGCGAGCCGGTGGCCATGGGCGAGACCGGAGAGCTGATCATCGGCGGCGTGGGCCTGGCCCGCTACCTGGACGCGGGGAAGGACGCCGAGAAGTACCCGCGGCTGCCGTCGCTCGGCTGGGAACGCGCCTACCGCAGCGGCGACCTCGTCCGCGCCGAGCCGGAAGGGCTCTACTTCGTCGGCCGGGCCGACGACCAGGTGAAGCTGGGCGGGCGGCGGATCGAGCTCGGCGAGGTGGACGCCGCGCTGCAGGCGCTGCCGGGCGTCACGGGCGCGGCCGCCGCGGTGCGGACCGCCGGCGGCGGCCACCAGTTGCTCGTCGGCTACCTCGTGGCGGACGACGGGTTCGACCTCGGGCAGGCCCGCGAGCTGCTGGCCGAATCGCTGCCCGCCGCCCTGGTCCCCCGGCTGACGCTGATCGACGCGCTCCCGACGCGTACCTCGGGCAAGATCGACCGCGACGCGCTGCCCTGGCCGCTGGCCGAGCCAGGTGCGCCGGACGCGGCGAAGGGTGAGTTGAGCCCGATCGAGGCGTGGCTGGCCGAGCGGTGGACCGACGTCGTCGGCGTCGCGCCGGACGGGCCGCAGGCCGACTTCTTCACCGACGGCGGTACCAGCCTGGCCGCGGCACGGCTCGTGTCGCTCCTGCGCACCGACTACCCGGACGTGGCCGTGGGCGACGTCTACGCGCACCCGACCCTGGCCGGGCTCGCGAAGCTGCTCGCCTCCCGCGGCCCGGCAAAGTCGGCGCGCCGTGCGGTGAAACCAATGCCCGCGCGGGCCGCGCTCGCGCAGGCCGCGCTGATGGTGCCGCTGCTCACGGCGGGCGCCATGCGCTGGATCGTGCTGCTCGCGACGGTCGGCAACCTGCTCGCGCCGCCGTGGGCGCCCACCCTGTCGTGGTGGTGGGTGGCACTGGGCTGGCTGGTGTTCGTCACCCCGCCGGGGCGGATGGGCCTGGCCGCGGGGTCGGCCCGGCTGCTGCTGCGCGGCGTACGGCCGGGCCGCCATCCGCGCGGCGGCGGCGTGCACCTGCGGCTGTGGTTCGCCGAACAGCTCGCCGCCAGACTCGGCGTGCCCGACCTGGCCAGCGCGCCCTGGATGGGCCTGTACGCCCGGCTGCTCGGCGCCCAGGTGGGCGCCGACGCCGACCTGCACTCCGCTCCCCCGGTGACCGGCCTGCTCAGGCTGGGCGCGGGCGCCTCGGTCGAGCCGGAGGTCGATCTCAGCGGCTACTGGTACGACGGCGACGTGCTGCGCGTCGGCGAGATCCGGATCGGCGCGGGCGCCACGGTCGGCTCCCGGTCGACCCTGCTCCCCGGCACCAAGATCGGAAAAAACGCCCAGGTCGCCCCGGGCTCGGCGATCGCGGGCGCGGTGCCGGCCGGGCAGCGCTGGGCCGGAGCGCCGGCCTCCCGGCAGGGCAAGAGGTCACGGCCGGCCGAGCGGGCCGCCCGCTCCCGGTTCTGGGTCGTGATGTACGGCCTGTCGGCCGTCGTGCTCAGCCTGCTGCCGGCGGTCGCCGTCCTGTCCGGCCTGGCGGTCCTGGGCTGGTACGCCCAGGACGCGCGCACGCTCGGCGCGGCGCTCACCAGCGCGCTGATCGGTGTGCCGCTCGCGACGGTCGTCGGGATGGCCGTGTTCGCGCTGGTCACGCTGGTGATCGTGCGGCTGCTCGGCATCCGCATGCGTCCCGGCAACCATCCGGTGCACAGCCGCCAGGCGTGGCAGGCGTGGGCGACGGGCCGGCTGATGTCCGCGGCCCGGGTCTGGCTGTTCCCGCTGTACGCCAGCATCCTGACGCCGGCCTGGCTGCGCGCGCTCGGCATGCGGGTGGGCCGTGGCGTGGAGCTGTCGACCGTGCTCGCGCTGCCCACCATGACCTCGGTCGGCGACGGCGCGTTCCTGGCCGACGACACGATGGTCGCCCCGTACGAGCTCGACGGCGGCTGGATGCGCATCGCCTCGGCGCGGATCGGTAAGCGGGCCTTCCTCGGCAACTCGGGGATGACCGCGCCCGGCCGCAAGGTGCCCAAGGACGGCCTGGTGGGCGTGTTGTCGGCGACGCCGAAGAAGGCGAAGTCCGGCTCGTCGTACCTGGGCATGCCGCCCGTGGAGCTGCGCCGGACCACCGAGGAAGGCGACCGGAGCCGCACCTACGACCCGCCCGCGCGGTTGAAGGCGGCCCGCGCGCTGGTCGAGGTCTGCCGTCTGGTGCCCGCGATGGGCACGGTGGCGCTGGCCCTCCTGACCGCCGGGGCCATGGAGTGGGTCGCGGCGTCGTACGGCTTCGGGGTGGCCGCGCTGCTGGGCGGCGTGCTGATGCTGGCCGCCGGGGTGGTCGCCGCGGCGGTGGCGACCGCCGCCAAGTGGGCGCTGGTCGGCCGGATCGCGGTGGGCAACCGGCCGCTGTGGAGCTCGTTCGTGTGGCGCAACGAGCTCGCGGACAACTTCGTGGAGGTGCTGGCGGCGCCCTGGTTCGCCGAGCCGTGGCTGGGAACCGCGCCCCTGAACGTGTGGCTGCGCTCACTCGGGGCACGCATCGGGCATGGGGTCACCCTTCACACCTACTGGCTGCCCGAGGCGGACCTGGTGAGCGTCGGCGACGGCGCCAGCGTCAACAGGGGCTGCGTGCTGCAGACGCATCTGTTCCACGACCGGGTCATGAGCATGGACACCGTCACGCTGGCCGGGGGCGCGACGCTCGGCCCGCACGGCGTGATCCTGCCCGCGGCACGAGTGGGCGCCGACGCCACGATCGGCCCCGCCTCTCTGGTCATGCGTGGTGAGGACGTTCCCGACGGCTCCCGCTGGTTCGGCAATCCCATCGCGGCCTGGCGATGACCTCGTACTTCCCCTCGCACGGCGACCTCAGGTACGGGGTCGCGCAGTACGACCTGACGCTGAAGTACCGCGTGTCCACGAACTGGCTGGACGGCACGGCCCTGCTGTCGGTGGTGGCGCACGAGCCGCTCGACGGCCTGGACCTGGACTTCGGCCAGTTCCGCGTCGCGGGCGTCACCGTCGACGGCGTCAGCGCCCGCTACACGCACCGCGACGGCAAGCTGCGCGTCGCCCTGCCCTGGACGCTGCACGTCGGGGCCACCGCCGCCGTGGAGGTCCGCTACACGGGCAGTCCCCGGCCGGTGCGGAGCGTGTGGGGCGGCCTGGGCTGGGAGGAGCTGACCGACGGCGCGCTCGTGGCCAGTCAGCCGATCGGCGCGCCCTCCTGGTTCCCGTGCAACGACCAGCCCGGCGACAAAGCGCCCTACCGGATCACGGTGACCACCGCCTCGCCGTACCAGGTGATCGCGAACGGCCTGCTCGTCCACAAGTACCGGTCGGCGGGCACCACGACGTGGGTGTACGAGCAGCCGGAGCCGATGGCGAGCTACCTGGCGAGCGTGCAGATCGGGCGCTACCAGTTCTCGGACGCGGGCGGCACGCGGCTGGCCCACCCGCCCCGGCTCGGGACGCGGGCGCGGCACGACTTCGGGCGCCAGGACCAGATGATGGCGCTGTTCGTCGACCGGTTCGGGCCGTACCCGTTCGCCGCCGGCACCGTCGTGGTGGCCGACGACGACCTCGACATCCCGATCGAGGCCCAGGGCATGGCCATCTTCGGCCGCAACCACGTCGACGGCCGGCGCGGGCACGAGCGGCTGGTCGCGCACGAGCTGGCGCACCAGTGGTTCGGCAACAGCCTGACCGTGGCCTCCTGGCAGGACATCTGGCTGCACGAGGGCTTCGCCACGTACGCCGAGTGGCTGTGGTCGCAGGCGTCGGGCGGCCCGACGGCCGACGAGCTGGCCGGCCGCTGGCGGCGCCGCCTGGAGATCCTCCCCCAGGACTTCGTGCTGGGGGACCCGAGCCCGGCGCTGCTGTTCGACGACCGGGTCTACAAGCGCGGGGCGCTGACCCTGCACGCGATCCGGCGGAAGCTGGGCGACCAGGCGTTCTTCCTGATCCTGCGCGCCTGGACCGACACCCACCGGCACGGCAACGTCACCACCGACGCCTTCATCGCCCATGTGGGCCGCTACGCCGACCCGTCGGTCGTGCCGCTGCTCTGCTCGTGGCTGTACGACAAACCACTGCCGTGATCACGTGCGCTGATACCAGAGAGCCGGTACGACGGCGAGGACAGTGAACGCCAACGCCCAGGCGAAGGTGTGGCCGAACGCGGCGCCAGGATGGTCGGCCAGCTGGCGTTGCAGGATGACGGCGAGCACGGCGGTGCCGAACGAGCCGCCGAGCTGCTGCATGATCCGGGTGGTGCTGCTGGCGTGCGGGATCCGCGCCCGGTCCAGGCCGCGGAAGGCGCCGACCATGATGGCCATGTTGGCCGCGCTCAGCCCGGCGCCCCGGACGACCAGCGCGGCGCCCAGAATCAGGCCGCCGGTGTGCCGGCCGGCGAAGGCGAAGGGGACGGTGCCCAGTGCGGTCATGGCGATGCCCGCGAGGACGACCGGCCGGGGGCCGACGCGGTCGGTGACGCCGCCCAGCCCCTTGGCCAGGAGGCTGCCCAGCCCCTGCGGCGCCAGTAACAGCCCCGCGGCCACCACGCTCGCGCCGCGGTCCTGCTGGTAGTACAACGGGAGCAGCAGCATCGACCCGAACATCGCCAACCCCGACAGGAACAGCAGCGCCGAGGACACGGCGAACGCCCGCGTGCGGAACAACCGCAGGTCGATGAGCGGGTCCGCGGTGCGCGTCGCGCGGTAGGCGAAGCCGGTCAGCAGCAGCGCCCCGGCCGCCAGCGGGCCGAGCACCGCCGCGTGGCCGAACCCGCCCTCGGTGCCCACCCGGGTCAGTCCGTACATGAGGGCGGCCAGTGCGGGCGAGAGCAGGAGCAGGCCGGTCACGTCGAGGCGGTGGCCGTCGCGCGGAGCGTCGGCGGGCAGGCCGCGCCAGGCCAGCAGCACCGCGAGCAGGCTGATGGGGACGTTGACGTAGAAGATCCAGCGCCAGCTCAGGTGGCCCGCGATCAGGCCGCCGGCGACCGGGCCGAGGATCGGGCCGACGAGGGCGGGCAGGCTGACGACGGCCATCAGGCGGCCGAGCTGCCTGCCGTCCACCGCCCGCATGAGCAGGGTCTGCAGGATCGGCAGCATCAGCCCGCCGCCGACGCCCTGCAGCACGCGGAAGGCGATGAGCGAGCCGAGGTTCCACGCCACGCCGCACAGCACGGAGCCCGCCAGGAACAGCAGCTGCGCGCCCAGCCACATCCGCTTGGCGCCGAAGCGGTCCACGGCCCAGCCGGTGATCGGGATCGCCATCGCCAGGGCGAGCAGGTAGCCGGTGCTCACCCACTGGACGGCCGACACCGGCGCGTCCAGGTCGCGGCCCAGGGTGTGCAGGGCGACGTTCACGATGGTGCTGTCCAGCAGGGGCGCCAGCGCGCCGAGGACGAGGACCCCGGCGAGCTTGAGCACCGCGGGGTCCAGCCGTTCGGAGGTGGTCGTGGTCATGTTCCGTCTCCCCGGTCGATTAGAGACGAACCGTCTCCAATCCGTACGATAGGCTCATCACAGCAGGAGACGCAACGTCTCTAACGGAGGTTCTCGTGCCGCAGCAGACCAGCCAGCGCCGGCGCGGCGCGGCGCTGGAGGAGACGATCCTCGAGGCCGCCTGGGCGGAGCTGGCCGAGGTCGGCTACGCCCGCCTGACCATGGAAGGCGTGGCCGCCCGGGCCCGCACCGGCAAGCAGGTCCTCTACCGCCGCTGGCGCAACCGGGCCGAGCTCGTCGTCGCCGCCATGCGCCACAGCACCGGATCCATCGCCGACCAGCCCCCCGACACCGGCGAGCTACGCGGCGACGTCCTCGCCGTGCTGCGCCGGATGGTCGAGCGGCAGCGCGACATCGGTCAGGACGTCATCCACGGCCTGCTGGCCGAGGCCCCCGACCTCGATCCGGGCCCGTTCGCCATCATGAGCGAAGTGATGACCGGGGTGCTCGAACGAGCCGCCCGACGGGGGGAGATCGCCTCCGCCGAGCTCAGCCCCCGAGTCGTCTCCACGGCGACCAACCTGCTGCGCCACGAGATCCTGTTCGCCCGCCACCCCGTTCCCGACAGCACGCTCGTCGAGATCGTGGACGAGGTGTTCCTGCCCCTGGTCCACGCCACAGCGCGGGGTTAGACGGATTCTCAGCCATGCGGCCGCAGTCGCAGGGCCGCGTCGTCGTCGAAGGCGTCCAGGAAGTCGGCGAGCGTGTCGGCGACGTGGGTCAGCGAGCGGGCGCCGAACAGCACCGGCTGATACCCGGAGATCTCGTAGGGGGTGGCCAGCGCGTCGAGCGCGTTCAGGTCGCGGATCCGGCTCCGGTCGATCCGGCCGAGCTCGCCGTAGGAGGACAGGAGTGCCGCCCCGTACGCCTTGGGGGTCCCGCCCTCCTCCAGAACCCCGTACTCCAGGGTGAACCAGTACAGATCACTGATGATCTGCAGCGCTCCAGGGGTCTCCACCCGCACCGCCGCCTGGCCGATCAGCCGGTAGATCGCGGCGAACTCCGGTGCGGCCAGGTGGATGCCGTGGCCGAACACGTCGTGGATGATGTCCGGCTCCGGCGAGTACAGCGGCACGGCCGGATGACGGACGAACTGCACGGCATGGAAGTACCCCCGGGCCATCGAGCCGAGGAAGCGCTCGTTCTCCACCACTCCCCCGGCCAGCGTGAAGTCGAACCCCGTCAACCGCCGCAGCCGGGCCCCGACCTCCGCGTGCTGGGGGATGCGGTCGGCGGGGACACGGGCCTCCTCCCGCGCGTCGAGCACGGCCCGGCACGCGTACGCCCGATGCGCGTCGTCGAGCGCGCGGTGGACCCTGCGCCAGGTGGCGTGCTCGCCCTCGGTGTACTCCACCGTCGGCGACGGATCCCCCACCTGGTGACCACGGGCCAGCTCGGCGAGCGCGCGGCGCCGGGCGAGGTAGAGCGGGTCGCGCCGGCCAGGATGCTCGGCGGCGGCGCCGAGCGTGCCGTCGGCGGCGATCGGGGTCCGGCGCCACACATCGCTCATGCGGGGTTCATTACCGGGAGGCCGGACACCTGACGCCGGTGACGATAGGCTTTACCGAAGCTTGGAGAGTCCGGATGGATCAAGGGACGCTGGGACGTACGATCGTCAGATGACCGAAAAGACCGAAACTGTGCCCGGCTGGCTCGCTCCGGAAGAGCTGGAGTCCATGCGGGGGCGGATGCCGATCCTCTATATCGACGCCGTGCCGGTGCGAGTCGACGAGACCGGCGTGGTGACCCGCGTCGGCCTGCTGCTCCGCATCGACCCAGACGGAGCGGTCAGCCGGGCGCTGGTCTCGGGTCGCGTGCTGCACCACGAGCGGGTCCGCGACGCGCTCCTGCGACACCTGGAGAAGGATCTCGGCCACACGGCGCTGCCCCAGGTGCCCGCGTCGCCGCAGCCGTTCACCATCGCCGAATACTTCCCGACGCCGGGCGTCACGCCCTATCACGACCCGCGCCAGCACGCCGTGTCGCTCGCCTACATCGTCCCGGTCGCCGGTGACTGCCGCCCCCGCCAGGACGCCCTCGACTTCGTCTGGTTCACGCCGGAGGAGGCCGCCTCCCCCCTGGTCCAGCAGGAGATGACCGGCGGCCAGGGAGTGCTGCTGAAGCAGGCGCTCGCCCAGGTGGGCCGCCTGCCCTAACGGGAACGCCGGCCGCTGTCAGGCGGCCGGCGGGGACGGGAAGGCGTCCGGGTTGACCAGGCCGGTGCTCTCCAGCAGCCGCTGATGGTTCAGCACCGCCGCGTTGGCCTCCTCGGAGAAGCGCCGTACCAGACTGTTCTGCGTACTGCCGCGCACCGCGCCGATCAGGGCGAAGATCTGCCCGTGCGCCAGACGCAGCCACTTCACGAACGTCGAGTCGTACTGCTTGCCGGACCGGCTGGAGATGTCGGCCATCCACTCCTGCTGCAGGTCCGTCGGCTTGATCGGCAGCTGCACCTTGAGCTTGGCGGCCAGAGCGAGGCCCTTCTCGTCCAGGACGTGGTGCTGGGCCGCGATCTCCACACTGATCTTCCGCACCCGCGCGGTGCTCGCCCGCGTGGTGGCCTGCTGCGCCATGGTCATCTCCCACAGGGTGGCGAGCCGGACCTTGGTGATCAGCTCCCTGTCCGCCGCCGACAACGGGCCCCACTTGGTGGCCCACGTACTGGTGTCGACCGCCGTCGCCGCCGCGGCGGGCGGCGCGCCGCTGACGCCCGGCACGACCGTCGCGGCGGGAAGCTGAGCGCTGGGGAGCTGCGCGCCGGGGAGGCCGGCGCACGCGCCGAGAGCCAGGAGCACGGCGACGCCACTGATGGCGAGAACGGGACGGCGCTGTCGCAGTCGCACGCCGTCACCCCCTTCATGGGTCCTCGGGCTGTTCAGAAGGAGGTACGCAGCGCCGGGCGGGAGCGTTCATGGCAGCATGCAAAATTTGCTCTAGGCAAAGATCGGCCCTCAGATGCCGGGCCAGCCGAGCGGGTGCAGGGCGTCCTCGGGCAGCTCACCTCCCGCCTCGGTGAAGGCCGTCATCGCCGTGACCAGCGCCCGGCACTGCTCGATCGGCATCCGCGAGACGATCGCGGCGATCTCCTCGCCGCGGCGGGCGGTGACCTGGTCCACGATGTGCTGACCCTCGTCCGTCAGGCGCATCGGGCTCTCCCTGCGGTCGCGCGGATTGACCTCGCGCACGATCAACCCGGCGGCGAGGAGCCGGTCGGCCATCCGCATGGCTGTGGAGGGATTGACGTTGAGCAGCTCGGCCATGGTGACGAGCTTGGTCTCCCCGTGCCCGGCCAGCACCACCAGCATGCGGAACTGCGGCAACGTGACCTTGTCCTCGACCGCGCCGAGCGAGCGGACGGCGATGGAGACGAGCAGGCGCGAACCGGTGAGGACGGCCGCGACGACGGCGGCCAAGTCCTCCCGGTTCGCCTGATCCGCATTACCCTCTGACATACGCACTGTTGTACACGCCCTGCCTGAGGACGAGACCAACCCTGAGGCGTCAGGCCGGGACCGTCCACTTCTGGTTGGCCGCGCCGGTGCAGGTCCAGATCTGCAGCCGGGCGCCGTCGGTGGCGGCGTTGTCGACCACGTCGAGGCACTTGCCGGACACCGGGTTCACCAGGTCGCGGCCGGTGGTGTAGCTCCACTGCTGGGCGGCCGACCCGTTGCAGGAGTAGAGCTGCGCGCGGGCGCCGTTGGCCGTGGAGCCGCCGGTGACGTCGAGGCACTTGCCGAGCGAGCGGAGCGTGCCGTCGGAGGCGCGGGTCCACTGCTGGTTCGCCCCGCCGAAGCAGGTCCACATCTGCACGGGCGTGCCGTCGGCGCTGTTGCCGCCGGTCACGTCCAGGCACCGGCCGCCCAGCCCGCTGACCGTGCCGGTCGGGGTACCGGTCGACGTGCCGCTCCAGGTGAAGGTGGCCGTCGTACGGGCCGGCATGGTGTAGGTGAACGACTGGCCGTCCCACATCACCTTGACCGACTGGGCGGACGCGCCGCCGTTGTGGACGAGCAGGGCCTTGGAGCCGTCCGGATTGCGGTACGCGACGTTCTGCACGGTGGCGTTGGCGGTGGAGTCGACGCGCTGCGCCCCGGGCCGGACGAACTTGGTCAGGTGCCCGGTGGTGTAGTACTCGATCGTGTAGTCGACCTGCCCGGCGCGCGAGCCGCCTTCCTGCACGGTGATCAGGCCGGTGCAGGTGCCGCAGCCGCCGTTGTGCGGGCCCATGCTCTGGTTGACGCCCAGACTCCACTTGACCAGGCTGCCGCTCCAGTTCCTGGCGTAGGTCACGATGTCGGCCATGTCCTCGTTGTGCTGGTTGCTGATCCAGGTGCCGCCCGAGTGCTCGGTGCTGAACTGCCGTACCGCCGGATACTGGTTGTGCACCTGGGTGCCCACCGCCGGGTCGCCGAAGTAGCCGTGCCACGCGATGCCCCCGAACAGCGGGTCATCGCGCACCCCGGCGTCACCGAGGATGGGGGCGCCGCTGTTGGCGTAGTCGCCGTAGTTCCAGTCGTGGATGAGCACCTTGCTGGAGATGCCGGCCGCGCGGAAGGCCGGGTAGACGTGGTTCTTGGTGAACTCGACCAGCCCGGAGGGGTTCCAGCTCATGCCCGGGTAGTTCATCGCGGTCGGGTTGCCGGCCTGGCAGCAGTTCGGCTCGTTCTGCACGGAGATGTAGTCGATCGGCACACCGATCGCGGCGTAGGACTGGACGTACTTCACCAGGTACTGCGCGTACATGGGGTAGTACTCCCACTTGAGCCAGCCCATCTGGTCCATCCGGCCGTTGTCCTTCATCCAGCCGGGAGAGCTCCACGGCACGGCCATGATGCGCAGCTGCGGGTTGAGCTGCCTGGCCTGCTGGGTCAGCAGGCGCACGTTCGTGTCATAGCCGTTGGCGCCGAAGTCGTTCAGGTCGCAGCAGGTGTCGTCGAGCGACACATTGCCCGGCCGGGACAGGTCCGAAGCGCCGATGGGGTTGCGGACGAACGACAGGCCGATGCCGTCGGCCGGGCTGAACAGCCGGCGCATGACCTCGTCCCGGGTGGCGGCGCTGACCGCGCCGCCACGCAGCAGGTACGCGGTGGTGTCGGTGATGGACGCGCCGCCGCCTTCGAAGGTCTGGTAACGGGTGCCCTCGTTCACGGTGATCGTGTGGGTGGCGGCGCCGCTGCTCGCCGCGAACGCGGTCGGGGCCTGCTGCTGCAGGCCCCGGGTCACCGTCCGGCCGCCGGCGTCGGAGGTGGTGGTCAGGTAGATGTTGACCGGCTCGTTGGCGGCGAAGGCCTGCGGGGCGGCCATCAGGCTTCCGGCGGCGAGGCACACGGCCAGGGCGGCCTGGACCGCGCGCCTGTGTGGTGTTGTCACGGGGGGCTCCTCGGTGACATTGGGGGGTGTACACCGAGACAACTTATGTTTCCCACTTATGTCAAGGCATAAATTAAGGCCACCGATAAGCCCCCGGCTCCGTCACATGGCGCCCCGCCAGCGGTCGAGATGGAGGACGTCGTCGAGCGGCAGGCGCGAGGCGGGCTTGAAGGTGTCGCCGGTGTAGTAGGCGGTGGGGATGAGCACGCCCTGGCGGACGTCGTCGGGGAGGCCGAGCAGCTCGGCCACCTCGCTCTCGTAGGCCAGGTGCAGGGTGGTCCACGCCGTGCCCAGCCCGCGCGCCCGCGCGGCGAGCATGTAGCTCCACGCCGCGGGCAGCAGCGATCCCCACAGCCCGGCCTGGTTGCCCTCGGGGAGCTTGGACGCCTGGATGCACGGGATCACCAGCACCGGCACCTCCCCCATGTGCTCGGCCAGGTGGACGGCGCTCGCCGAGACGCGCCGCTGCACCTCGGCCCGGGCCGGGTCGTCCTTGTACAGGTGCGCGCCCGAGGCGCCGGACCCGAAGTACGCCTGCGCTGAGCGCAGGTAGTAGTCCCCGATCTGCCGGCGGAGCTCGGGATCGGTGACCACGATCCAGTGCCAGCCCTGGCGGTTGCCGCCGCTGGGCGCCTGTAGCGCGATGTCCAGGCACTCCCGCACCAGTTCGAGCGGGACGGGGCGGTCGAGGTCGAGGCGCTTGCGCACGCTCCGGGTGGTGGTGAGCAGCTCATCGAGACCGAGTGATGGGATCGTCATGAGCTCATCGTGCCACCGAGTCTCCGCCGGTCCACCTTGCCCGTCTGGTTGCGGGGCACGGCCGTCACGAACTCGATGTCGCGCGGCACCTTGTAGCCGCCCAGCTCGGCCTTGACGGCCTGTTTGAGCTCGTCGGCCGACAGTCTCGCGCCGGGCTCCCGGACCACGTAGGCGGCCAGGCGCTGGCCGTACTCCTCATCCGGTACGCCCAGGACGGCCACGTCGGCGACGCCCGGATGCCGGCCGAGGAGGTTCTCGACCTCCTGCGGGAACACGTTCTCACCACCCGAGACGATCATGTCGTCCTCGCGGCCGTCGATGAACAGCCGCCCCCGGCCGTCCCGGTGCCCGAGGTCGCCGGTGCTCAGCAGGCCCCCGGTGCTCCGCGGGCCGCCGGTGCTCCGCGGGCCGCCGGTGCTCCGCGGGCCGCCGGTGCTCCGCGGGCCGCCGGTGCTCTGCCGGCCGCCCGCTTCCGTGCTCGCGTCACCGCCGCCGCCCGAGTAGCCGCTGAAGGTGAGCCCGCCGCCGACGAGAACGCGCCCCACCTCGTACGGGGGCAGCTCGCGGCCATCCGGGCCGGCGATCACCACCGTGGTCCCGCGCGTGGGGCGGCCGATGGTGTCCGGGGCGGCCCGCAGGTCGGCCGGGGTGGCGAGCGTGGCCCAGCCGACCTCGGTGGAGCCGTAGAGGTTGTAGAGCACGTCACCGTAGGCGTCCATGAACGCGGTGGCCAGGTCCGGCGGCAGCGCCGACCCGCCGGAGACCACCACCCGCAGGTGCGGCAGCGGCTGGACGTCGTGGGCCAGCAGCCGCCTCAGCATGACGGGCACGGCGACCATGGCCGTGGCCCGATGCCGGTCGAGGGCGCGAAGGACCTTCTCGGGGTCGAAGCGCCGCGTCAGCACGACCGGGCAGCCGAGCACCAGCGCCACGCCGTACCAGAGCAGGCCGAGACCGTGGAACAGCGGCGGCGCGATGAGGATCGGCTCGCCGCTGCGCAGCGGCACGGTGGCCAGCATCGAGGTGAACGGCTCGGCCAGCGCGGTCAGTGACAGCCGTCGCGTCGCTCCCTTGGGCACCCCGGTCGTCCCGGACGTGAGCAGCACCAGGCGTCCCGGCCGACGCGGCGCCGGCGGCTCGGGCCCGGTGGCGGTCGCGGTCGCGGAGGCGGAGGCGGTCGCGGAGGCCGTCGCGGAGGCGATCAGCTCGTCCAGGTCGCCGACGCGGGTCCCGGCGAAGTCCACGGGCGGCAGCTCCGGCGCGGCGATCAGGGTGTGCACGTCCTCGCGCCGCAGGATGTCACGCAGGCGCGGCCCGGCCAGGCCGGTGTTGAGCAGCAGCAAGTCCGCGCCCAGCCGCGAAACGGCCGCCACGGCCTCGACGAAGCCGCGGTGGTTGGGCCACATGATCGCCACGGTCCGGCCCGGCCGTACGCCGAACCGGTCGTACAGGGCCGAGGCCAGCGCCGCCACCCGCGCGTCGAGCTCGGCGAACGTCAGGGAGCCGTCCTCGTCGAGGATGGCGGGGCGATCCGGCCAGCGCGCGGCGGCCATGGCCACGCCCGTGGCGGGGGTGACGTGGAAGTGGCGGAACGCCTCCACCATGCGCGCCAGGTCCGCGGGCGGCACAGGGCGCAGCAGACCGTTGCGGGCGAACGTTTCGACGGCCTCGGCCCCGAAGCCGCACAGCCGCGCCAACTTGGTGATCATCCGGATACCTGTTCTCAAGGGTAAGAAGGCCATACCCATGGGATCCGGTTCTAGCCCGGACGCCCACCCCAGGAGCGGGGTGGGCGCGGGCCTGCTCACCCGGCGAGCAGCTTCTCCGCGGGGATGATCTGGCGGGGAATGCTCGGGCTCTCCCATCGCAGCTCGGCGATGGCGTCATAGCCGCTGTCGTAGAACTCCATCTTGATGTCGTGCGTCCCGGCGCTCAGCGCCACCTGGCCGGTGTCGTCGCGCTTGGAGTGGTCGGTCCAGTTGTCGATGAGTGGCTTGCCGTCCACCCACAGCCGTACCCCGTCGTCGGTGGTGGTGACGAAGGTGTAGGTCTCCGCCTTGTCGGCCATGACCTTCCCCGTCCAGCGCACGCTGAAGGTGTCGGCGCCGATGGCCGGGTCCGGGGCGGCCGAACCCCAGTCGAAGTTCACGGTGGGGTCGATCCTGGTGACCGTGGCGCCGGTGAGGTCGGCGTTGTCGAAGTACGTCGCCGACAGCCCCTGCTGGTCGATCACCAGCGTCGTCGCCGAACCCGCCGGCAGCGTCACCGTGGCCTTGCCGCCGGCGATGGCCGCGGTTCCGGTCCGGTGCGGGGTCCAGGCGTCCGACGTGCTCTGCCAGATCGCCGCGGTCCCCGCCGTCAGCCCGGTGAGCGCGAGACCGGCCTCGATCGGGTCGGCGCCGACATTGACCAGGACCACGTTCTTGCTCTGGTCCGAGGCGAAGACGTGCAGCTTGTCGTTGTTCGCGCTCGCCTGGACGACGGTCTTGCCGAAGGGCCGGAACAGCCCCTCACCGGTGTACATGCCGATGCCGTGGTAGATGGGCAGGGGCTCGCTGCGCGGAATGTTGCCTTCGCCGTTCGTGCTGGTCAGGCCGAGCTGCCCGTTCTTGTCGCCGTACTGGTAGGCGCTGGCGCCCGCGTGCAGGATCTGCCCGAGCGCCGCCGCGCCCCACAGCGTGTTGAAGTGGGTGAGCGTACGGTGGCCGTCGGGGTCGTTGAAGTCGGAGTTGAACTCGCCGATCTGCAGGTCGATCTTCCGGCCCAGTACGGACTCCGCGAGCGCGCTCACCTCCTTGATGTCGGTCTCGTAGTCGCGGATCACGCTGCCGAGGAGCGCCTCGTCGGTGATCTCATCGAAGCCGTTGCCGTAGTCGTGGTAGTCGACGAAGTCGACGCGGCTGCCGGAGCCTTGGAGGAACGTTCTGATGTAGTCGTGGTCGTCCCATGCCGTGGCGGGGCCGCCCACCTTGACCGCGGGGTTCTCGGCCCGCAGCGCGTCGGTGATCAGGTTGAAGCGGCTGCTGTACTCCGCCGCCGTCATCTCCGGCTTGTCGGGAGTGCACACGCAGTTGAGCTCGTTGCCGAGAATGAACCGCTGGACCGGCTTTCCGGTCGCCGCGAAGTGCTTGTAGAGGGCCACCGCGTCACCGCGGTTCACCTCCGCGCTCTGCCGGCCGTCCACCTGGAGGATGACGACCGGTTCGGCGCCGAGGTCGCGGATCGCGTTGATCCAGGCGTCTCCCGAGACCTCCGTGGCGCATTCGTAGCCGCCGCAGATGATCGGGCTGTCATGGTTGCCCGGCTCCTGGTAGTGGAGCTCGATCCGCATCCGGCCCACGCCTAAAGCGCGCAGCCGGGCCTGGTGCTTGGGGTCGTTGGTGATGTACGAACCCTCGCCGTAGCCGGTGATCCCGATGCCGAAGTCAGTGGGTGCGATCGTCCGGATCGGTTTGGTGAAGTCCACCGAGACGGTGGCGGCCACGGCCGCCTCCGCCGGTACGCCCGCCGTCCAGACCGCCGCGGCGGCCAGACCACCCGCGAGGGCGGCGTGCAGCGTGCGACGTGCCAGTGCGATCATCCTTCTCCTGTCACAAAGTCCACAAATCCCGTGGATCATGACATATGCGGATTACGTGAAAGTGACTTCTCGCGTTGATGTGGCGCGCGACACTGCGCTGGTCTCACGGATCGACGCGGTCCGGGCGGACAACCCCGGCATCCGGCACAATCAGCTCTATGCAGATGCCGCCCCATCCGCACCCAAGCGAGGACGCGGTTCGCCGCCGCCGGCCGGATCCCCGCGCTTGCCGTCTGTCGCTGCCGCTGCCGCTGCCGCGCGAGAGGATCTGATGCGACCTCTCCGATCGACCGATCCCCGGGAAGTCGCCGGGTACGTCCTGCGGGGGCGGCTCGGTGAGGGCGGCCAGGGCACGGTGTTCCTCGGCACTTCGCCCAGCGGGCAGCGGGCGGCGGTCAAGCTCCTGCACACGCACATCGGCCACGACCTCGACGCCCGGCGGCACTTCCACCGGGAGCTGGCGTCCCTGCAGCGGGTGGCGCCGTTCTGCACGGCCCGCGTCCTGGCGGCCGATCCCGACGCCGACCCTCCGTACGTCATCAGCGAGTACGTCGACGGCCCGTCGCTGCAGGAGGCGGTGCGCGACAACGGGGTCCTGCGCGGCGCGGACCTGGACCGTCTGGCCATCGCGACGGCCACGGCGCTGGGCGCCATTCACGCGGCGGGGGTGGTGCACCGCGACTTCAAGCCCGCGAACGTGCTCCTGGCCGCCGACGGTCCGCGAGTCATCGACTTCGGCATCGCGCGCCCGATCGACGCCACCGCCGCCACGGTCAGCGGCGTCGTGGGCACTCCGGCGTACATGTCGCCCGAGCAACTGTCCGGTCACCCGGCCGGTCCGACCCTGGACATGTTCGCGTGGGCGTGCACCATCGCGTACGCGGCCAACGGCCGGCCGCCGTTCGGCCACGAACCGCTGCCCGCCGTGATCAACCGCATCCTGAACGCCGAACCCGAGCTGGGCTCGCTGACCGGGACCTTACGCGGCTTCGTCGCCGCCTGCCTGCACAAGGACCCCTCGTGGCGACCGACCGCCCGGCAGGTGCTGCTGGGACTGATGAACAAGCAGCCCGGCCCCCCTTCGTACGGGACACCACCGTCCTATGGGACACCACCGCCTGGCGGACCGCCCCCGGGCGGCGGGACACCACCACCTGGGGGAACGCCACCCCCTGGCGGGACGCCATCGCCTTACGGGACACCAGCGCCGCTCCGTCAGGGGCCTTGGCCGATCACACCGCCACCCGCCACGCCTCACCAGACACAGCCGGGCCGTAAGCGCGCCGGTGTGATCGTCGGCACGGCGCTCGCGGCGGGCCTCGCGATCACCCTTACGGTGGCCGCCACCGTCGCCATCAACTGGTACCGATCACCGCAGCCCAGCACCAGCCCATCGGCATCAGGCTCGGCCACCACGTCCCCGACTGTGACGGCCACGCCCACGGGCACACCCGCGGCGCAAGTGGCGCGCTCACCGCGCCTGGGGCTGGAATTCTGGCAGGACAAGGCGGCCAGCCCGATGTCCCTGACCGATCTGGACCAGCCCATCACCACCGTCACCCTGAAGCGCGAGCCGTTCGAACTGCGATTCCCCACCCTCCCCAAGGACACGGCCGCCCAGGTCTGCGCCTGGACGGATGACTCGGTCTTCTCCATCGACGACGGAGGCAAGGTGGCCGACCATCCCTGCTTCAGACCGGGCACCGGCATCGCCGACTACGAGCACGGATCAGGGACGCTGTATCTGAACAACCACGGCCACAACTACCTGATCGGAGACCGGGTCGGGCACAGCTCCGACTCCCAGGACACGGTCCTGTTCTCCACGGTCTTCAAGGACGGCACCTCGACACTCCTGGCCGCCCAGCAGAAGAAGCTGTACCTGACCGTCTTCATCGACCTGGACGGAGACGGGACCTTCAAACGCTCGTCTCCGGGAGAGTACGAATACGTCATCCTAGATTTTCCTAGCTGAACGCTGGTCTCCATGGCCTCTCTGCGACTGTGCGGTTTCGGCTCTGGGACGGCGCGCCGGTTTCGCCCTACTACGCCAGCGCATGCTGCTCTCCTGAGAGAACCGGTGGGAAACCGCTCCTGCAAGTGAACTGACCGGCTGCTGGTTTGCACATTCAGTGGCGGTATGCGGCCAGCACGTTCACCATGGTCTGCATGGCGACGAGGAAGAGCACTTGGGGCTGGATCTCGCTGACGGTCGGCGGTCTGGTGGTCGGCGCACTGGGGACGATCTTCATCGTGCTGGATCTGGAACAGGCCGATCAGCTGGCGAGCGTGGTAGGCGTGTTCGTCGCCCTGGCGGGGCTGGGCATCTCGGTGTACGGAGTTGTCCTGGCCCGCCGAAGTTCGAGCCCGGCTTCTTCCCAGGCGACCGCTCCACGCTCAGACATAGACGCCATTACGGAGCGCGAGGAGCGATCAGTTGCCGTTCGGGACAACTTCGGGGTGATCCAGACCGGCGACGCCGGCCGGGCCGCCATCACGGGGGCGGGTAACGCCAGTAACACGATCACGGGCGGCACCTTCCATGGGCCCGTGACGATGGCCCGGGACATCGTCGGCCCATCCGCGGCTCAACTGTCCCCGCCTCCTGCCTTGCCCTCAGACGATCCCGATGTCCCGGAGCAGCTCCGGTGAGCGAGCCGCCTCGCACGGTTGACAATCAGGGCGTTGACGACGGTGGCCACCGTAACGCGATCACTGGTGGGACGTTCAACGCGCCGGTGACCTTGGCTCGCAACATCACCATGCAAGTCACCGGTCCAGCCCCGCAGGCTCGGGCGGGCCTGCCAGCCGGCCCGGTCGGTTTCGTCGGCCGCACCGACGCTCTGAGGGAGGTGCTGGCCTTCCTGGACCCGGCGGATGCGGGTGGGACAGGCGTGGTGGTGTCGGCGGTGGCGGGGATGGCCGGGGTCGGCAAGACCGCGCTAGCGCTCGTGGCCGCCCATCAGGCGATGGAGCAGGGCTGGTTCGGCGGCGGCGTGTACTTCGTCGACCTGCGCGGCTACACCCCCGACCCCGGCAAACGCGTATCCGCCGCAGCGGCGGCAGGGGACGTGCTGCGCAAGATGGGCATCCGCGACACCGATCTTCCGCCGACTGGCGAGGAACGGCTTGCCTTGTACCGGTCGGTGCTGGCCGAACAAGCCCGCCAAGGGCTGCCAGTGCTGGTAGTGGCCGACAACGCCGCCGTCACCGGCCAGGTCGAGCCGCTGCTGCCGGCCCAGCCGTGCCACCGGCTGCTGATCACCTCACGGCACACCCTTACCCTGTCCGCCCACCTGGTCGACCTGACCGTGCTGCCCGAAGAAGAGGCCCTTGACCTGCTGCGTACCGCCCTGCAGCCGAGCCGGCCCGATCCGCGTATCGACGCAGAGCCCCATCCCGCGACAACGATCGCCCGGCTGTGCGGACGGCTGCCCTTGGCATTACAGATCACCGCCGCCCTGCTGCGCGCCGAGCCGGACCGCCTCCTGGCTGACATGGCTGCGGAACTCGCCGACGCCCGGCACCGGCTGGACGCCCTGGACACCGGTGATGCCGACTCCCACGGCCGGCCGTACGCGGTGCGGGCCGCGTTCGACCTGTCCTATCGGCACCTGGTCGACACGCAGCCTGAGCAGGCACGGCTGTTCCGGCTGCTGCCGCTGGACCCGGGCCCGCACCTGTCCCTGTCGGCCGCTGCCGCCCTGGACGACGCACCCGAACCGGTCACGCGCCGACGCCTGGCCGCCCTGTCCCGTGCCCACCTGGTCACCGCTCCGGTCCCGGGCCAGGACCGGTGGGCGATGCATGATCTGGTCCGCCTGTACGCCGACGAGCACGGTAGGACCGAGGCGAACTCGGACGGGCGCGAGCGGGCGCTGGACCGGATGCTGGCCTTCTACCTGGACACGGCCGACGCCGCCGACGGCCACCTGCGTGCTCTTCCCGGTCAGTCCACGTCTGAGCGGTTCGGCGGCCGACAGGACGCGCTGGCCTGGTTGGACGCCGAACGCGCCAACCTGGTCGCCGCGGTCGCCCTGGCCGACTCCACCCACCGCCACCACGTCACCTTGGACCTGTCGGCCCACTTGACCGAATACCTTGCGTGGCGCCGCCACCTCGATGACCGTCTGGCCGTCGCCAATGTCGCGGTGCGGGCCGGCAACCGGCTGGGCGACCGGCGGGGCGAAGCCGGCGCGCTGAACAACCTCGGCGTCGCCCTGTGCGAGATGCGGCGATTCACCGACGCCCTCATCACGCACCGCAAGGCGCTGACGATCCTCCGCAAGCTACGCGATCGACACAGCGAAGCCCAGGTATTGAACAACCTCGGCAGCGCTCTCAGTGGACTGCGGCGCTACACAGAGGCCATCACCGCACAGCAGAAAGCCCTGACAATCCTCCGCTTGCTGGACGACCCGCGCAGCGAAGCCCACGTGCTGATCAACCTCGGCAATGCCCTGAGCGGGGTGCGGCGCTACACAGAGGCCATCACCGCACAGCAGAAAGCCCTGACAATCCTCCGCTTGCTGGACGACCGGCACAGCGAAGCCCAAGTGCTGATCAACCTCGGCAATGCCCTGGCCGGAGTGCGGCGCTACACAGAGGCCATCACCGCACAGCAGAAAGCCCTGACAATCCTCCGCTTGCTGGACGACCGGCACGGCGAAGCCAAAGTGCTGAACAGCCTCGGCTCCATCCTGGGCGAGGCGGGGCGGTTCGAGGAGGCCGTCACGGTCTTGGAGGACGCTCTGACAGCCCGCCGCGAGGTGGAAGACCGGCACGGAGAGGGCATAACGCTCACCAACCTCGGCAATGCCCTGGATGAGCTGGGGCAGTTCAAGGCGGCCGTCACCGCGTACCGGGACGCCCTGGCGGTCTACCGCGAGCTGGGCGAGCGACACGGCGAAGGCACGGCGCTGAACAACCTAGGCAGTGCCCTGAGCGGGGTGGGGCGATTTGATGAAGCCATCACCGTCCTGACGGACGCCCTGGCGGTCTGCCGGGAGTTGGGCGAGCAGCACGGCGAAGGCATGGCGCTCAACAATCTGGGCAATGCCCTAGCCGAGGCGGGGCGGTTCGAGGAGGCCGTCACCCTGCACCGGAAAGCCCTGACGATCTGCCGCGAGGCGGACGATCGGCACGGCGAAGGCACGGCGCTGACCAACCTCGGCAATGCCCTGGGCGAGCTGGGACGGTTTGACGAGGCCATCAGCGCCTTCGAGCGGGCGACCATCATCTTCGAAACGGTGAGGGACGACCGGCGCCGCAAGCGGGCCCAGGCTCTTGCGGAGGCCGCGCGGCGGCGGAACGCCGAGTGACAGGGGCGTGCGCGCGGTGACACCTGCGGGTTGCGTTTGACCTATCGTCTCAAAATGAGTCGCATATTTAGTCTCAAAATTAGCCGTCCGACAGGTGCCGGTATACGGTCGCGCGAGAGACGCCCAGGGCTCGGGAGATGTCGGCGGCGGAGTGCTCGCCGGTCGCGTACATCCGCCGGGCGGTCTCGATCATGTCCGGGCTCATCGCGCCGGGCCTGCCACGCCGTTGACCCGACGACCGAGCGGGCGCGGGCGAAGTGCCAGACGAGGACTCGGCTGAGGACTCGGCGAAAGCCCCGGCGGAGGGCTCGGCGGAGGGCTCGGCGGAGGGCCCCGCCCGAAAGTCGGGCGCAAGCCCTGCCTGAAAGTCGGACGGAGACCCGGCATCGAGATCGGTCGCGGACCCGGTCACATGCCCCGGGGCCGTCTCGCCGAGGAGTCGTTCCACCCCGGCCAGCACCGCGGGCCGGATCAGGTCGGCGGGCAGGTCGGCGAACATGACGACCGGGTCGCTGAGCATCGCGAACGCCTGCACCGCCCGGACCTGCCCGGCGAGATCCGCGTCGGGGCCGGCGATCAAGTGCTCGGCCATCATCGCGGTGTCGCGAAAACGCTCGAACGTCGGGCGGTCGGCGCCCAGCGCCAGGTCCTGCGTGTTCATCCGCATCAGGAACCGGTGCCTCAGCCACACGTCGAGCAGCCCCTCGATGACGACCCACCGCTTCCGCCGGAAGTCAGCGCCCTCGATGCCGTTGGCCGCCTCGACGGCGGCCTCCATGTCGGCCAGCATCGGCTCCGCCAGCGTGGCAAGGATGTCCTTCTTGCTGGGGAAATGGTAGAGGACCGCGGTCTTCGTCAGGTTGAGCCGCTCCGCGATCTCCCGTACCGAGGTGGCGTGATAGCCCAGCGAGGCGAACAGTTCGAGCGCGACCCGCAGGATCCCGGAGCGGGTGTCGTCAGTCATGTCGCAGATTCTAGCCGCTTGACTGACCTCCGGTCGGGACCCTATGGTTCAACCACTGACCGATGGTCAGGGCGAACGAAGGTGAGGTGTCTCATGAACGAGCGGATTCTGATCTCTGGGGCGAGTATCGCGGGGCAGACCCTGGCGTACTGGCTGGTCCGGCACGGGTTCCGGCCCACCCTGGTCGAGCGCGCGCCCCGGCCGCGCGCGGGCGGCAACGGTGTGGACGTACGTGGTCACGCCATCGACGTGGCCGAACGGATGGGGATCATGCCCCAGATCAGGACGATGGCGGCGGACGTACGGGGCATGTCCTTCGTGAACGCTGCGAACCGGAGCGTGGCCCGCATCGACGCGCAGGCCATGCGGAGCGGTGGCGACGACGTGGAGATCATGCGTGGCGACCTGGTGGCGCTCCTGTACGAGGCGACGAAGGACGACGTCGAGTACGTTTTCGGCGACTCCATCCGGACGCTGGAGCAGAGCGGCGACGGCGTGACGGTCTCCTTCGAGCACGGCCCGGCTCGCCGGTTCGATCTGGTCATCGGCGCCGACGGCATGCATTCCACGGTCCGCCGGCTGGCCTTCGGCCCCGAGTCGCGGTTCATCCAGTACAAGGGCCACTACTTCGCGTTCTCGAACGCCGACTCGGCGCTGGGTGAGAACCGCTGGGTGACGATGTACAACGTGCCGGGCAAAATGGCCGGAATCTACCGCTCGGGCAACCACTCCCAGGCCAAGGCGTACTTCATCTTCCGCCGGTCCGAGCCGCTGACGTACGACCACCGGGACGTCGAGCAGCACAAGCGCCTGGTGAGCGAGGCGTTCGCGGGTGAGTCGTGGCGCGTACGGGAGCTGCTCACCGGAGCGCTCGCGGACCCCGACTTCTATTTCGACGCGTTGAGCCAGGTGCGGATGCCGTCGTGGTCGTCGGGCCGCGTGGCGCTCGTGGGTGACGCCGCTTACTGCGCGTCTCCCGCGTCGGGCGCCGGCGCCGAGCTGGCGCTGGTCGGCGCGTACCGGCTCGCGGGCGAGCTCGCGGCGGCCGCCGGGGATCACCAGGTCGCCTTCCGCCGGTATGAGGACGGCCACCGGGAGCTGGTCGATCAGAAGCAGAAGATCGGGCCCAACGTCCGCCTCATGGTGCCGAAGACGCGCACCGGCAGGTGGGTCCGCGACACCATGGCCCGGCTGCCACTCATGCGGGCCATGGCGACGGTGGAGCGCATCATGGCGCCCAAGAACACCGCGCCACTGCCCGACTACACCCGCGACCACCTGATTCGCGAGCCCCAGCTCGTGACCGCGGACCGAGCGCGGAGCTTGTTCCCCCGCTGCGATCGCGCGGCCTCCTGACCTCGTGTACGCCCGGCCAGCCGGAGGCCACTGGGGGCCAGGAGCGTGGTGGCCGCCGAATGCCTGTTGGCAGGAGTCCGCCGAATCAACAACCCTCAGAATGATCTTTGTGATATGATGC
Source organism: Nonomuraea sp. NPDC049141 (assembly GCF_040648415.1). Classification (NCBI taxonomy): domain Bacteria; kingdom Bacillati; phylum Actinomycetota; class Actinomycetes; order Streptosporangiales; family Streptosporangiaceae; genus Nonomuraea; species Nonomuraea sp. NPDC049141. The sequence continues at coordinate 288,567 of NZ_JBEZDR010000006.1, forward strand.
ATAGGTCATGACGACTCATGACGCCGCACAACTTCCCGAAGCCTTCATGGCCGCGTTCAACGCCGGGAACACCCAGCTCCTGGAGCACCTCTACAGCGACCCGGGCGTGCTCGTCCCCAGCCCAGGGCATCCCGTCACGGGCAAGGACCGGGCCACCGCCAACCAGTACCTGCTCGGGTTCGGGCTGCCGATCGACGCCCGGTTGCGGCACGCCTACGTCGCGGGCGACACCGCGCTGCTTATCGTCGACTGGACCATTCGCGGCCAGGCGCGCGACGGCCGCGAGATCGACCTCCACGGCACGGCGACCGACGTCGCGCGGCGGGGCCCGGACGGCCTGTGGCGCTACCTCATCGACAATCCATTCGGAGCCGGCTGAGCGATCAACGTCGCCAACCCTGGGAAATCGAAACCCTGACCTGCCCCTCCCCCGGCGAATCGGCCTGACGCTCAGCTGACCACCAGAACGCTCTTGAATTGCGGTCACGCACGCGAGGATGATCGCCCGTATGCGAGTTGTCGTTCTCGTTTGGGAAGGCTTTCTCGGGATCCTCACGATCGCGCTGATCGTGGCGGCGCTGTTGAGCGCGTCGCCGGGCCAGTATCTGGTCTACATACTGGCGCAGGCCGGGGCTCTGGGGCTGGTGGCGACGGGGCTGGCGCTGTCGTTCCGCACCGGTACGCCCAACCTGGCCGTCGGGTCGATCGCCGCTTTCACCGGCATGGTGACCGCCTGGCTGATGAGTATGAGCGGGCTGGGCTGGTCGGCGGCGATCATCGCGATCCTGGTCGCCACGGTCGGCGGGCTCCTCCTGGGTCTGTTCGTCACCGCGCTCTCGGCGCCGGCGTGGGCCGTGACCCTGGGCGCGGCCGTGGCCTGCGAGGCGCTGGTCAGCGGCATCGCGGACGCCCGCGTCATCCCCGTCGACATTGATTTTCCGACCTTCGTGTGGTTCGTGCTGTTCGTCATCGTGTCCCTGGGCGGCGCGCTGGCCTGGCCCGCCCTGCGCGTGGAGTCGCCGTGGATCAGCGCCATGGTGGGGCTGGGCGGGTCGAGCCTGCTCGCCGCCCTCGGCGGAGTGGCGCTGCTGACCAGGACCCACGCGGCGACCCCCGCTTCGGGCTGGACCACGACCACGCTGACCTTGGCCGCGGTCCTGCTCGGCGGGATCAGCGTGCACGGCAGGCGGGGCGGCGTGGCGGGCACCGTGCTCGCGGTGCTCTTCCTCACCCTGGTCCAGGGACAACTGGTGCTCTGGGCCACGCCGGTGTGGGTGTTCCAGGTCATCGCCGGAGCGGTGATCCTGGCCGCGCTGCTGGCCGGGCGGCTGGCCGAACTGGCGACCCAGGAGACACCGGCCCCCGTGACGTCCGGAGCCGGCTCGTAGGCGATTCGGCCATGCCAAGTCCGCCGGGCAGCCCCGCTCGGCGAGCTCGGGCTGCGCCTGATCGCCGGTGATCGGGCTGCGCCTGATCACCGGCGATTGCCCCTTCCGCACCGAAGATCGAGTCATGTATGTTCGACCCCGTCATCGAAAGAAAGTTTCAACCGAAGAGGGGCAATGGGCAAGAAGCTTCAGATGCTCGCGCTACCGATCGCAGCCGTCGCGCTGTCCATCCTGCCGACCGTTCCCGCCCACGCCGCCACGGGCTATGACCGGTGCCATGACGACAACTACTGCATGTTCTCCGGCCTCGACGGCACGGGCGACATCATCGAGATCCAGAGCGACACGCCGGATCTCGCCGCGTTGAACATGGGCGGCAGAGCCAAGTCGGACTGGAACCGGACGGATTCCTACATCCACCTCTACTCCGAAGCCAACTACGGTGGCTGCTCGGCGGTGACCACTCCGGGCGGCAAGGGCAACTTCTTCTCCGCCTACCGCGACTTCTTCGACTCCGTTCGCATCGGCGGATCGAACGGCCCCTCCTGCGGCACCCAGGACGACTTCCGGGTCAAGTCCCACTCCTGACGGCGGCACGACGCGCCCCGGCATCGCACCGTCGATGCCGGGGCGCACGCATGTCCGCTCCCGGGCAGGTGACCGGCCTTGATGCCAGGTCCCGCTCGATCAACGCCACCCCCCGAAGACTGAACGTCCCAGCGCGTACGCGCGTATCTACACATGGGTCGGCACATCACCCCCGCTATCGCCCGTAGTAGTGGATCTCGCAGCCGTCCCGACGAGAAATGGTGCTGAACAAGCCATCTCTCCGGTACGGTTTCGCCCCATACAAGGACGGTTACGAGGAGGCGTCGTAGTGGCCATGCCGACAAGGCTTGGACGGATGGCAGTGGCCGGGGCACTGGCGCTGGGCGTGCTGGCCGCCACCCCGAGCGGCGCCGTCGCCGCGCCGACACCCACCCCACAGGCCAGGGCCAAGGCGAAGGCCAAACTGGTGAAACTCAACGAACGGGCCGACAAGGTGGTCGAGCAGTACAACCAGGCCACCGAGACCTACAAGAAGGCCAAGGAGAAGTACGACACCCTCAACGCCGAGGTCGGCCGCAAGGGCGTACAAGCCGACGTCCTGCGCAGGGACCTCGCCGCGGTGGCGGTGAACAGCTACCAGTTCGGCGACTTCGCGGGCTGGCAGCGGTTCCTCGTCGACAGCAGCCCTGAGGCGACGCTGAGCGGCATGGCCACGCTCGACCAGATGGCGCAGGCCAGGGCGGCGAAACTCAGCGCCTTCGAGGCGACCACCAAAGATCTGCGCGATCGGCGCACGGACGCCAAGAGCGTCCTGGCCGAGGCGGACGACGCCCGCGACAAGGTCCGCGGGCAGAAGACGGAAGTCGAGAAGCTGGTCGCCGAACAGACCAAGATCCTGCGCAAGCTGGGCGCCTTCCAGGCCGGCGACCCCAACAGCACCGGCATCAAGTACACCGGCGCGGCCTCCGGCAACGCCCGCATCGCGCTCCAGTTCGCCTTCGCCCAGATCGGCAAGCCCTACCAGTGGGGCGGCACGGGACCGAGCTCCTACGACTGCTCCGGCCTGACCCAGGCCGCCTGGCGGGCCGCGGGCGTCGAGTTGACCCGCACGACCTACACCCAGTGGAGCTGGGGCGCCAACCGCCGCGTATCGCTGGACGAACTGCAGCCCGGAGACCTGCTCTTCAGCAAGGGGCTCGGACACATGGGCATGTACGCGGGAAACGGGAAGATGATCCACGCGCCGCAGACCGGAGACGTCATCAAGGTGTCCGACCTCGACGACTACTGGCGCGCCCGCCTGCTCGGCGCGGTCCGCCCCTGACCTTCGGCGCGCGGGTGGCGGGTGTCGTCAGGGCGGATACGATCGACTCGTTCAGCGCTGCGGAGGAGGCGGGCATTGCCGGGCACCGAGAGGCCGAAGACCGGCCGCGCTCCCGAAGGCCAGGAGGCCGTCGAGCCGGCGAAGCATGTCACCTGGCTCATGCTGATCTACCGGGTGCCCAGCGAGCCGACCCGGTTGCGCGCCGCAGTCTGGCGGCGGCTGCGCAACCTCGGCGCCATCTACCTGCAGAACTCCGCGGCCGCCGCGCCGCGGACACCGCACAGCGAGCGGATGCTGCGGGCGCTGCGCAACGAGATCGTCGAGTCGATGTCGGGTCAGGCCTTCCTGGTCAGCACCTCCTCGGTCATCGGCGAGACCGAACTGGTCGCCCTCTACAACGCCGCGCGCGACGACGAGTACGAAGAGATCCTCGACAAGTGCGTCGACTTCCACGCCGAAGTGGCCAAAGAGGTGACCGCGCGGCACTTCACCTACAGCGAGCTGGAAGAGAACGAGGAAGACCTCACCAAGCTCAAGGGCTGGTACGAGAAGGTCAAGGCACGTGACGTCCTGGGTGCCGCACGGGCGAAAGAGGTGACCGAGGCGCTCGAGGACTGCGCGAAGACGCTGGAGGAGTTCGCCGCCTCCGTCTACGAGGCCGAGGACAGCGCGATCTTCTAGGCCGGCTACGGGTCATCTTCCAGGCCGGCTAGCGATCGCGCACGTCGATCCGCAGCGCGATGACGAAGGCGGCCATGAGGCACGCCCCGAGCACCGGCGTGAGCACCACTGCCGGCACCGCGAACGCCAGCAGGACCACCGTGCCGAGCGCCAGCGTGGTGACGACGGCCACGGCGATCTTCCAGTCGTCGCCGATGATCAGGTCGTACCAGAACTGCCCGAATCCTCGGATGAAACCCATGTTCAACTCCTAGCTGGAAGCGCTCGGGACGGCGGTGGACGCGGTCGCGGCGGGCCGCCTGAGGGCGTGGACCATCACCCGCGACAGCCCGAACCACGCGGCGATGAGCACCAGGATCGCCAGGTCGGCGCCCGGCCACTCCAGGCTCTGGCGGCTCGCGGTGAAGATGCCCAGCCCTTCGACCGCCCAGAAGGTGCCGAACGCCGCGAGCAGCAGGCCGACACCGTACTTCATGGTGTTCTCCGGCACCTTCGACAGCGGCCCCCTGACGGCGATGCCCACGCCGAGGACGAGGAGCACACCGAGGACGGCGGCGCCGATCGCCACTGGCATGTTGTCCGCGCTCAGGCCGAACGTGATCACGATGAAGACCACCTCGACGCCTTCGAGGAAGACCCCCTTGAAACTGATCATGAACGAGAACCAGTCGAGGCCCTTGGCCTTGACCGCGCCCGCACTCTCGGCCGCCGCCACCTCGTCGGCGAAGATCTGGTCCTCGTCGTGCATGGCCTTGCGCCCGGACGACCGCAGGATCGCCTTGCGCAGCCACTGCAGGCCGAAGATCAGCAGGACGCCGCCGATCGCGAGCTGGAGTGCCGCCTCCGGCAACCAGGTCGCGAGCGCGTATCCGGCGACGGCGGTGAAGGCCGTCAGCGCGACGAGCGCCGCCGCCACACCCGCGAACGTGGAGCGCCAGCTCCGCGTCACGCCCATCGCCATGACGATCGTCAGGGCCTCGACCATCTCCACGATCGAGGCGAGCAGCACCGCCGTGCCCAAGCCCCATGCGGCCGCGTCCATCGGCCCACTTCCTTCCGTTGCTCCTCCACCGGCGAACCATCACTCGCCACAAGATGTAACAGTTGTTAGTTTGCGCATATATCCAACGCTATGTCTACAAGGAGTGGCCTGACAGCGTGTCAGCGATGGCGAGGCAGCCCGCGATGCTCCCCCGCGCCAGGTCGTCGATCCACGGCTCGGGCCAGGAGGAGAACTTGGCGATGACCACCCCGGCCGCCTCATGGACGAACAGCATCTGGCCGTGGATACCCAAGGCCATGTAGACCCCGCCCCCGTCCGGGGTGCGGGGCGCGGCGACCCACCACTGGTTGCGGTAGTAGGCGCCGGGCACGGTCAGGTACGGCGAGCCGTGCCGGGGAAAGGCCGCGGCCTGGTCGCCGTCGGGGGTCAGGGTGTCGGCGACCCAGCCTTCCGGCACCACCCGCGTCCCATCGGAGCGCAGCCCGTCCCGCCGCAGGGCCTCGCCGAGGCGGGCCAGATCGCGGGCCGTACAGCAGACCCCGATGTCCGCCAGGGCGTGGCCGTTGCGGTCGACCGTGATCTCGGCGTCGTGTTCGGCGCCCAGCCGCCGCCACAGCTGCCGGGAGATCAGCTCCGGCACCCGCAGGCCCGTCGCGCGCTCGGCCAGCAGCGCCAGCACGCAGGTCAGGGTCGAGCGGTACTCGAAGTCACCGCCGTGCGGGCGCACCTGGGTCAAGCGCCAGAAATGGCTGCGCGAGTCCTCGTCCGGCGAGCCCGCCGGGGGCGCCCACTGGCAGATGGAGAAGTAGGCACGCTGGAGTTCGAGCGTGGTGATGTCCTCGCGCGTCCCCGTGCGCATGTCCAGCAGATGCCGGACACTGGCCCCCGCCAGCCCGGTGCCGCGGAACTCGGGCACGATCGCGCAGACCTCGTCCTCCGGCGACAGCGCCCCGGACTCGATCACCGAACCGACGGCCGTGGCGGTGATGGACTTGGACACCGACATGCACAGATGCCGGGTGCCCGGCCGCATGCCGTGCTCGTACTGCTCGTGGACGACCCGGCCCCGGTGCAGCACGACCAGGGCGTCGGTGTGCGACCAATCGACGAGCTCCGCCACGGTCAGGCGACGTCTCGGGCCGTCCTGGAGGCGCAGTTCCAGAGAGCCCAGGCTCGTCCCCTCGGCGATCAGGTCGTGGACGGGCCCATCACCGCGGGAGATCGGCGCGGTGGGGATCAACTCTCCGATGCGCTGGTACGCGCTGACGTTGTAGGGCGGCCGCATCCAGTTCTCCAGCGTCACCGGTCCCGCGGCGTCGAACTGGTCATAGCTTGATATAGGTGATTCCGCAGGCGACATAGGCCTGATTCTCCTTTGACGAAACCTTTCGGCAAGGCTAGAAATGGCCTGATCCGCAGTCAAGCGGCCGCAGAACCTCGCCGCTCCGCGGCCCCAGGCACAGACGGAGTCCCTTCATGAGCACGAAACCAGCGCGCCCCACGATTCGTGATGTGGCGATCCGGGCGGGTGTGTCCATGACGACGGTCTCCGATGTGGTCAACAGCAAGGGGCGGGTGGATCCCGCGACGCGCGAACGGGTGCTCACGGCCGTCTCCGAGGTCGGGTGGCGCCCGCGCCGGTCCGCCCGCGCGCTGCGCTCCGGCCGGACCGGGGTCTTCGCCATGTGCCTGCCGCTGGGCCACGTCGGCGTGGGCGACTGGCTGGCGAACGCCGAGTACGACATGGCCCTGGTGGCCGCCTGCGCCGCGGCCACCGTCGACTCCGACCGCCAGCTCCTGGTGGCCCCGCGCCCCACCGACGTCCGGGACCTGGCGCGGCTCGACGTCGACGGCGTGATCATCGCCGATCCGCGCGAGGGCGACCAGGCGCTGACGGTGCTCAACAACGCGGGCGTGCCCGCGGTGACCATCGACCGCGACATCCAGCGTACGGACGGCTGGTGGGTGGAGACCGACAACACGGGCAGCACCGTGCAGGTCCTCGACCACCTCACCGCCCAGGGCGCGAAGCGGATCGCGCTGGTGACGGCGGACGCCCCCTGGGCCTGGTTCGAGGACACCTCCGCGGCGTACGCGCGCTGGTGCGCCGAGCACGGCGTCAAGCCGCAGGTGCGCCTGATCGACGTGGAGCGGCCCAGGGCGACCGCGGCGGCGGGCGTGCGCAGCCTGCTGCGGCTCAAGAACCCGCCGGACGCCATCTTCGCGATCCCGTTCGGCACCCCGCTCGGCGCCCTTGACGCGATCACCGAGTCGGGACGTTCGGTGCCCGGCGACCTCCTGCTGGCCGGCGGCATGGACGGGCAGATGCTCCAGGTCTCCTCGCCGCCCATCACCGCCGTCGACCTGCGGCCGATCGAGATGGCCCGGGCCGCGGTCGACCTGCTGGCCAGGCGGGTGAGCGGCGAGAAGGCGGCGGGCCCGGTCGTCATCCAGACCGAGCTCCGGGTGCGCGAGTCGACCTCGCGGCACTGAACCGGCCGTCAGGCGGGCGGGCTCCGTTGTCACGCGCACCTCACACCGTGCCGAATCGTTTCGGCACACCTTAGGCACGCGCCCGCGAAGGACGCAACAGCCCGGCACCTGCCTCAGTAATCCCCCGCTAACGCATCGTTGACACCATCTTTCGCCGGTGATTGTATGTGCCGAAACGTTCAGGCAAGAACGCATCGGCTGCCTCAACCGACCAGCGCCCCGTGCTGCGCTGCCCTTCGCGGGCCGACAGAAATGTCCCCCGGGCGAACAGGCGCCGAGAGAGGAACAACATGAGCGCGCCCCCCAAATCTCCGGACACTCTCAGCATCCGCCCGCGTCTGATCGGTCTCGTCACTGCCGCGCTTCTTGTCGTGACCGGATGCGCCGGTCAGCCCGGATCCGGCGCCACCGGCACCGCCGCCGGGACGGCCACGAACGCGGCGGCGGCGTCCGCCGCCTTCTCCTTCACCGACGACCGGGCGGAGACCGTCAAGCTCGACAAGAAGGAGATCCGGGTCGTCGCCCAGGAGGACGCCGCCAACGCCCTGATGCACCTCGGCATCAGACCGGTGGGCATCTTCGGCGGCGCGCCCCTCAACGGCAACCCCATGCTCAAAGGGCTCGACCTGACCGGCATCGAGTCGGTCGGCGAGGTCTTCGGCGAGGTCAAGATGGAGAAGCTGGCCTCCCTGAGGCCGGACGTCATCGTCTCGACCTTCTACACCGGGGACGGCGTCCTGTTCCCCGGCGGCGTCTACGGCTTCCAGACCGCGAAGATGCAGAACGACGCCAAGACCATCGCGCCGATCCTGGCCATCGACTCGACCAAACCGTCCTCCCACGTCATCGAGCGCTTCTCCGCGCTGGCCAAGGCCCTCGGCGCCGACGTCGACGGAGGGGCGGTCGCGCAGGCCCGGACGAAGTGGGCCGGCGCGGTCGAGGCGCTGAAGAGCACGGCCAAGCAGCACCCGGATCTGAAGGTCCTGGCCGTGACCCCGGCCCAGGAACAGGTCTACTTCGCCGTTCCCGACCTGTTCCCGGACCTGCTCGACCTCAGGGACTGGGGCATCGACCTGATGACCCCGGACGGCAAGCTCGTCAGCTCCTACTACGAGGCCGTGAGCTGGGAGAACGCCGCGAAGTACCAGCCGAGCGTCGTCCTGGTCGACGCCCGCGGCTACACGCTGGGCATCGATGCGCTCAAGAAGTACCCGACGTGGAACGCCCTGAAGGCGGTGAAGGCCGGTCAGGTCGGCAGCTGGGTGCGGGTCTCGCTGAACTACAACGACTACACCCGGCAGGTCCAGGACCTGACCGCCGTGCTCGAGCGGGCCAAGAATGTGTAGCGCCGCATGAGCGCGACCACCGTGCGACGCTCCGTCCGCCGTGACCAGGCCCCGCCTCGCCGGGGACTGGTCGGCGGGCTGGGGCGCCCCCTCTGCCTGGCGATCGCGATCGCCGTGCTGGCCGCAATCGCCCTGGCCAGCCTGGTGCTGGGCTCCCGGCACCTGCCGATGGGCACCGCCTACGACGCGCTCCTGCGTTACGACCCCACGGACGAGGCCCAGGCCGTCATCCACTCCCTGCGCGTCCCGCGGACGATCATCGGGCTGCTCGCCGGGCTGGCGCTCGGGCTCGCGGGGGCCGTGATGCAGGGGGTGTCCCGCAACCCGCTGGCCGACCCGGGCATCCTCGGCGTCAACGCCGGTGCCGCGCTCGCGGTGCTGACGGCGGTGCACTTCCTCGGTGTCACGACCCTGCTCGGCTACGTGTGGTTCGCCTTCGCCTTCGCCGGCGCCGGGGTCGCGGTGGTGATCGTGTACCTCATCTCCAGTCTCGGCAGGGACGGCGCGACCCCGGTGAAGCTGGCGCTGGCGGGCACGGCGGTGACGGCTCTGCTGGCCTCCTTCACCACCCTCGTCCAGCTGCTCGACGTCAGGACCATGGACGCCTACCGTGCCTGGTCCGTCGGGTCGCTCGCGGGACGCGGGGCCGACGTCGCCGCCGAGGTGTGGCCCTTCGTCGCCGTGGGCGCCGTGCTGGCGCTGGCCGGTGGCCGCGTGCTCAACACGCTCGCTCTGGGTGACGACGTGGCCCGTTCGCTGGGCCAGAGCGTGACGCGGGCCCGGATCGTCTGCGGCGTGGCGATCATGATTCTGGCGGGCGCCGCCACGGCCGCGGCGGGACCCATCGTCTTCGTCGGCCTGACCGTGCCGCATATCGCCCGGGCGATCGTCGGCCCGGACTACCGCTGGGTCCTGCCGTACAGCGCGGTGCTGGCCCCCATCCTGCTCCTGGTCGCCGACATCGTGGGCCGGCTGGCCGTGGCGCCGGCCGAGCTGCAGGTCGGCATCGTGACGGCCCTGCTCGGCGCCCCGATGTTCATCGCCCTGGTCCGTCGCAAGAACCTGGCCTCGCTATGACAGCTCCGGCACTGTCCGAGGCCGTCGCCTCGGTGTCGCGTACCCGGGGCCGCGTCGCCGGCAGGAGGCGCGCGGTCACCGTCGCCCTCGCGCTGGCGGCCGTGCTGGCGTTCTGCTTGAGCCTATCCATCGGCGACTTCACCATCTCGGTCCTGCGCGTCCTGCCCGCGGTGTTCGGCGCGGGCGACGGCGGCGAGGTGTTCGTCGTCCAGTCGCTACGCCTGCCGAGGGCGTTGCTCGCCGTACTCGTCGGCGCCGCGTTCGGCATGTCGGGCGCGGTCTTCCAGTCGCTGGCGCGCAACCCGCTGGCCAGCCCGGACATCCTCGGGATCACCGCGGGCGGCAGCCTGGCCGCGGTGATCGGGCTGACCCTGCTGGGGCTGAGCGGCCTGCCGCTCTCCCTGGCCGCGACGGCCGGCGCGCTGCTGACCGCGGCCCTCATCTACGCCTTCGCCTACCGGCGTGGGCTGTCGAGCTACCGCCTGGTCCTGGTTGGCATCGGCGTCGGGGCGGTCGCGCTGGCGCTGACGCAGTTCTTCTGGACCCGCGCGCACACCCACGACGCGGCCTCCGCCGCGCTGTGGCTGAGCGGCAGCCTCAACGGGCGCGGCTGGGAGAACATCGAGCCCATCGCGCTGATGCTCCTGGTGCTGGTCCCGGGCGCGCTCGCCCTCGGCAAGCAGCTCAACGTGCTCGAACTCGGCGACGACTCCGCGACGGCCGTCGGCGTGTCCGTCCAGCGGTCCCGGCTGCTGCTGCTCGTGGTGGGGGTGGCGCTGGCCGGAGCCGGGATCGGCGCGGCCGGTCCGGTGGCCTTCGTGGCGTTCGTCTCCGCGCCCATCGCCCGGCGACTGTCGCGCTCACCGGGCCCCGCGCTCCTGCCGGCCGCCCTGATTGGTTCCGTCCTCGTCGCGGTGGCCGACCTGATCGGGCGCATGGCCCTGTCCAGCACCGAGGTCTCCGTCGGCATCATCACCGGCATCATCGGCGCCCCCTACCTGCTGTGGCTGCTGGCCACGACGAACAGCTCAGGACAAGGAGATTGACGGCGATGCCCTCCTCCCGACCGCCTTCCTCCCAAGTGGATCCCATGACGCCCGCGCAGCCGTCCGACGCGCAACAGTTGCGCGGCCACCACCTCAGGCTCGGCTACGACGGCGCCGACATCGTCGGCGACCTGTGCATCGACATCCCGCCCGGGAAGATCACCGTGCTCGTCGGCGCCAACGCGTGCGGCAAGTCGACGACGCTGCGGGCGCTGGCGCGGCTGCTCAAACCCCGCGGCGGCGCCGTCACGCTGGACGGCAAGGCGATCCACGAGATGCCGTCCAAACAGCTCGCCACCAGGATCGGCATCCTCCCGCAGACGCCCACCGCGCCCGAGGGCATCACGGTGACCGACCTGGTGTGCCGTGGCAGGTATCCGCACCAGAAGTGGTTCCGGCAGTGGACCGACGAGGACGAGCGGGTGGTCGCCTGGGCGCTGGCGGCCACCGGCACCGCGGAGATCGCGGGGCGGGCGGTCGACGAACTGTCGGGCGGGCAGCGGCAGCGCGTGTGGATCGCGATGGCGCTGGCCCAGGAGACGGGCATCCTCATGCTCGACGAACCCACCACCTACCTCGACGTACACCACCAAATAGACGTGCTGGACCTGCTGGTACAGCTCAACCGCGAGGAGGGACGGACCATCGCCGTCGTCCTGCACGACCTGAACCTGGCGTGCCGATACGCCCACCATCTCATCGCCATGCGCAAGGGGGAGATCATCGCCCAGGGCGAGCCGAGCGAGATCGTCAACGAGGAGCTGGTGGAGGCGGTGTTCGGCCTGAAGTCGAAGGTGATCCCCGACCCGGTCTCGCAGACCCCCATGGTGGTGCCCATCGGCCGCCACCTGCGCTTCTGAGCCGCCGATGTCCATCAACTTCCACCATTCGGACGAACGCGACCCGCTGGCCCGCGGTCTCGGCATCGGGAAGGTCTGCCACTGGGCGGACGGCGCGCCGATCTGCGCCCACCCGCGTCCGGGAGCGCCGGTGACCGACCGATGGGAGACCAAGATGATGATCAGCTTCGACCTCGATCGGCGCTGCCTGGTGCTGCAGGAGGGCGGCCCCTGCGGCGCCACCGAGGACGGCTGGACGGAGGTCGCCGTATGAGCTGGGACGTCACCGCGACGGGACAGCCCACCCGCGAGGTCTCCTTCACCACCACCGAGGGCACCTGGATGAGCGTCTCGGTCAGCCCCGACGGCGAGACCATCGTGTTCGACCTGCTCGGCGACCTCTACTCCATCCCCTCGGCGGGCGGCACGGCGACGCTGCTCCAGGGTGGCCCCGCGATGCACCGCATGCCGTCCGTCAGCCCCGACGGCACGGAGATCCTCTACCTGAGTGACGCCGACGGGTTCGACAACGTGTGGTCCTGCGCCCTCGACGGATCGAACCCGCGGCAACTCACCTGGGAGACCGACGCGATCCTGACCGACCCCATCTGGGGTCCCGGTGGGCGCGGCGTGATCGCGCCGACGATCTTCCGGGCGCACCGCAAGCTCTTCTCCTCGCAGATCCGCCTGTTCGAGGCCCCGGGCCAGGGCGGCGCACGCAGCGGGCGGCTGCTGGTGGACGTGCCATCGAGCGGGCGGGACGTCCTGGAGCCCGCGCTGTCCCCGGACGGCGCCTGGCTGTACTACAGCGAGCGGCTCGTCAATCCCAAGATCTACGTGGACGCCAACCACGCCAACTTCGCCATCCGGCGGCGCAGGCTGGAGGACGGGCACACCGATACCGTCGTGGGCGGGTTCGGCGGGGCCATCCGCGCCGCGCTCTCGCCCGACGGCAGACGGCTCGCCTTCATCCGGCGCGTCATGGACAAGACGGTGCTGTTCTGCCTGGACCTCACCGACGGCCGGCAGCGTCCGGTCTTCGATGGCCTCGACCGCGACAACCAGGCGGTCTGGGAGATCCAGGGCAACTACTACCCGAGGTTCTCCTGGTTTCCCGACAGCCGTCACGTCGCCATCTGGGCGGGCGGCGGACTGCGGCGGATCGACGTCGGCAGCGGCGAGAGCACCGCGATCCCGTTCACCGCGGAGTGCCACCACACGCTCGTCGAGCCGGTCCGCGTCCGCCACGATCTGGCGCCGGACAAGGTGGTGGCCCGCGCGGTGCGGCACCTGGCCGTCGCGCCCGGCGGGCAGGAGGTGGCGTTCACCGCGCTGGGCCGCCTCTGGCACACCACGCGCGGCAAGGACACCGTGACGCCCGTCGGCGACCACGCCCCGCACGCGACGGAACCGGCCTTCAGCCGCGACGGCCGCCTGCTCGCCTACGTGGAATGGGACGACGAACGGGGCAGCACGCTGCGCCGCTGCCCACGAGACCGCTGGGACGAGACCACCGAGGTCACCGCCTGCTCCGGCGTCATGCGGCAGCCCACGTTCAGCCCCGACGGGAGGCTGATCGCCTACCGGCTGCAGGAGCACGACGTCCAGCTCGGCGGTTCACGCTCGCGCCCCGGCCTGTACGTGGTGGACAGCGGCGGCGGCGAACCCCGCTACCTGGCCCCCGCGGACGACGCGCCCGTCTTCAGCCCGGACGGCTCCAGGATTTACGCCACGATCACCGACAGCTCGGGCACCGAGCCCGTCGAGGTGCTCGTCAGCGTCGACCTGCTCGGCGGCAACCGCAGAGTGCACGCCCGTACGGCGGACGCCGACACCTACGAGCTGCGCCTGAGCCCGGACCGCGCCTGGCTGGCCTTCAGGCACGCCAGCGAGTACTACGTCATCCCCTACCGCGAGACCGGCCACGAGCTCCTCATCACACCGGCCACCGCCGAGGTGCCCTGCCACCGGCTCACCGAACACGGCGGGTACGCGCTGGCCTGGGCGGCGGACAGCGCCAGCCTGCACTGGGCGGTCGGCCCCGACCTGCACGTACGGGAGACCGGCGCGTGGAAATCGCCCCGGGCCTCCTCCCCCGTGGACCTCACGGTGGACGCCGACGTGCCCGGCGGGTGCGTGGCGCTGACCGGCGGCACCGTGATCACGATGCGCGGCGATGTGGTGCACCGCCCGGGAACGGTCGTCGTCCGCGGCAACCGCATCGTCGCGGTCGGCGGCGAGGTGCCCGTGCCGGAGGACGCCACGGTGATCGACTGCACGGGGATGACCCTGATGCCCGGCCTCATCGACGGCCACGGGCACATCGACGGCAGCACGGACAACGGCGTGACACCGCAGAAGCAGGCGGCCAGGTTCGCCGCCCTGGCCTTTGGCGTCACCACGAACTTCGACCCCTTCTCCTCCGAACTGCCGAACTTCGAGAGCACCGAGACCACCCAGGCCGGCCTGACGGTCGGACCCCGCTGGATCGGCACCGGCTCGGCCATCCACGGCCGCCCGCACAACGTCTTCCACCTCTACAGCCCGATCGACACGTACGAGGACGCGGAAGGCGTGATCAAGCGGAAGAAGGCGCTCGGCGCGCTGAGCGTCAAGAGCTACAAGTGGCCCGCGCGGCGCCACCGGCAGATGCTGGTCAAGGCCGCCCGTGAGCACGGCGTCAACATCGTGGTCGAGGGCGAGACGCACTTCTACCACAACATCAGCATGATCCTGGACGGCCACACCAACCTGGAGCACAACCTGCCCGTGGCCACCTGCTACGACGACGTGGTCCAGCTCATGGCCCTGGCCGGGGTTTCCAACACGCCCACGCTCATCGTGGCCTTCGGGGAGTTGTTCGGCGAGAACTACATGTACCAGCGGACCGAGGTGTGGAAGGACCCCCGGATCCGCACCTATGTCCAGGCGTGCCTGAGCGGGTACAGCCCGCTGAACACGCCGTACGAGGCCCCTCCCTACGCCCGGGCCATGACCACGATCCACGTGGCCGACGAGCTGTACGACATCGGGGTCCTGGCGGTGTCCCGCTCGGTCAACCGGCTGGACCAGGCGGGGGTGCGGATCAACGCCGGCTCCCACGGCGAGGTCCCCGGCATGGCCATGCACTGGGAGATGGCGCTGCTCGCCGAGGGCGGCATGCCACCGCACCGGGTGCTGCGGGCGGCCACGATCAACGTGGCCGAGAGCCTCGGCGTGGACCACCAGCTCGGCTCACTGGAGCCGGGCAAGCTCGCCGACCTGATCGTCATGCGCGAGAACCCGCTGGAGGACATCGGCAACTCGACGACCGTGACGATGACGATGGTCAACGGGCGCCTGTATGACGCCTACTCGCTCGACGAGCTGGCGCCGCGCCGCAGGCTCAGAACCAGGTTCTACTGGGAGACCCAGGACACCCACGGCATCGACTGGTGCGAGGCCTGGGGCGGCGGCTGCTGCCCCTGACCCGGCAGGGCGTACCCCTTGGCAAACTCATCACTTAGAGCAATCATGTACTTGCTTTACGTGACGATGAAGGAGTGTGACGTCCTGGAGAAGATGTCGAAACCGCTGGGTTCGGCCATGCCCGCGGAGCTGGCGGACGCGGGAGTGCCGAGACCGAGTCACGACCTCAGAGTGCCGGCCGACCTGGTCGCGACCGCCGAGCACGGACTGGCCGCCGGCGGCCGGCCCCGCAAACGCGTACTCATCATCGGGGGCGGGATGGCCGGTCTGGTCGCCGCCTACGAGCTGATGCGGCAGGGCCACGAGCCCGTCGTTCTGGAGGCCCAGCAGCGGGTCGGCGGGCGCGTGCTCACCCTGCGGGGATTCGCGCCCGGCCTGTACGCCGAGGCGGGCGCGATGCGGATCCCGCGCGTGCACGACCTCACGCTCGCCTACTGCGCGAAGTTCGGGCTGGCCCTGCGCCCGTTCGTCATGGGCAACCCCCGCACCCTGGCCTACATCCAGGGCGTCAGGACCACGATCCAGGAGCTCAACGACAACCCCGAGATCGTCGACTTCGGCCTGGCCGAGCACGAGCGCGGTCGCACCTACGAGGACCTGTGGCGCACCGCCACTCAGGAGATTCACGACCTGTACGCCCAGGAGGGCGAGAACGCGCTCGACCGCATCTGCGCCGAGTACGACCGCTACTCCATCCGCAGCTTCCTGCGCGAGCGCGGATTCTCCGAGGGGGCCATCGAGCTCTACGGCGTCATGAGCTTCCGGGAGGCCAACCTCAACGCGGCGGTCATCGAGCAGTTCCGCGAGATCATCGGGCGGGCGTTCGAGGACATGCAGGAGATCGAGGGCGGCGCCGACCGGCTGCCGGACGCCTTCTACCGGGAGCTGCGCAACCACATCCGGTTCGGCCACGAGGTCACCGCCATCGAGCAGGACGACCACTCGGTCACCTTGCACCTCAGGACGGGCTCGGGCAAGACCACACTCACCGGCGACTACGCCATCTGCACGATTCCGTTCTCGGTGCTGCGTGACGTCGAGGCCAGGCCCGCCTTCTCCCGCCGCAAGCAGCGCGCCATCCGCGAGCTGAACTACAACGCCTCCACCAAGATCCTCTTTCAGGTACGGCGGCCGTTCTGGGAGCAGAGCGATGGCATCGTCGGCGGCACCACGGTCACCGACCTGCCGATCCGGCGCATCTGCTACCCCTCGCACCCCGGCCCCGGCGACGAGCGTACGGTCCTGCTGGCCAGCTACACCTGGGGGCAGGACGCGCTGCGGTGGGGCGCGATGTCGTCGCAGAAGCGGGTCGACCAGGCGCTCGAGGACGTCGCCAAGATCCACCCCCAGATCCATGACCACTTCGAGTTCGGCGTCACGCACGCCTGGTACAACGATCCCTACGCGGCCGGCGCCTTCGCCCTGTTCGAGCCGCATCAGCAGAGCAACCTGCATGACGCGATCATCGCGCCGGAGGGCCGCGTGCACTTCGCGGGCGAGCACTGCTCACTGTGGCACGCCTGGATCGAGGGCGCGCTGGAGTCGGGGCTGAGCGCGGCACGGGCCATCCACGAGGCCGACTGAGCGCGGCGCGGGCCCGTACGAGAAGACGGTCCGAACCCGGCACAGGCCGGACAACGCGGCGGGTGGGCGCGCGTCAGGGGCGCGCCCGCTCGGCGTACTGGCGCAGGTAGGCCGCCGCCGTGGTCAGATCGGCGGCGGCCGTCACACACGCGGCGTGGTGGGCGGTCAGCGCGTCGCGCAGCCAGGGCGGCGCGCCACCGGCGGCCGTCAGCCTGGCCTCGATCTCGCGCAGGCGTACGGCGCAGTCGGCGAGCGCGCGGATATCGGCCTGCAGCATCACGGCGTGGGCGGCGATCGCCGCGGGTTCGGCTGACATCGGTCCTCCGGTCAGGGTCAGCACCAGGACGGCGGCATCCCGGTCAGGGGGTCAGCACCAGGACGGCAGCATCCCGGTCAGGGGGTCAGCACCAGGACGGCGGCCTCCCGGAGCGTCTGGTGGGCGGTGGCGGACAGGCACAGCAGCGGGCGGGCGCCGTCGAGGCCCAGCTCGCGAAGCCAGCGCGCCAGCGGATGCGCCGACCGCGGCCCGACCGCCAGCCGCACCCGGGGCACGGGGTGCAGGCGGCCCAGACCGCGGGTCCGTACACATGAGCGCAGCATCGTGTCCGCCGCCCCCCGCGCGTAGCCGACCAGATCGCGATCACTCACGGGCAGCCACGGACCGAGGAGCCCGCGCAGCGTGAGGAGCCGGTCGTCGACCGGACCGACGTCGATGCGCGCGGCCCTGGTGGTGAGCTCGAACTCCAGGGGCGCCAGATACGGCTCGCCGCCCCACAACCGCGGCGCCACGGCCCGGACGGCGTCGTCGTCGAGCACGGAGCCGGCCAGGAAGCTGCCCGAGCGCCGCCGGTCGGCACCGCGCAGCAGATCCGGCCAGACGCGGAGCGACCGCGACCGCCACGGGCCGGGCACCACGATCCCGAGATGGACCTCGCGGTAGCCGCCCACGCTGGTACGCCGGTTCGAGAAGGCGTGCACGGCCACGAGGGCCCGGCCCGCGACCCGCACGGCGGGCCCGAGCCCGGTCCCCTCCAGCAGGGCCGCCGCCACCGCCGGGTCCGCGGCGAAGTACGCCGTGAGGGCGCTGCCGTCCTGGCACCTGATCGGCAGCTCGACCGTCCCGTCCGGGCCGTCCACCGCGTAGGTGGGCACGGCGAGGAAGGGAAAACTTTCCGGGTCGGGCGGGCGGTCGGCCAGCAGGTACGCCTGCGAGCGCACGACCGGCCCCCGGTACGGCCCGAGCCGCCCGTCGATCCGGTGCCGCGCCTCGGGCAGGTCGTCGGCGATGTTGGCGATGTAGTGCTCGATGCTGTGGCAGAGCGGGAACAGGTGGGTGGAGTCGAAGTAGTCCACCACGTACCAGTCGGGATGCAGGTCGAAGCAGCTGCCCGCGCCCTGGCCGTCGAGGGTGGGGACGATGTCGTGCTGGTTGGTGACGCTGGCGACCCAGGTGCGCGGGTCGGCGGGGTGCTTGAAGTCGACGGGTGAGCCGACCGCGACGGCGTGGGTGACTTTGTAGCGGGCGCAGAAGTCCGCGTCCTGCGCCAGGTTCATGATGGCCGCGCCACCCGCGCTGTGCCCGATGAGCGCCAGCTCGGCGCCCTGGGGCAGGCCGTAGTCGTCGACGGCCTTGGCCAGCGAGCGGCTGTAGGGGCTGCTGTCCAGCACGGCGCTGCTGAAGGCACCGAGCAGGTCCTGGGGTGAGTCGCCGTCCGGCCGTCCCGCCCGCATGCCGGGCGCCTGGACGATGTGGCGTATCACCCCGTCGGGGCCCTCGACGCTCTGGATGAGCATCCGGCCGGTCGTACCGACCACGCTGATGTTGCGCAGGAAGCCGAGCAGCGACCCCTGCGAGCACAACCGCGCGGATTCGGCGGTCTGCAGGTCGACGCGGCGCGCGGCCCCCTCCCCCGTGTCGAGGGCCGCGACGGCCTTGTTGCTCATGCCGGTGATCGGGTCGGCGGTGGCGTAGCCCTTTCCCGTCGCGATCAGCCAGGCGGTGTCGTCGTTGAGCGGGTTCTCGTCGAGCAGCGCCCGCAGGGCGAGGACCTCGCCGAAGATCGGGGCGAGCCCGCTGAGCGCGCGTACCGCGCCACGGTCCTTGAGCAGGGCGCGGAGCGCGCGGATGGCCTCCAGGTCGCGGTCGGCGGCGGCCGCCTCGATGAGCCGGGCCAGCATGGGGTCGCCGGTCAGCTCGGGGTGGTCGACGGCGACGGCGGTGATCCGCAGGCGCAGCGAGGTGGCCAGCACGCGTACGGCCAGGCTCTCCGCGCCGACCATGCCGCCGAGCTTGGCCGCCAGGGTGCCCAGCCGGCCGCCGGTGACCGCGTACCCGAGGCCCTTGCGGTTGAGGATCGCGCGGAGCAGCGCGCGGTGGGCCAGATAGCCCGGCGAGGGGGCGTGCGGCAGGGCACGGAGCAGGGCGCCGTCGGTGAGCGCGGCCGTGGTGTGGGCCGCCGCCTCCCGGATCGTGACCCCGATGTCGACCAGCTCACGGGCCGCGTCCCGCAGCGGCCCGGCTGCCAGACCGCTCTCCGGCGCGGCCGGGTCGGGGTCCCCGCTCACCGGAGCCCCTTTCGTGCCATGCTGACGAAGCGGGGCCCCGGATCCTCCGGGATGTTGCGGTGCAGTACGTCCGACAGCGTCCGCGTGCTCGCGATGATCCGCATGCCGTGCGGGGAGAAGGTCGCGGCGTTGGACACGCGGGGGGCCAGCAGCGGGTTGGTCAGCGCCTGGGAGAAGGCGTCGATGGCGATGATCTTCGTGAGGAGCGGCGGCAGGATGGCGTCGGGCGCGCCGGGCTCCTCGGCGAACAGGCCGACGTACAGGTCGAGGTCGTCGACGCTGCGGTAGAGCTCCCGCAGCGCCCCGCTGACCCGCTCGTCGCCGGAGACGTGCTCGAATCCGCGCACCCGGGGGAAGCTGCAGTGCTCGCGGTAGCTGTTGTAGGAGGCCAGACCGAGGGTGCGCGAGTCGGTGATGCTGGCCACGTCGACCTCCCGGAGCAGGGGGTCGGTGTTGAACAGCCCGATGCGGCCGGCACGCTGGCGGGAGGCGTCCTCGAAGAGCCGGCCGAGGCCATGCTCGGTGATCAGCGCGCCGCCGAGCAGGGTCCGCTCCATCGGCAGCTCGCTCCCGCCGACCGAAAGCCGGGAGGGGATCAGGCTGTGCCAGCGGTAGACGAGGTTGAACTCCACCGAGGCCCAGTTCTCCCGGTGCCAGGGCACGCGGGCCAGCATCGTCGTCAGCCGCGAGTCCAGGGTGAAGCGGAAGTGGTAGGGCGTGATGTGGTTGATGTACTCCTCGACCACCAGCTTGATCAGCAGCACGATGAGGATGTTGCGCGCCGTCTGGAACAGGCGCTCGTCGTCCCAGCGCGGGCAGAGCTGGCCGAGCAGGCGGGCCACCCTGTTGTGCTCGCGCAGGAACAGCACCGTGAGCATGGTGAAGCCGACCTGGATGTTGCCCCGGTCGCTCCCGGTCGCGAACAGCGTGTCGCGCTGCGCGTCGGTGAGCTCCGCGAAGCGGATGACGCTCAGCGGGGCGAACTCCGGTTTGATCTTGCCGTTCTCGCACAGGTAGGGCGGGAACTCCCCGCCGTTGATGAACTGGCTCTTGAGCAGCCCGCCGTCGAACGTACGCAGCGCGGCCGTCGCCTCCTCGCGCAGGCCGTAGAGCTGGTTCAGGTCGATCTGGTGGTTGGAGCTGTTCTTGCGGGGGTCACGCGGGATGTGGGTGTCGCCGCGCAGGAAGCCGTCGGTGAACCACTGGGCGAAGTAGGCGAACAACACCGTGGAGCGTGGGCAGGCGATCATGTTCTCGCCCCGGGTGAACAGGTCGGCGGCCCGCTCGGGCGTGGGCCGGGCGCCCTCGGCCGCCGCGACGGGGGGCATGTGCCGGCCGCTGTAGGTGCGGTCGGTCAGCGAGGCCCATGAGGTGTAGTCGGCCATCGTGCTCAGCGGCTCCGGCCGTGGCGGCATCTCGCGGATCGCGTGGTCGATCAGCATGGCGTTGAGGCGGCGCCGTAGCGGCTGGATGGACTGGACGAGATCCCAGAACGGCCGGCCGTTGGTCAGGGCCAGGAACCTGAGCCGGTTGGCGACCCCGTCGGTGGCGATGGTCCGCGCCGTCGCGTCGCGGTGGGCCATCGTCAGCCTTCCTGGTCTTCGGGGCCGAGCCCGAGGACGAACCGGTCGGGGAAGATCCCGCCGGCGCGTTCGATCCGCCCTTCCGGTGGTGGGAGCAGGCGCACGCCGGGGCGCAGCAGCAGGCGGCGTACGGCTTCGCAGATCACGGCCTTTGCCGGATGCACGCCGAGGCAGGCGTGGTGGCCGTAACCGAAGAACTGGTGATGGTGGGCCGGCCGGTCGAGGCGGAACTCGTCGGGCTCGGCCACCACGTCGGCGTCGAACATGGCCGAGGCCGGCGCGGCGAGCACGAACGTGCCCGCGGGGATCACCGTGCGGCGCGGGGTGCCGGCGGCCAGCACGTAGTCGCGCTCGCACAGCCGGGGAAGCAGCTTGAAGAACGGATTGAACCGCAGCGCCTCCCATACATAAGGGTCGAAGCGCGCCGGGTCGAGGTCGCGGGCGGCCTCGACGGCCCGCGCCAGCACCTGCGGGCGCAGCAGCAGTTGCTCGACCGCCTCGACCATGGCGCCGGGCCCGCTCTCCACGAACCCCAGCGGCAGGCCGGCCATGTTGATCAGGATGCGCTCGTCGTCCAGGCCGATCCCGGCGGGCAGGGTGACGCCGGCGAGCCGGGTGAAGACGTTGTCGGGCAGCTCCTGTCTCGCCCGCAGCGCGGCCCGGTGGTCGGCGAGCCGGTCGCGCAGGTATGCGACCATCTCCGAGCCCGCGCGGGCCGACGCCGCCTGGATCTCCGGATCGCCCAGGAAGTTGGCGAAGCCGTCGGTGACGATGGCCCGCGTCCACCGCGACAGGGTCTGCGCGTCGGGGCCGGGGAAGCCGAAGTACTCCGCGGACACGCCCAGGGCGACGGTGCGGAACAGCCCGTGGACCGCTTCGATGCGGCCATCCGGCTGAGCGGCGACGAGCAGTTCGTCGGCGATGCTCCCGGCCAGCTCACGCACCCCGGCCACGTCGCGCGGGTCGAGCATGACCCGCATCAGCCCCTTGTCCCGCCAATTCATCGGGGTGGCGTCCCGGCCCAGCATGAACGGACCGCCCAGCGCGGCGTCGAGGCGCGGACCGAAGGCGCGGACCGAGAAGACCTCCTCGCGGGAGAGCACCTCGGTGACGTCGGCGAAGCGGGTCACGATCGTGAAGACGGGGGTGACGAAGATGGGGCGCCGCTCGCGGAGCTCGGCGAACAGGTCCCGCCAGTCGGTCCGCATCCACTCCCGGACCAGGCCGATCGCGGACATCGGAGCACGGGCCAGCGCCTCGTCGTATCTCTCCAGATGGCCGCCCGTGGTCGTCTGATCGACAGCACCCATGCCGTAGGCCCTTTCGTCCGACGCCGGAGCGCGCAAAGATCATTACGCTGTGTAGCCACAACCTAGGCAGCCGATACCCATTTCTTGATGACTACCGTATGGAGTGTTTTGATTCCCCTCAGTGACGGGTTCGTCACTTCCAGGTCATTGCCGTGCTCTGGGCACGCGGCCGTTGAATGAGGAGCCGCATCGTCTTCGCCGATCATGGGAGATAGCGTGAACTCCTCACCCGTCCCGCAGCCGGACTCGGGCACGGCGGAGACGGTGACGGCCACCACCGGCCGCCGGACCGTCTACCTGATCGTCCTCGTGGTGCTCCCCGTGCTGCTCCCTGCGCTCGCCGTGCCCGCCGCCTGGGGATGGGGCATCGGCCCGCGCGACGTGGTGATCGCGGTGGTGATGTACCTGATCAGCATCTTCGGGATCGCCATCGGCTACCACCGGCTCTTCACCCATCGGGCCTTCAGGTGTCATCGGCCGCTGCGCATCGCCCTCATGCTGGCCGGCGGCATGGCGGTCGAGGGCCCGGTCACCCTGTGGGCGGCCGAACACCGCCGGCACCACAAGTACGCCGACCGCGACGGCGACCCGCACTCGCCATGGCGTTACGGCGACGACGGCCTGGCCCTGCTGCGCGGCATGGCGCACGCCCACATCGGCTGGTTCTACACCGCCCGTCAGCGCTCCAGCCGCCGGCACTGGGTGCCGGACCTGCTGGCCGACCCGGACGTACGGCGCTTCGACGCCGCCTATCCGGTCGTCGCGGCGCTGTCGTTCGCGCTGCCCACCGCGGTGGGCGGGCTGTGGTCGATGTCGTGGGCGGGCGCCTGGACCGCCTTCTTCTGGGGCGGGCTGGTCCGCTACGCCGTGGTCCACCACGTCACGTGGTCGGTCAACTCCATCGCGCACACCTTCGGCGATCGCCCGTTCCGGACCAGGGACCGCTCGTCGAACGTACGGTGGGTGGCGCTGCTGACGCTCGGCGAGGGCTGGCACAACTGGCACCACATGGAGCCGGCCTGCGCCCGGCACGGGGTGCTGCAGGGCCAGCTCGATCCCAGCGCCCGGCTGATCCGCTGGTTCGAGCTGGCGGGCTGGGCCTACGGCGTGCACTGGCCCGACCCCGGCCGCCTGGACGCGCGCCGTGTCGACCAGCGCGATCCACACCTGTGACGACCCGAGTGACCGCTGCTGAACACCACCTGAACGTCATTCGAAAACGGCATCGCCGGGCGAAATTTGGGCAAGTCGGGTGTCATGGAGCGGGTTTCTCTGCTGGACTCCACCCCCGGCCTGCTGGTGGACGACAGCGACGACGACGATCCGGTGCTGCTGCGGCCGGACGGCAGCCGGGTCGACACCTGGCGCGAGCACTACCCCTACCCCGAGCGGATGCCGCGGGAGGACTACGACCACGACAAGCGGCTGCTGCAGATCGAGCTGCTGAAACTGCAGTACTGGGTCAAGGACACCGGCCAGCGCCTGGTGGTCCTGTTCGAGGGGCGTGACGCGGCGGGCAAAGGCGGCACGATCAAGCGGTTCATGGAGCACCTCAACCCACGCGGGGCCACCGTGGTCGCGCTGGAGAAGCCGTCCGAGCGCGAACGCACCCAGTGGTACCTCCAGCGCTACATCGCCCACCTGCCGTCCGCCGGGGAGATCGTGCTGTTCGACCGGTCCTGGTACAACCGGGCCGGGGTCGAACGGGTGATGGGGTTCTGCACCGAGGCCGAGTGCCGGGAGTTCATGGTGCAGGTGCCGCAGTTCGAGCGGGCCCTGGTACGCGACGGCATCCACCTGGTCAAGCTGTGGTTCTCGGTGACGCGGTCGGAGCAGCGTACCCGCTTCATCATCAGGCAGGTGGATCCGGTGCGGCAGTGGAAGCTGTCGCCGATGGATCTGGCCTCGCTGGATCGGTGGGACGACTACACCAGCGCCAAGGAGGAGATGTTCCTCAACACCGACATCCGCGAGGCGCCGTGGACGGTCATCAAGAGCAACGACAAGAAGCGGGGCCGCCTGGAGGCGATGCGCCACGTGCTGAACCTGTTCGACTACGACAACAAGGACCACGAGGTGGTCGGCGCCCCGGACCCGCTCATCGTCAGATCGGCCTCCGACATCTACGACGAGGACCACACCGCGGGAACGTAGGCGTCACCCCGCTCCGTGGAAGGTGACGTTCAGCTCGCCCTTGTCGACGTCGACCGTGATGGTCGAGCCTTCGGGGACGTCGCCGCTGAGCAGGGCGCGCCCGATCCGGGTCTCGACCTCGCGGGCGATGAAGCGGCGTAGCGGCCGGGCGCCGTAGACCGGGTCGTACCCCTGGTTGGCGATGAGCCGCCGCGCCTCGGCGGTGACCTCCAGGGTGAGACGCCGCTCGGCCAGCCGCTGCCGGATGTCATCGAACATCAGCTCGACGATCTGTTCGATCTCGGCCTCGGTCAGCGGCTTGAACAGCACGATGTCGTCGATCCTGTTGAGGAACTCCGGCCGGAAGTGCCGGCGCAGCTCCCCTATCACCCGCTCGCGCGCCTCGGGCTTGATCTCGCCGTCGGAGGTGACCCCGTCGAGCAGGTACTGCGAGCCGATGTTCGAGGTCATGATGACCACGGTGTTGCGGAAGTCGACCGTGCGGCCCTGCGCGTCGGTCAGCCGCCCGTCGTCGAGGACCTGGAGCAGCGTGTTGAACACGTCCGCGTGCGCCTTCTCGATCTCGTCGAACAGCACCACCGAGTACGGCTTGCGGCGCACCGCCTCCGTCAGCTGGCCGCCCTCCTCGTAGCCGATGTAGCCAGGAGGCGCGCCGACCAGGCGGCTGACCGTGTGGCGCTCCTGGTACTCGCTCATGTCGATGCGGATCATGTTGTCCTCGGTGTCGAACAGCGCGGCCGCGAGCGACTTGGCCAGCTCGGTCTTGCCGACTCCGGTCGGCCCGAGGAAGAGGAAGGATCCGATGGGGCGCCGGGGGTCCTTGATGCCGGATCGGGCGCGGATGACGGCGTCGGCGACGAGCCGCACCGCCTCCTCCTGGCCGATGACCCGCTCGTGCAGGATCTCGTCCAGCCTGAGCAGCTTGTCACGCTCGGCTTCCTGCAGCCGGCTCACGGGGATGCCGGTCCAGCGCGAGACGATGGAGGCGATCTCCTCCTCGGTCACGACCTCGCGCAGCAGGCGGTGCCCGCTCTGCCGGCTGCCCAGCCGTTCCTCCTCGGCACGGAGCCGGCGTTCCAGTTCGGGGAGCCTGCCGTGGCGGAGTTCGGCGGCGCGGTTGAGGTCGTAGTCGCGTTCGGCCTGCTCCGCCTCCCGGCGTACGGTCTCCAGTTCCTGCCGCAGGCCCTGCACCTTGCGCAGGGCCGAACGCTCGGCCTCCCACTGCGCCCGGGTGGCGCCGGCCTGGGCGCGCAGGTCGGCCAGCTCTTTGCGGAGATCGGCGAGGCGGGCCTGGCTCGCGGGATCCTCCTCCTTGGCCAGCGCGGCCTCCTCGATCTCCAGCCGCATCACCCGCCGGGTCAGCTCGTCGAGCTCGGCGGGCATGGAGTCGATCTCGGTACGGAGCATCGCGCACGCCTCGTCGACCAGGTCGATGGCCTTGTCCGGCAGGAACCGGTCGGCGATGTAGCGGTGGCTGAGCTTCACCGCGGCGACGAGCGCGCTGTCCTGGATCTTCACGCCGTGGAAGATCTCCAGCCGCTCGCGCAGCCCGCGCAGGATCGAGATGGCGTCCTCGACGGAGGGCTCTTCGACGAGGACGGGCTGGAAGCGCCGCTCCAGGGCCGCGTCCTTCTCGATGTGCTGGCGGTACTCCTCGATCGTGGTCGCGCCGATCATGTGCAGCTCGCCGCGCGCGAGCATCGGCTTGAGCATGTTGCCGGCGTCCATGGCGCCTTCGGCCGCCCCGGCGCCGACCACCGTGTGGAGCTCGTCGACGAACAGGATGATCCGGCCCTCCGCGCTCTTCACCTCGTTCAGCACCGCCTTGAGGCGTTCCTCGAACTCCCCTCGGTACTTGGCGCCGGCCACGAGCGAGCCCATGTCCAGGCTGAAGACGGTCTTGTCGCGCAGCCCCTCGGGGACGTCGCCGTGGGCGATCCGCTGGGCGAGGCCCTCGACGATGGCCGTCTTGCCGACCCCGGGGTCACCGATCAGGACGGGGTTGTTCTTGGTCTTGCGGGAGAGGATCTGGATCACGCGGCGGATCTCGGTGTCGCGGCCGACCACCGGGTCGAGTTTGTCCGCGCGGGCTTCGGCCACCAGGTCGCGCCCGTACTTCTCCAGCGCCTCGTAAGCCGCCTCGGGCATGGCCGAGGTGACCCGCTGGTTGCCTCGGACGGCGGTGAGTGCCTGGAGGAAGCGGTCCCGGGTCAGTCCCTGGCCGTGCAGCAGCCGTCCCGCCGGGGTCGCGCTGCCCTCCTCGATCAGGGCCAACAGCAGGTGCTCGACGGAGACGTACTCGTCCTTGAGTCGCTTCGCCTCCCGGTCGGCGGTGTCGAGCAGCCGGGACAGCCGCTGGGTGACGAAGACCTGGCCGGGTGTGGTGCCCGGCCCACTGACCTTGGGCCGATGGGACAGGTCCGCCTCCAGGTCGGCGCGCAGGCTCTTCGGGTCGGCCCCGGCCATCTCCATCAGCCGGGGCGCGAGCCCCTCCGGCTGTTCGAGCAGGGCCAGCAGGAGGTGCTCGGCGTCGACCTCGGTGTGCCCGTGACGCAGGGCCTTGGTCTGGGCGTCGTGCAGGGCCTCCTGCGATTTCTGGGTCATCCGGTTCGGGTCCACTCCACTCTCCTCAATGTCGTCTCCTCAATGTCGTCTCCTCAATGTCGTCTCCTCAATGTCGTCCCCTTAGTGTCGTGTGGACAGGCTCCGCAGGGTCGTCTCCAGTTCCTCGATCCGGTCGAGGAGGTCGATCACCAGGCCGATGGCGGCGTAGTTGAGCGACAGGCCCGTGTGCAGCCGCTGGATCCTGGCCGCCAAGGCCACCTGGGCGGGCGGGAAGCACAGCTCCCCCTTGGCGTCCCTGACCGGTTCGAGCAGGCCCAGCGCCACGAGCCGGCGGACGGCCTCCGGGTGCAGCCCGGTCGTGTGCGCGAAGGAGTTCAGGTCCAGCAGCACCGGCCGTACGAGTGCGTAGGTCATGAACTCCCCCTCGGGTCGAAGGCCGAGACGGCGGCGAGCTGCTCGAACAGGCGCCGCTCTTCATCGGTGAGCCGGGCCGGCACCATGATCCGCACTTCGGCGAAGAAGTCGCCAGGGCCGCCGCGCGGGCTGGGCATGCCCCGCCCGCGCAGCCTCAGGCGGCGGCCGGTCGAGGAGGCCGGCGGCACCTTGAGCTTCGCCTCGCCGCCCGGCGTGTCGATGGCGACCGTGGCGCCCAGCGCGGCCTCCCAAGGGGCGAGCGGCAGGACGGCGTGGATGTCGCGGCCCTCCACGCGGTAGCGGGGATGCTCGGCGATCCGCGCGATGAGGTAGAGGTCGCCGCGTTTCGCGCCCTCGCTTCCGTGCCCGCCTTGGCCAGCGAGCCTGATGCGCTGCCCGTTCGTGACCCCCGGGGGGATCGTGACGTCCAGCCGCCGGCCGCCGGGCAGCGTGATCGTACGACGCCCGCCCTGGTAGGCCTCCTCGACGGTGAGCGTCAGCTCCGCCTCCTGGTCGGCGCCGGGCACGGGCCCCCAGCCCCGCCTGCCGCGGCCGCCGAACATGCCGCCGAGCAGGTCCTCGAGGTCGATGCCCTCCTCGGTGCCGAACCCGAAGTCCTGGGTCCCCGGATGGACGCCCCGGCCCGCGCGTGCCCCGCCGCCGGACCTGGCCCGCGCCCACTGCGCGGGGTCCACGTCGGGCGGCACCTGGCGGAAATCATGCCCGAACGCGTCGTAGCGGCGGCGCGTGCCGGGGTCGGAGAGTACGGAGTACGCCTCCGAGATCTCCTTGAACCGGTCCTCCGCGCCGGGATCCTTGTTGACGTCGGGATGGTGGGCGCGGACGAGTTTGCGATAGGCCCGCTGGATCTCGTCCTGGTCGGCCTTCCTGTCGACGCCGAGCACTTCGTAGAAGTCCCGCCGGGCCGCCATCACTCCGCCTTCTTCGCGACGACCACGACCGCGGGCCGGAGCTGCCGCAGATCGTCGCCGTAGCCCGGACGGACCACCTGCACGACGGTGCCCGGCGCGACGTCGTCCCGTTCGACGGTGGCCACCGCCTCGTGGTGAACGGGATCGAACGGCACGCCGGTCTCGTCGTGGCGGGCGTAGCCCAGGCGGGACAGCACCGCGAGAGCCTGGTCCCGCACGGCCCGTACGCCTTCGACTATCGCGCGCGCGTCTCCTTCCTGACCGGCCGCGTGGCCCAGCGCGAGCTCCAGGTTGTCCAGGACGGGCAGCCACTCGGCCGCCACCCTGTCGCGCTCCTCGGCCCGCAGCCGTTCGGTGTCCCGGGCGATGCGTTTGCGCACGTTGTCCAGCTCGGCGACCGAACGCAGCCACCGGTCCTCCAGCTCCGCGAGCTTGGCGTCGGTCTCCTCGGGCGCGTCCGCCACCGCATCCGCGGGCGCGCCCGGCGCCTCGGCCTCGTCCGTCCTGTCTTCGCGGCCGTTCATGTCACTCCGAGTCGGACGTGGTGAACTCGGCGTCGATCACGTCCTCGTCACCACCGGCGGCGCCCTCCGTCCTTCCCTGTGGTGGCACGCCGGGCCGGCCCTCCTGCCGGCTGGTGGCCGCGAGCCCGTGGAAGACCTGCTGGAGTTCGCCGCCGAGCGACCGCAACCGATCGGTCGGCACCTCCTCCTTGATCGCCTGCCGAGCCTCCTGGACGAGCTGCTCCCCACGCGCCTTCTCGTGTACGGGGACGGCGTCGCCGAGCTCCTGGAGACGGCGTTCCACCTGGTAGGCGATCGAGTCCAGCTCGTTGCGCGCGTCGATCGTCTCCCGGATCCTGGCGTCCTCGCCGCGGTTGCGCTCGGCGTCGGCGACCATGCGCTCGATCTCCTGCTTGTCCAGGTTGGAGCTCTCGCTGATGGTGATCCGCTGCTCGGCGCCGGTGTCCTTGTCACGCGCGGTGACGTTGAGTATGCCGTTGGCGTCGATGTCGAAGGTGACCTCGATCTGCGGCTCTCCCCGCGGCGCGGGCCGGATGTTCTCCAGCCGGAAGCGCCCGAGCACCCGGTTGTCGGCCGCCCGCTCGCGCTCCCCCTGCAGGATCACGATGTCGACGGCGCCCTGGTTGTCGTCGGCCGTGCTGAACGTCTCGGTCCTGCGGGCCGGGATCGTCGTGTTGCGCTCGATGACCTTCGTCATGACGCCGCCGAGCGTCTCGACGCCCAGCGAGAGAGGCGTGACGTCGAGCAGCACGACGTCCTCGACCTCACCCTTGAGGATGCCCGCCTGGATCGCCGCGCCGATGGCCACGACCTCGTCCGGGTTCACCGTCATGTTGGGGTCCTTGCCGCCGGTGAGCCTGCGCACCAGGTTCTGCACGGCGGGGATCCGGGTCGACCCGCCGACGAGGATCACCTCGTCGATGTCGGCGGGCCTGAGCTTGGCGTCCTCCATCGCCTGCTCGACCGGGTGAACGCAACGCTCCACCAGGTCGGCGGTGATCTGGTCGAACGTGGAGCGCATGAGCGTGGTGTTGAGGTGCTTGGGCCCCGAGGCGTCCGCCGTGATGAACGGCAGGCTGATCGTGGTCTGGGTCACCGAGGAGAGCTCCACCTTGGCCTTCTCCGCCGCTTCGAAGAGCCGCTGCAGGGCCTGCGGATCCTTGCGCAGGTCGATGCCCTGCTCCTTCTGGAACTCGTCGGCCAGGTAGTCGACGATGCGCCGGTCGAAGTCGTCGCCGCCCAGGTGTCCGTCGCCGGAGGTCGAACGTACCTCGACGACCCCGTCACCGATGTCCAGGACGCTGACGTCGAAGGTGCCGCCGCCCAGGTCGAAGACCAGCACGGTCTCGTTGGCCTTCTTGTCCAGCCCGTAGGCCAGCGCGGCGGCGGTCGGCTCGTTGATGATCCGCAGGACCTCCAGCCCCGCGATGCGCCCCGCGTCCTTGGTCGCCTGGCGCTGGGCGTCGTTGAAGTAGGCCGGGACGGTGATGACGGCCTCGGTCACCTTCTCGCCGAGGTACTTCGCCGCGTCGGCGGCGAGCTTTCTCAGCACGAGGGCCGAGACCTCCTCCGGAGCGTACTGTTTGTCGCCGACCTGGAAGCGTACGGCTCCGTCGGGCCCCTCCACCACGTCGAAGGAGACCGCGTGGAGCTCGCTCTCGACCTCGTTGTAGCGGCGGCCGATGAAGCGCTTGGCGGAGTAGATCGTCCCTTTCGGGTTGAGGATGGCCTGCCGGCGGGCCAGCAGGCCCACCAGTCGCTCGCCCTGGTCGGTGAACGCGACCACCGACGGCGTCGTCCGGGAGCCCTCCGCGTTGGGAATCACCGTGGGAACGCCGTCCTCCGTGGCGGCGATCACCGAGTTGGTCGTACCGAGATCGATGCCGACTGCTTTCGCCATGGCGAGCTCCCCCTAGCCCGTTGATTTTCCGATCTGTCCGAGAAGTTCCTGGGCTCTGGGCACAAGTTCGGACTCGACGAGGACCTCGTACTTGTCGGCGACCAGACCGCTCTCCGAGACGAAGTCCCGCCGTCCGCCGTGTACCGAGTGCGAGATCAAGCCGTAGATCGCACCGGCGATCGCTCCCCAGATCAGCCCCCACAGCACCACGGCGATGGTCATCCTGGGCGAGAAGATCCCCAGGAACAGGCCGATGAGCACGCCGAACCAGGCGCCGGACGCGGCGCCCAGCCCGATCGCGCGCAGGTAGGTCATGCGCGAGACCACTTGCTCCACGGAGCGCAGACCCACGCCGACGATCAGGGTTCCCTGTACGTGGAATCCATGGTCGGACAGGAAGTCGACGGCCTTCTCGGCCTCTTGATATGTCGGGTAACTGGCGACCGGCACCCGGTTCGCCGTGATGGGACCATGTGGTGCTAGAGACACGGCTCCTCCTTGTTCAGGCGCGATACCTCTGCGTACGCTTCCGAGGCTCCACCGCGTGTCCGCGCGCCACATCCCCCAGACGTGTAGTCATCAGGTTTCCGCCCCTCCCTGCGTCATCACGAGACGGGCGAGCTCGACGCGGGAGTTGATCTGCAGCTTGCGGTAGACGTGCCGCAGATGGAAGGCCACCGTGTGCACGCTGATGAAGCTCTGCTCGGCGATCTGCCGGTTCGTCCATCCGTCGGCGACGAGCAGCGAGATGTTGCGCTCGGTCTCGGTGAGGCTCTCCCAACCGGTGACCGGCCGTTGGGCGTAGCTCCAGTGGCGGTGGCGTACGCCCATGCCGCGCAGCCTCCGGCGCACGCGCGCCGAGTCCCTGGCGGATCCGAGGTCCTGGTAGATCGCGAGCGCGCGATCCAGGTGGCCGGCCGCGTCGTCGTGCCGACCGGCCGCGACGAGCAGCACGCCGAGATCCTCCGCGGCCGAGGCCCGAGCCCATGCGTCGTCCGTCTGCTCGGCGGCCCGGGCGAGGGAGTCGCCGTCACCGTCGAGCAGGCCCCGGGCGTGCGCGGCCGAGGCGACCAGCAGGGCGAACTCCGGATTGGCCCGGCTGAGCGCCTCCGCGGTGGCCACGACGGCCTCGGCCGCCGGGCGGTCGTCCGTGGCCAGCGCGATACGGACCATCCACGCGCCCGCCGAGGGCTCCATGGTGAGCATCGAACGCTGCCGCGCGCGTGGGCCGGGAAGTCCCGCGAGCAGCGTCATCGCGCTCAGCGGGCCGTCGCGGACCTCCGCGACCTGCGCGGTCAGCAGGGCGTGCCGTGTCTGCCCGTCAAGTGGGCCACCGGCCCCCTCCATGACGTACCGGGTCGCCGCCCGCAGGTCGCCGCGCCGCAGCGCGACGGTGGCCAGGACGGCGTTGGCCCCCATGACGGACAGCGGTGTGCCCAGGGCGGTGGCCAGGTCAAGGGCTCGCTCCGCCTCGGTGACGGCGTTGTCGAACCGGCCCGCGGCGAGCTCGGCCCGGGCCTCCAGCGCGGAGACGTCCGCGAGCCAGGCCAGATGGCCGTGGGCGGACATGTCCGCCCGAGCCTCCCGGAGGATCGCCAGCGCCTCGTCGAGGCGGTGAATGTCCATGAGCAGCGCGGCGGAGACGAGCAGCGCGTCGTAGCGATGCACTCCTGACTCGTCCGTGCCGGCCAGCCGGCGAGCGTCCTCGGCGAACGCCAGCGCGGTGGACAGCCGCCCCTCGTCCCACTCGGTCACCGCGAGCGCGACCAGGGCCGCGACCGTGGCCCCCGGACCGTGCCGGGCGGCCCCTTCCATGACCTCGTGCGCGTACGCCCGCACCGAGTTCCCGGCATCCGGCCGGTGTGCCAGGGCGTACAGCCGTACCAGGATCGCCCGATCGCGTACCTGGCCGGGCAGGTCCGGTACGGCCAGCACCGTCTCGGCCTCCCGGAGGGCCTCCTCGATCCGGCCGGTCAGATACAGGATGTCGGAGAGAACGCCACGCAGTTCCACCACGCCGTTCACCGACTCGCTGTCGGCGAGGCTCTCCTTGACCAGTTGCTCGGCCTCCTGCAGCCGGCCCTCGGCGATCGCCGCGTCCAGGAGGGCCACGACGTGGCCGAGGCCGGCGCCGGCCGGTGGCCGGGCCGGTTGGGTCCGCGTGCGGACGCCGAACTGGTCCAGTAGCGCGTGCCGTACCGGCCGCGGGATCCGCGTGGCGATCACGAGCCTGACCAGCTCGTGGCGGAAGGTGAGGCCGTGCGCGTCGGCGGTCAGGATGCCCGCCGCCATGGACTCCTCGACCAGGGGAAGCAACGCGGCAGGGGTGATGCCCAGCAGGGACGCGGCCTGTTCCGGCGAGAACGAGCGGCCGAGAACGGCGACGGTCTCCACCAGGTTCCTGGCGCCGGTGCTGAGGGTGTCGGTCCAGCGCCGCACGACCATCCGCAGCCGGTGGGGAACATGCGCGTGCGGCAGGCCGGCACCGTCGATCAACGCTCCCAGCAGCCCTTCGTCCCGGAGTCCCGCGAGCAGTTCGTTGATCAGCAGCGGATTGCCGCCGGCGGCGCCCACCACCCAGGCCAGCGTCCCCGGGTCGGGCGGCACCCCGAGCGCCTCCGTCATCAGCCCGGCGGCCGCCTGCGGGGAGAGCGGCTCGAGTTCGACCCGGGCGGCGCCTTCCCGCTCCAGGAGGTCGAACAGGAAAGCGGCCCGGCCGTGCTCCAGGACGGTCGAGCGGCTGAGCAGCCAGCCGATGGGCCGGGGTGCGAGCACGTGGTGGAGGGCGCGCAGCACCATGAGCGTCATCGGATCGGCCCCGTGCAGATCGTCGAGCACGGCCAGCGTCGGCCGGGTGGCCCGTTCCTCGAAGCCCGCCCTCAGCCGTTCGAGGGTCCGGGTGCGCGAGGCGCCGGCATCATCGCCGGCCGCCGGCTCGAAGCGCAGATCGAGCGCCTGGAACAGCATGCCGCACGGGATCAGCTCGCCCATGTCCTCCGGGCTGCCGCGGACCACGGTGAGGTGGCGTCCGGCCGCGGCGGCGGCGGCTTCGGCGAGCAGGCGCGTCCGCCCGGCTCCGGGCTCGCCGTCCACCAGCAGGGTCCCGCCCGCGCCTCCTTCGACCGTGCACAGCAGGCTGTCGACGTGACGCCATTCCCGTTCGCGCTCCCACATCTCATATCCCCTGAATGCATGGCTTTCCGGGCAGAGACCCATGAACCTCATGCCGGGGGAGATCTTTCGGACCGCAGTCCGAGGAGTGCGGTCTGGGGGGTGCGGCGCGTTCGCTATCGCCGGGCGGTGCGGAGGGGTGGACGGTCGGCGCGGAAGGCTGCGAGCCCGGCCGGGCGGCGGCCGGTGACGACGTAGTCGGCCATCGCCCGGCCGCTCGCCGGGGCGAGGGTGATGCCGAGCATCCCGTGCCCGGTGGCCGCGTAGGCGTTGGGAGTGCCGGGAACCCGGTCGAGCACGGGCAGCCCGTCGGGGAGCATGGGCCGCCCGCCCACCCAGGGGTCGCGGATGAGCGCCATCAGGTCGTCGGGGGTGTCGTACCACGGGCCGAGGTAGTCGCGGCTGGCACGGGCGATGGCCACCACGCGCCGCCAGTCGAGGCGCCGGTTGTTGCCGCTGAGCTCCATCGTCCCGGCGATGCGGGTGCTCCCCGCGATGGGCGAGACCGCGACGTGCTTGTCCCCGAGGTACATGGGGTGCTCGGGGGCGGGGTCGAGGTCGACCGAGAAGCTGTAGCCCTTGCCCGCCTGCAGCGGCATCCGCATGCCCAGGCCGCGCAGCAGATCCGCCGACCAGGACCCGGCGGCCACCACCACGGCGGAGCAGTCGAGATCGCCCTCGGGCAGGCGCAGCGCGGCCACCTGACCGCCGCGCACGCGGAACCCCCGCACGGCCGTGTGCTCGGTGATGCGCACCCCGGCCTTGCGCAGGTGGCCGGCGAGCGACTCGACGAAGGCCGTCGGGTCGAGCACGCCCTCCCCGCGCACGCGGTAGCCCGCCGTGACCTTGCCGCCGAGCGCGGGATCGAGGTCCAGCAGGTCCCTGCCGGTGAGGATGTCGGCGGGCACGTCGTACCCGGCCCACGTCATGGCGCGCTGGGTGCGGTGGAAGCGCGTGGCCTCCTCCATCGAGGTGAACGCGTGTACCAGGCCGGGCCGGGTCAGGGTCGTGTCGACCCCGGCCGCCGCCAGCTCGCCGTAGCGGTCGAAGGCGGGCTCGGCGAAGCGGGCGACGGCAGCGTACCCCCGCTCGAACGCCTGTCTGGTGCTGCTGCGCCGGAACATCAGCAGCCAGCGGGCGAACGCCAGCGTCGCCTGTGGCCGTACGTACAACGGAGAGTCAGGTCGGCCGAGCGAGCTGACGGCGTACCGGACGACGCCGGGCGCGGGCACCGGCGCGGAGTGGCTCAGGCAGACCCAGCCCGCGTTGCCGCGCGAGGAGCCGCCACCGACGGGACCCCGGTCGACGACGTGCGCCTCCATGCCCTGCCGGCGCAGGTAGAAGGCGGTGCAGAGGCCGACCGCGCCGCCGCCGATCACGACCACGGGCGGCGCGCTCACCGTGCCGGCCCGTAGGACGTGAGGAAGGCTCTCGTCCGTGCCTCCCGAGGGTCGTCGAGCACCTTCTGCGGCGGCCCCTCCTCCACGATGCGGCCCCGGTCGAGGAAGGCCACCCAGTCGGAGATCTCCCTGGCGAAGGGCACCTCGTGCGTGACGATCAGCATGGTCATGCCGTCGTCGGCGAGGGTGCGCATGACGCGCAGCACCTCGCCGGTCGACTCGGGGTCGAGGGCCGAGGTGGGCTCGTCGAACAGCAGCACCGCGGGCTTGAGCGCGAGCGCCCTGGCGATGGCGACCCGCTGCTGCTCGCCGCCGGACATCTGCCCGGGGAAGGCCAGCGCGCGGTGCGCCAGTCCCACCCTGCGCAGCAGGTGTACGGCCGTCGCCACCGCCTCGTCCTCGCCGATGCCGGCCGCCTTCATCTGCGCGAGCACCACGTTCTCCACGGCCGTCAGGTGCGGGAAGAGATGGAAGCGCTGGAAGACCATGCCGACGCGCTGGCGCAGCCTCGCCAGGTCGCCGGCCGCCGGGTGGATCCGCTCGCCGGCCAGCTCGATGATGCCCGCGTCCGGTCGTTCCAGCAGGTTGACGCAGCGCAGCAGCGTGCTCTTGCCGCCGCCGCTCTGGCCCAGGATGCTCACGATGTCGCCCGGCCGCACCTCCAGGCCGACGTCGTCGAGCACCCGGCGGCCGTCGAAGGACTTGATCAGCCCGTCGATTCTCACGAGCGGTGTCATGAACCCTCTCCCAGCAGTGCGCGGGCCTTGCGCAGGCGGCGCCGCCTGCCCATGAGCAGCGGCGAGCCCGCCCTGACCCGCCGTTCCAGCCAGAGCAGCGCCTGCGACAGCGGATAGCAGAGCGCGAAGTAGATCGCCGCGATGACGAGGTAGACCTCCAGCGCCCTGAACGTGTCCGACGTGATGAGCTGCGCCTGGGTCATGAGCTCGGCCGCCGAGATCGTCACCAGCAGCGAGGTGGACTTCAGCAGGTCCACCAGCATGGTGTTGGTGCCGGGCAGGGCGAGCCTGAGCGCCTGCGGGAAGATCACGTGGGTGAACGTGCCGAGCGGGCTCATGCCCAGAGCCTGGGCGCTCTCCCGCTGGCCGCCGTCCACCCCGGCGAGCGCGGACCGGAAGATCTCCGACAGGTAGGCGGCGTAGAAGACCACCAGGCTGAGCGCGCCCGCCTCGATCGCGCCCAACCGCACGCCGATCGAGGTCAGCCCGAAGTAGGTGACGAAGATGATCGCCAGCAACGGGATGTTCTTGAACACCTCGGTGTAGATCGAGGCGGGCAACCGCACCAGGCGCGACCCGCTCAGCCGCATGAGCGCGAGGAGCAGCCCGAGCACGACCGCTCCCGCGAAGCCCAGCGCCGCGTACTCCACGGTGCGCAACAGCCCTTGCAGGAGCGCGTCGGTGTAGTCGGACCAGGGAACCTTGAACACGTCGCGCCTCCGTCTTACAGGCTGGGGGGCTGCCAGCCGGCCGGGCGGTCGACACCGCGCCGCTGCTGGGCCATCCAGGGTGAGGGCTTGAGGAACTGCTGGGCGTCGCCGCCGTACTTCTTGATCAGCGCGGCCATCTCGCCGTTGGCGTACATGCCTCTGATCGCCTGGGAGACGGCCTGCTCCAGCTTGGGCTCCTCCTTGGGGATGTAGAAGCTGGTCATGTACGGCCGCAGGTACTCGTACGCCGCCTGCTTCTTGACCTCGTCGTCGGTCGGCGCGGTGAGGTAGCGGGTGCTGAACCGCATGTCAGGGCGCTTCTGCTGGGTGTAGATGATCAGCAGCGGATCGAGGAAGCCCACCTGGATACGGCCGGCGGACAGGTCGTTGAAGACGCCCTGCGCGTCGGGGTAGGCGTGCAGCTTGGCTCCGGGGATGGCCTGGATCGACTTCACCCAGACGTAGCCGGTCACGGTGCCGAGCGGGAGTCCTTCGAGGTTGGCGACCGTGGTGTACTGCTTGTCGCCGTGCACCGCCATCGCCGGCGGCGAGTAGTAGGGCGGGTCGGTGAACAGGCCCTGCGCCTGCCGCTCCTTCGACCAGGCGATGCCGCCGATGGAGATGTCGACCCGGCGGGCCTGCACGTTGCCGAGCATCCCGCTGAAGTCGGTGACCTGGGGTTCGATCTTCAGGTTCAGCTTCTTCGCGACAGCCTGGAGGATCTCGCTGTCGATGCCGACGAGGTCCTGGCCGCGGACCGCGGTGTAGGGCATGTACGGCTGGACGGCGACCTTGAGCACGCCCGGTTCGATGGTGTTGTAGGAGTTCTCGATGGGTTTGTCAGATCCACACCCTGCCAGGGCGGTAATCATGATCAATGCGACTATAACGCCGCTTTTCCGCCTCATGGCGACCTCTTTCCGATATATCCCCCAGAACTCGTATTGCGCCCACCGTAGACGAGCTTCACTCGCACGTCATTGGACGATAAATTCATAGTTAGCGGCCTATTTCGGCGCGTTGTCGTACGATCCGCACGATAGAGGTGGATGTATGTCCCAGCCCTGGCCACCGGTCCTTACGCCCACGCTCGCCCAGGGGATCGCCGGTGACACCAGCGACATCATCGGCTTCAACGTGCTGATCACCGATCCGGACGGCGTGGTCATCGGCAGCGGCGACACCCGCCGCATCGGCTCGTTCCATGAGGCGTCGGTGGAGGTCATGCGCACCCTGAAGTCCGCGGCGCACTCTGCGGAACAGGCCCGCCGGCTGCAGGGGGTACGGCCCGGCATCACGCTGCCGATCATCATCGACGGCCGGGCGCTGGGCACGGTCGGCATCACCGGCTCCCCCGCCCGGGTCCAGCGATTCGGGCTGGTGGTCAAGCGGCAGACGGAGATCATGCTGCAGGAGTCGATGCGGCTGCGCTCCCGGCTGGTGCTGGAGCGGACGGTGGAGGACCTGCTCCGCGACATCGCGCAGTTCGACCCCGATGTGATCAATCCCGAAGATCTCGTCGCGCGGGCCGGCGAGCTCGGCTACAACCTGCGGGCGGAGCGGACCGCGGTGATCATCGACGTCGGTGAGGGCGCGCCGAGCCCCGACGGATCGGGCACCCGGTCGATGCTGCTCCGGGCCATCCGCGAGACGTTCTCCGGCTCCCAGGACCTCGTCGCCGCGATGACCTCCAGCCGGTTCGCCGCGCTCCCCCGCCGGCCCGCCGGCACCGATCTGCGATCGCTCTGCCTGCCGCTCGCCGACCACATCCGCCAGCGGATCGGGCTCCGGGTCGCGATCGGCCTCGGCGTCGCGGCCGACTCGGTCCCCGGGCTGCACGACTCCTACCAGGACGCGGCCACCGCGCTGCGCCTCGGGCCGCGCGTCCAGGCCGACGCGCAGGTCCACTCCATCGGCGACCTGCGGGTCCACCAGTTGCTGGCCGCCGTGCCACGCAGGGCACGCTCGCGCTTCGCCGGGTTCTCCATCGCCGGGCTGCGAGCCCGTCCCGACTGGCCGGTGCTGCGCCAGACCGTCATCGCGTACTGCGAGAGCGGCTGCAACCTCGTCCGGGCCGCGGCCGCGCTGAACATCCACCGCAACACGCTGCTCTACCGCCTGGACAAGATCTCCCAGCTGTCCGGCCGGCCGGCCGACGATCACCAGGCCCGCCTGGCTCTGTACCTGGCCTGCGTGGCCGACCAGATAGAGCCCTGAGCGAGGGATCGGTCCGTGCCTGGACGGTATGCCCCCACTCGTGAGCGATGACCAGATACACCCACGCGTCGCCGGAGCGATAACCGCTCTTCAGGAGGGCGGGAGCTTGCCGGAGCGGGAGTAGCCGCCGACGATCTTGCGCCGGGAATATCTGCCGTTGAAGAAATCTCCCCAATGCCGCGTCCAGAACCGGTTGACTTCGGTGGTCGCCGTTCAGGCGTTCCATTCCGTCCCACGACCGCCAGGAGAGACGATTCTCATCGATGTCAAGGCCCTCGCCAACGCCCGGTTCCGGCTGCTCCTGCTGAGCCAGACGGCCTCGGTGATGGGCGAGCAGATGCTCGCCGTCGCGATCACCGTTTCGGTGCTCGGCGCCGGAGGTGACGCCTCGACACTCGGACTGGTGCTCGCCGTCCGCGGCGTCGCCCTGGTGATCTTCCTGCCGATCGGCGGCGTGTGGGCCGACCGGCTGCCGCGACGGCGGATCATGCTGGCCGCGTACGGGGTCCTGGCCGTCGTGGTCGCCGCGCTGGCGCTGGCTCCCGGCCTGCCGATCTGGACCGCCGCGGTGGTCATCTTCATCGCCGGAGTCACCGAGGCGTTCATCCGGCCCGCCTTCAACGCGATACTCCGAGGCGTCCTCGCGGAGGACGAACGGATGTCCGGCCGGTCCCTGATCGCGGTCTCGATCCGTACCGGCATCATGGTGGGGCCCGCCCTGTGCGTGGCGTTGGTCGCCGCCACCGGGACGCGCGCCGCCTACGGGATCACCGTGGCCGTGTTCGCGGTGACGGCCGTGGTGTTCTGGCGGATCAGGGAGCCGCGCTGGACTCCCGCGCCCCACGCCTCGTTCGCCGACGACATCAGGACCGGCGTGGCCGAGGCGCGGCGGCGTCCCTGGGTGCTGGCCATACTGATCTTCTCGTCCGTCAGCCTCATGTTCGTCCTGGCGCCGGTCCAGGTCCTGCTGCCGGTCGTGAGCACGACGAGGTTCGGGTCGCCCGCCGTGTACGGTCTCGCCCTCACGTGTTACGGCGTCGGCGGCCTCATCGGCGGGCTGATCACGATGGCGTGGCGGCCCAGAGCCGTCGGGGTGCTGGCCATGGTGTCCATGGCGCTGTACGCCGCGGCGCCGCTCTCGCTCCTGCTCGCCACCTCTCCGCTCCCCATCCTCGCCGCGTACGTGATCGCCGGAGCGGGCGTCGAGATCTACGCCATCCACTGGGAGGTGGCCCTGCAGCGGGCCATCCCGGACCAGCTCATCGGACGGATGACCTCCTTCGCCTGGCTGTGCGGCTTTGGCCTGCTGCCCTTCGGCCAGGCGCTGACCGGGCCGTTGTCGGAACTGACGAACACGGCGACCGTCCTCGCCGTGGCGGCGGGCATCGTGCTCATCGTGCCGCCCGCTCTCCTCCTGGTCAGGGGAATGCCTCATCTTCATGAGCCCGGCCTGAAAGACGAGCCGGTATCCGAGGACGCGGGTTGACCTGAATTGCTTATTTTTCCGGATTATTGACGGAAAAATTAGGCGTCGACAGACTCTGCGGCATGCCCCTCACCCATGATCCTTTGTCGCGGCTCAGCCGGGTCTTCGGCGTCTCCGCCCTGCTGTCCGGGCTGGTCATCGGCCCACCGGCGGCGGCGCAGGCGCCCAGCACGTACGCCAACCCGGTGTCGGCGGGGGTGGTCGACACCTTCCCCGACCCGACGATGATCCACGGCAAGGACGGGTTCTGGTACGCCTACGGCACCCAGAACCCGGTGTTCAACAGCAAGGGCGAGGACGGCGAGCGCATTCTGCCGATCCTGCGCTCCCGGGACATGGTGCGCTGGGAGTACGCCGGGCAGGTCTTCACCCCGGAGACCCAGCCCGCCTGGCACAACGCCGCGCGACTCTGGGCGCCGGACATCAGGTACATCAACGGCAAGTACTACCTCTACTACTCGGTGTCCCCCAACGGCGGTGATCTCGGACTGGCGACGGCACCGACGCCGACCGGGCCGTGGACCGACGCGGGCGACGTGCTGCCGTCCTCGACCGGCTGTCCCACGGGCAACATCGACCAGGCGCAGTTCACCGACATCGACGGCACCCCGTACATGTACTGGGGAAGCTACGACATCATCTGCGTCGCGAAGATGAACGCCGACGCCACCCGCATCGAGGGCGCGGCGACCCAGGTGGCCAGGGGGCGCCGGATGGAAGGCGCGTACGTCGTCCGGCACGGCGCCTTCTACTACCTGTTCTACTCCGACGCCGGCTGCTGCCAGGGCTCCTACAGCGGCTACCAGGTCAAGGCCGGCCGGGCCACCAGCCCGTGGGGCCCGTTCGTGGACGACGAGGGCGTCGACCTGATGGACCTGACCAGCAAAGGCGCCATCGTGGTCGGCGCCAACGGCAACCGCTGGACCGGGCCGGGCCACAGCGGCTTCCAGACCGACCTGTCCGGCCAGGACTGGCTCGTCTACCACGGCATCTCGAAAGACGACCCCGACTTCCCGCCGATCGGCGGCGGGCGGCTCGCGGGCCTGAGCAAGCGCCCGCTGCTGATCGACCGGCTGGACTGGATCGACGGCTGGCCGGTGGTACGCGCCGGAGCTGGCCCCTCCGAAGGCGACCAGCCCGCGCCGGTGACCTCCTTCGACGCCGGCGGCACGTTCAACAACGGCTCCCTGACCGGCTGGCGAGCCGCGCGAGACTGGTCTGTCCGAACCGACCAGGACGCGCGCGGGTACGCGAGCCACACCGGAAGCACCACCTACCTGGTGACCGTGAAGAAGGCACCCACCGCCGACGTGCGGGCGCAGGCGGACCTGCGCGTCACCTCCGGCGCCGCCGGCCTCA
Organism: Nonomuraea sp. NPDC049141; assembly: GCF_040648415.1. NCBI lineage: Bacteria > Bacillati > Actinomycetota > Actinomycetes > Streptosporangiales > Streptosporangiaceae > Nonomuraea > Nonomuraea sp. NPDC049141. The sequence continues at coordinate 330,392 of NZ_JBEZDR010000006.1, forward strand.
CCTTCGCCCATGTCAACCGCGAGAACAACGTGGTGGCCTGGCTGGACCGGGACCGCCGCGCGCTGGTCACCGACGTGCTCATCGGCGGCAGGAGCCGCGGCAGGTCGGTGACGGCGCTGCCGGCCGGATTCGACTTCGGCACCTGGCACAGCGTGGTGGCCGAGCTGCGCGGCACCGAGCTGACCGTCCAGGTGAGCGGCGACCGGCTCGGTGACCCGGTCGCCGAGCAGACGCGCCGCCTGCCGGCGGCCACAGCCCGCCACGGCTCGGTCGGCGCGGTCGCGCGTGGCAGCGCCGATGCCGACAACGTCGGGGCCGCGAAGCTGTACACCCCCGTCACCGAACGAGTGCCCGACCCCCAGCCGGGTGATCTGCTGCCCGCCTACAGCGACGAGTTCGACGGCGACACCGTCCCCGGCTCGCCTTGGCAGTGGGTACGCGGCCCGGCGGCCGGCGTCACCATGACCGGCGGCGCGCTGTCCTGGCCGACCCAGAACGCCGAGCTATTCCAGGGCACCAACACCGCGTCGGTGCTGCTGCGGGACGCGCCGGAAGGCGACTACACGGTGGAGACGAAGATCGACTTCGCGCCCACTCAGTCCTCCCAGCAGGCCGGGATCCTGCTGTACGAGAATGACGACCGCTACTTCAAGATGGTGCACTCGGTGGTCCCGCTGCAGCGGGGCAACGGGGCGGTGGTCCAGCTCAGCGAGTTCGCCAAGGAAGGGGAACGGCCGACGACCACCCCGCCGACCGCGGTCTTCAACGGCCCGATGTTCGGCGGGCCGACCGCCGACACGATGTGGCTGCGGCTGTCCCATCACGCCGACACCGCACACGGCGAGACCGAGGTACGCGCCGCGACCAGCAGGGACGGCGCGCACTGGGTGTACAACGGCGTGTGGACGCTGCCGACCAAGGACCGGCTCAAGATCGGCCTGGTCTCGATGAACAGGTCAGGCGCAGTGGCACGGTTCGACTACGTCAGGACCTATGGCGGCTGACCCGGCGGGGTCTCTCAGCTGACGGTCACCTTGATCTCCGCGAACTGGTCGGCGGAGCTGGAGATCTTCCCCCCGTTCCGCCATCCGCTGATCCGTTCGGCGTTCTTCAGCTGACCGCCCCGGGCCCACGACCGATCTGCGGCAGGCCAACGCGATCCCTTACGTGGCCCGCGCCGGCATCGCCTGGCGCCACCTGCCGCACGGCTTCCCGGCCCACACCACCGTGTACGGGTAGTTCAACGGCACAGCCGGGGAAAGCCCGCAAACGGACTTTGGCAGAGCGCCGGTGACCGCCGTGAAGAACCGGATCTGCCGGCTCGGTTCGCCTCCCATGCACCGCTCGCCGAACCCAAGCGGCTCTTCTATGGTTCGGATGCCGCCGGTTACCCCGATTACCCGCCGAAACGGGACCGAACCATGGCCAGACCGGGCCGCATCGGAAGCGAACCGCTCGGCCAGCCCGGCATGGCGGTCTCGCCTGCGGCGATCAGCTCGAGGATGGATGTCCGGGGCTCAGAGCCTGGCGCGGCCTGACCACGAGATCACCGGTGATTTTAAATCGATGTACACCTCGCCGGGCGCGCTTCAATAATGGGCCGGTGATCGAAAAGGTCAATCCGTCGACGGTTCATGAACCGGCCGGCTACAGCCATGTGACCATCTCCAACGCCGACCGGCTCGCGCACCTGGCCGGCCAGTGTCCGCTCGACCTCTCCGGCCAGGTGGTCGGCGCCCCCGGTGATTTCACCGCGCAGACCGAGCAGGTAGTCACGAACTGCCTTGCGGTATTGGCGGCGGCCGGCGCCACCCCCGCCGACGTGGTCCGGTCGGTGATCTACGTGGTGAGCCCGGACAGCGACATCCTGTCCGCGGTGTGGTGGCAGCTCAAGGCATCACCACTGGCTGAAGCCTTCACCACCGCCAGCACACTGCTAGGAGTGGCGTCGCTTGGCTACCGAGAACAACTCATCGAGATCGACCTCACCGCGGCATTGTCGGCCTGAATCGATGCCATCGAACCCCGACCGAACCCCTGCGACGCGGCTTCGTGACCGTACCGCCGCTCTGACCAGGATGGCCGGCTACGGCGCCCACGACCCGCTCATGGTCGGCGTGCAACAGGACAGCGCACCGCCTGTCTTCCTGACCAGTGGACGGACCGCGGCCGGGGAGCCGTTGACCGCCGGCACGATCGTCTACACCGCATCGCTGTCCAAACAGATCACGGCCGCCTGCGCGGCTCTACTTGTGCGACAGGGCCGACTGGACACCGAATCGACTTTGGCGCAGTGGATGCCCGAGCTCCCCACGTGGGCGGGCACCGTACGCCTGCGCCATCTGATCTCCCACACGAGCGGCCTGCCCGAGGGCGTCGAATTCGACGATCTCCATCGCGCGAAGCTCGACCGCACCACCGCCGGCGTCGTCCGCGCACTTCTCCCGCTCGACCACCTCGTCAGCGCACCGGGGACCGAATACCGCTACTGCAATGTCGGCTACGTCTGCCTGGCCGTCATCATCGAACGCGCGACGGGCCGGCCGCTGCCCGACTTCGCCCGCGAGCACGTGTTCGCCCCGCTCGGGATGGCCGACAGCCGGTACTGGTCCGGCCCGGCCCCGCATCCGCCCGGAGCCACACCCCTCGACCCGCACTACCCGGCACCGCTGTCCCTCGGCGACGGCGGGGTCTGGTCCACCGCCCCGGACCTCATCCGCTGGAACCAGGCCCTGGAACGCGACGAGCTGGGCGTCTCCGCGCTCCTGCAGACACCCGGCCACCTGGACGACGGCACGCGGCTCGACTACGCGTGGGCCCTCGGCGTCCGTGAGCACGCAGGCCGGCGGATCTACCGGCACGGCGGCAGGTGGGCCGGGCTGAGCACGCAACTCGTCCGCCTCGCCGATCAGTGCTCCAGTTTCGTCATCATCGCCCTGGACGACGACGAGGCCCGCACGGCCACTCTGGCCACAGCCATGATCGAAGAACTCACCACCTAGAGTCGTCGCGATCTCATCAGAGGGCGGTACGGCACGAGGTCCACAGCCCGGCCATGCGTGACCGTAACGGCTACTCCGTCGCTCGCCACTCTGGAGTGACACAGCCCTCTTCGTAGTGCCACCGGCCCTCTTCCGCGCCTTGGATCACGAACCGCTTCACCGCAGATATCTCAGCCGCTGAAGGAACGTTCAACGCGACCAGTCCGAACTGCTCTATCCCCTCGCCCTCAATCCCGAACGGCGCGAAGGCGTCCAGCACCGCTTGACGCACCTCGACTTGATGACCGCCTTCTGCTGGGATGATCCGAATCGTGCAGTTGCCGGAGTACTCCACGGCCTGCTTCACCCACAGCACCCCGTCCTCATCAGGCGCAACCACGACAACATCGCCGAGCGCAAAGCCACGGGCGAAAAACGGGGTATTACCCAACCGGACGCGATCGTTACCGACCCGGACCGCCCACAAACGCTCGGTCCGCGCAGGAGGCCACCCGTCCTCGGGTTCAAGGTCGAACACCACTCGCACCCAGTCAACGTCAGGGTCCCGCTCCGGATTGTTCTCGCTCACCCGCACAGGATGGCAGATTCATCCGCCAGGCCTGCGCTTGACAAAGTGCAGAGCAACTTCGAGAAACGTAAGGTATCCATCGGCACGGGAGTGTCAAGTTAACGGCTGATCTTGGTTGTTGAAGTGTTCAGAGGTTGGCAGGAGTGAGGCGGCCTTCAAAGGCGATGTGGATGGCGTTCAAGGGTGCCTTCCAGCGCATGGTCCAGCGCTTGCGGCCCTTTCCGGTGAAATCGAGGCTCATCAGCGCCATGAACACACACTTCAGGGCCGCGCTCTCGTTCGGGAACTGGCCGCGGGCACGCACCGCCTTACGGATGCGGGCGTTGACGCTCTCGATGGCATTGGTGGAGCAGATGACCTTGCGGATCTCGACGTCGAAGGCCAGGAAGGGCACGAACTCCGCCCAACTGGTCTCCCACAGGCGCACGATCGCCGGGTACTTGCGTCCCCAGACCTCGGAGAAGTCGTAGAACCGCTCCAGCGCGGCCTCCTCGGTCGGGGCGGTGTAGACGGGCTTGAGCGCACGTGCGATCTTGTCCCAGTCCTGGCGGGCGGCGTACCGGAACGAATTGCGCAGCAGGTGAAGCCGTAAAGAATCAACACGGCGGTTCGGTCGGTGTTGTGGGCTCGCTGCCTGATTCGACGGAGGCGATCATGTCGATGGCGGTCCGGAATCGGGTACTTGCGGGTTCGCCGCCATGTCCGTGAGCTGGGCATTCGCACGCTCATCGCCCGGCGCGGCACCGGGCAGGGAAGCGGCCTGGGCAAGAACCGCTGGGTCGTCGAAGCGGCCTTCGCGCTTCTGCGCTGGTTCCGCCGACTGCGTATCCGCTGGGAAATCCGCGCCGACATCCCTCGGCTGCGCAATCGTCTGCTGACGGCGCCTCAAAAGCAGTGCTGATCTGATCCCTCAGCCCATGCCGCCTACCAGTGCCTCGCCGAGCGGGGTGCGCCGGTAGAGCACCGACCGTCCGGACCGGGCGCGGACGAGCAGTCCCGCGCCTCGCAGGATGGCGAGGTGGTCTCCTACCGCGCCGGGTGCCATGGCAAGGCTTCGGGCGAGGTGGCTGGTACTGGCCGGGGCGTCCAGCGCCAACAGCAGCCGGGCTCGGGACCGGCCGACCAGAGCGGTCAGGGCGTCCGGTCGGGGGACGGTCTCCTGTTCGCCCCACAGGGCGGCGGTGCCGCGGGCAGGATAGATCAAGGTCCTGGGCCAGGGGTCTTCCAGGTGGGCGGCGATATTCGCGACGAAGACCGAAGGGATCAGCAGGAGCCCGTCGCCGGCGAGGCGGACTGTTCCGACTTGGGGGAAGTGGCCGATCTCGATACCGCCGGCTTGCCAGGCGATGCTCGGGTGCAGGCTCTCGATGGTCGTGACCCATCCGTGTTCGCCGATCACACCCACCCGATGCACGACGTCGCGCTCACAGATCGCGCGCAGTTGCGGCCAGTCCGTGGCGAGCAGCTCGTGCCACGCCTGGTCCATCGCCTCGGCGATCCTGGAGGCGGCGTCCGTCGAGTCCAGCACTGCGCGTACGCGGGGATCGCGGGCGGACGGGCCGGTCGCGTTGGTGGCGAATTCGTGGCGGGCCGCTTCCAGCGGTGTGGCCCGGATCATGGCCAGGTCGTCTGCCCAGGTCTGGTTGAGGCCGCGCGGGGGTGGGGCGACGAAGTTCGGTCCGGATTGGGGGCTGTGCAGGGCGAGGACGGCGTTCAGTTCGGTCTCGCGGCGAAGCCGTTCGAAGGCCGGCAGGAGCCGGGTGGCCCAGGCTCGCGGCAGTGGCCGGTCTTGGCCGGCGAGCGAGCGCAGCAGGAAGCAGAGGTCCATCGCGGGGGAGAGTGCGAAGCGGCTGCGCAGCAGGGCCTCGACGGAGACTTCGAAGCGGAGCACCCTGCGACGTTACCGCAGGACGTCCGTTCCGATTCGTCGAGCGACGAATCATTGTTGGGTGGGGTGGGCGCACGGCGAGGCTGGGCGTCATGACCCCAACCGCCGAACCCGCGCAGGGCAACCACCGTGCCACCTACCGGGAGGTGCTGGCCGAGCCGCGATTCCGGCTGCTCTTCTCAACCCGCACCGTCGCGATCACTGCGGACGCGCTGCGGATCACCACGTTCTCGGTGCTGGTCTTCTCGGCCACCGGCTCCGCGCTGCTGAGCGCACTGGCCTTCGGCATCGGCTTCATCCCGCAGCTGTTCGGCTCGCTGCTGCTGGGCTCACTGGCCGACCGACTGCCGCCCCGCGCGCTCATCACCGGCGGCTACGCCTTGACGTGCGCCGCCGCCCTGCTGCTCGCCCTGGTGCGGATGCCGATCGCGGCAAGCCTCGGTGTCGTGGCGCTGGTCGCCCTCGCCACACCGGTGTTTCACGGCGCGTCGAGTCGGCTGGTCGCGCAGTCGCTGGAGGGCGACGCCTATGTACTGGGCCGTTCACTGAACAACATCGCTGCCTCCGGCGCGCAATTGTTCGGTCTGGCACTGGGAGGTGCGGTCGTCGCGGTACTCGGCCCGCACCGGGCGCTCGCGGTAAGCGCCGCCCTCTACCTCGGCTGCGCGCTCGCCATCCGCATCCGGCTACCCCGGCTGCAGCCGGGAGAGTTCGGCGGCACACCTGGCAGCGCTCGGGGCGATGGCGGGGCCGTCCGGGCAAGCCTGCACGGTGCCGGCCTGCTGCTGCGCGGACACACGGTACGACGACTGATGCTGGCCCAGTGGCTACCGCCCGCGTTCGTGGCGGGCGCGGAAGGTCTGATCGTCGCCTACGCGGGAGGACGCCACTTCGCGCCCGGCTGGTACGCGGTGCTGATGGGCTGTCTGCCGGTCGGCATGCTTGTCGGTGACCTGCTGGTGGGTCGACTGCTACGGCCACCCACCCGGGAGCGACTGGTAGTCCCGTTGATTGCGCTTACGGGACTGCCGCTGGTCGGCTTCGCTACCGAGCCCGGAGTGGGCGTCTCCTCCTGTCTGCTGCTGCTCTGCGGCTTCGGATTAGCCTACGGTCTCGGCCTGCAGCGGCCTTTCCTGGACGCCCTGCCGCAGGATGGCCTGGGCCAGGCCTTCGGTCTGCTCGGCTCCGGCAGCATGACGCTGCAGGGCGTCGGGCCGGCCTGCTTCGGCGCGGTGGCCGCAGGCATCGGAACAGGCGGCGCAATCGCCCTGGCAGGCGGCGCGGCGATGCTTACCGCCGGCTGGATTCTCACCTGGCACCCGCCCACCTCCCCGGTCCCCGTCCCGAACTACTCAACGGGATCAGAGAACGGCACCGAACAGCATGCGTGCGTGTAGTTCTCCTGCGCAGTAACCGTCGCAGGTCAGGTCGGCCGCGAGCCGTCACGCAACCCACCCCTACCCCGACATCTCTCTGATAGACAGTCATTCCCGGTAGCTCATTGTGTTAGGAGTCCTAGGCCTCGGCTCTGCCAGCCGTTGCGGACCACATACGGGATCTTGAGACCACGAACAGCCCATGGAAGGTTCATGCCGCATGATCGAGACATTCGCGAAGGACAACCTGCACGGGAGACTGCGGCGGGACCGCGAGGCGCTGCTCTGGAAACTCGACGGCTTGTCCGAATACGACGCCCGCAGACCTTTGACGGCGACCGGGACCAACCTCCTCGGCCTGGTCAAACACGTGGCCACCGTCGAGGCCAGGTACTTCGGCGAGGTCTTCGACCGCCCTTCCCCGGAATCGCTGTCCCGGTGGCAGGACTCCGACGGCAGCGATCAGTGGGCGGCCGAGGACGAGACCCGCGATCAGATCATCGAGTTCTACCGGCGCACGTGGGAACACTCGGACGCGACGATCAACGAGCTTCCCCTCGACGCCCCCGGCCACGTGCCGTGGTGGCCGGAGCCTTATCCCAACACGAACCTGTTCGCCATCATGGTCCATGTACTCGGCGAGTCCATCCGGCATGCCGGGCACGCCGATATCCTGCGCGAGGGCCTCGACGGCCGGACCGGGGTGCGCGCCGAAAACGAGCAGCAGATCGACGAGGAAGTCCGTGCAGCCTACTGCGCGAAGATCGAGCAGGCCGCCAGGTCGGCCGCATCAATCAAGGCTTAGAGGTCCTAACAAAATGATCTAGGAGCGTGTCCAGGGGCCCTCTTGATCGTTGGTCTCTGCATGAAGAAGGGTGAGCAGCTGCCCTGGATCGTGCCGGACAGCTTGTGGGAGCGCGTCGAACCGCTGTTACCGAAGGTGGAGCGGCGACAGCATCATCCCGGCGCAAACGACTGGACGATCGGCTCGCTCTGCAGGGCATCCTGTTCGTGCTCTACACCGCGATCCCGTGGGAGTTCCTGCCTCAGGAGCTGGGCTTCGGCTCGGGCATGACCTGCTGGCGGCGGCTGCGCGACTGGCACGCCGCCGGCGTGTGGGATCGGCTGCGCCAGCTTCTGCTCGCCGAACTGCACGCCGCCGGCCAGCTCGACTGGTCCAAGGCGGTGATCGACAGCTCCCACGTCCGGGCGCTCAAGGGCGGCCCAAAACCGGCCCGAGCCCGGTCGACCGCGCCAAGCCGGGCTCGAAACACCACGTCATCACCGACGGCAACGGCATCCCCCTCGCCGTCTCCCTGTCCGGTGGCAACCGCAACGACGTCACCCAGCTCATGCCCCTGATCAAAGCGATCCCGCCGGTGCGGGGCCGAGTAGGGCGTCCCCGCAAGCGACCCGCCTGCCTATACGCCGACCGGGGCTACGACCATGACAAGTACCGCCGCCTCCTCTGGCGCGCCGGCATCAAACCGCACATCGCCCGCCGCGGCACCCCACACGGCTCCGGCCTGGGTATCCACCGCTGGGTCGTCGAACGAACCATTGCGCTTCTGCACTGGTTCCGCCGCCTGCGCATCCGCTGGGAGATCCGCGACGACATCCACGAAGCCTTCATGACCCTCGCCGCCGCCATCATCTGCTGGCGACGCCTCGTCCGCTGACCCCTCTGTTAGGACCTCTAAGCGGCGCAGGAAACTCAGCCGTGAGTCCGGGACGGCTCCCTATCCTGGCAGCGCCACGCCAACAGGGCAGCGAGATCGTCCACACCACTACCGGCATGAGGTGCCGCACACCGCCGTACGTCCAGGCTTGTAGAAGATGATCCCAGTTGCCGCCCTGGATCTCGCGTGTCCACTTGATGATCTGCCGAAGGGCCCATTCAACGCCATCATCGTCGTCCAGACTACGGCCGCTTGCGATCGTCAGCGGTCCCGCCCAGGGCATCATCAGCCGCAGTGCACACCAGACAAGAGGCGGGATTTATTCTTGACGGCCGCCTCAACATCGATGCATCTGCCGGCAGCCGAGACGTACACCGGCCCGGCGTACTCCGCATAATTCCCCGCGTCGACGTCGTCCCACCAGCCGCCACCAGCCACCATGATCTTCACCGACTTCCAGGTGGTGGTCCCCGCCGTGGAGCCGTAGCCGTAGGTGAGGGCGCAGTTCTTGCGCGAGCTGGAGTTGTAGTGGACCTCCAGAGTGCCCACCCTCGTACCGGTCGACGGGATGGCGTAGACGCCGACCCTGGTGTACCCGCTGCCGCAAGGACCAGCCGCGCTGGCCGGCGTGGCCCCCGCCATCAGCGAGGCAGCGACCGTGGCCGCGCTTACCAGGGCAGCAAGTTTCGTGCGCATCAGCATCCTTCGTCCTTCCGGGTCTATCGTCATCTCTCGTAAGCCCCATGGGCTTCGCTGGCAGCGACCATATTCCATTCAACGTAGTATGGTCAATTTGGCAGTGCGGCTGTCGGCAGAAGAGCGCGCGACTTCACCCAGCCGACCCCAGCCTGACCTGGAGCGGCGTATGTACCCTATGGAAAAGGCACCCACGTGGGCGGCGCGGCTGAGCGGGGCTCTCGTTCGCCCGGTCCACCGTACGGCCGGCGCCATGCCGAGTCCGGCGCCGAGAAAAGCACGCCCAGGGCCAGCCAGCCAGGCGCGCCCACCCCGACGATGAGCGTGCGAACAGCGGCCCGATCATGCACGCGATCGCCAGCCCGATGCCGAAAAGCCCTGGCGTCGAGATCAACGATCAGCAACTTCACGGGACACGGTTCTAGATCATTTTGTTAGGACCTCTTAGTCGGGCATATCAGGCAGCCTGACATCAGCTCCCCTACCGGCGCTTGCGATTTCCGAGCACCCGGCCACCTGATGTGCCCGCGTCACCCGATGTGGGCGTTCAGTCCGCGCCTTTGTCGTCCTCGTCCAGCTCGAGCGCGTCCGCGTCGCTCAGCGGGCGCAGGGCGCCGGCGGCCGGGGTCGAGGCGGTGAAGCTGTAGCGGCCGAGCAGGTTCAGGTTGCGGTGCTTGAGAGGGGAGAGCCGGGTGATGTCCTCCTCGCGGATCGCGTGGCCCTCGGCCTGGTAGCTGGGGCCACGGCGGCGTCGACGTAACGGGTCGTCCACGATGGTGTTGAGGACCAGACTGAGCGAGCCGAGCTGGTCCTCCACGCCGTCCCGGTACGCCTGGTGGATGGTGCCGCGCTTGCCGTGGCACACGTCCCGGGCCAGCTTTAACCGCACGGTCGTCAACCTCGGTGACACCCGCCATCTCGACTCCGCCGAAGCCGGCTGACCTCTACCTGGCCCGCTTCGACGGCTAACGAGGTGACGTGCCACCGCTGAGCAGACTCCGTCCCATGATGCTGCGCCGATCCGCAAGAGCCGGGGCGCCCGCGACACGCCGAGCGGCGGGCTATCAAAGACTGTTGCGGTCACGTTCAGTCACCTAACAGGTTCTCGATGACCTTGAACCTCCTTCAAGATCAGTTCGGTTAAGCTTGCGTTCGCTGCTCGCTCCTCCGGCCGGACCCGGCCCAGCGCGGCCGGTTGGAGGGATCCGCGACAACCTCGTCGCCCGGATCGCCGAACGCGAAGGCCGACTCGGCAAGGTCTCCAGGTCAGCCTGGCTGGCGCCGACGAGAAGTTCCGCCGGCTCGATCGGGGCCACGGGCAGCATACGGCCGTAGACCTTGGCATCCCCACCGCGCGTGATGATCGATGAATCCACGAAGGTGGGCTGCCGCATGGCCTCAACCAAGATCGAGAAAAGTCAAAGAATCATGTATCAAACGCCCTTCAGAACACGATCAAGTGCCGCCCGGCCCGCAGGTCCCCAGTGCGGCTTGCCGCCGGGAAGGCCCCGATCTCCGCTCTGTCCCATGAGCATCAGGAAGAGGCTCTTCATAGCGGCCAGCCCGCGGGCGCGCCGGATCACCGCCTCGTCCGCGTGCGCGTACGCGTCGAAGAACCGTGCGGCCTCGCCCGCGGGGAGCAGCACCCACGCGGCGCCCAGGTCCCACGCGGGATCGCCAGCGAACAAGGCACCGAAATCGATCACGCCCGAGAGCGTTCCGTCCGAGACGACGACATTCGCGGGATGGAGGTCGCCGTGCACCCACACCGGCGGGCCCTCCCATTCGGGGGCCGCGACGGCATCTGCCCAGACGGCCCGGACGGCGCGGACATCGCCGACGGCGTCGGGGTCAATGGCCTGCAAGAACTGCTCGAAGCCGCCCGTGCACCTCTTGGGGTGAGCGCCGAGGTCCGAACTGGCCGGGGCCTCGGCGGGCGCCTCCACATGGAGCGCCTGGAGGAAGCTCGCCAGCGTGTCGGCCGCGTGGGCGCCGCGGCTGATCGAGCCGTGGTCCAGCGGCTCGCCGGGAACCCACGTCATCACGGTCCAGTGCTTGGGGAAGCGCTCGGACGGTTCGCCGAATCGCACCGGGGTCGGCACCGGGAGCGGCAGGCGCGGGGCCAGCACAGGTAGCCACCGCCGCTCCTTGAGCTGGAGCTCCGGGGTGGGGTCCATGCGTTGCATGCGTACGGCCAACTCGTCCCCGAGGCGCCACATTTGGTTGCCCCAGCCGCCCGCCACCTCGCGGATGGCCAGCCCCGCAAGGTCCGGATGTTGCTCCTGCAGCAGGTCGCGGACCAGGTCGGCGGTGATCTCAATCTCGGTGTCGGTCATGCGAAGCCACAGTACTGAGGCGGCAGCGGAGCAGCAGCTTCAAGCCATGCGTGAAGCGGCTGTTCGCGCGAGCACCGTCAACCTCGGAATGCCCAGCATCCGCAAACGCTTCCACCACTCTCGATATCGTGCAGTCGTGACCGGATCCGCACAGCGTCCGCTGCTCTTCCTCGACGTCGACGGACCACTCATCCCCTTCGGTGCCCCGTCACATCGGTATCCGACCTACCAGGCCGTTTCGTCGCCGCAAGCGGAAGCAAATCCGCTCCTGGCCAGAATCAATCCCGACCACGGAGCCCGGTTGATGACGCTGCCCTGCGAACTGGTCTGGGCCACCAGTTGGATGGACGACGCCAACGAGTGCATCGCACCCCGCATGGGACTGCCCCCGCTGGCGATCGTGGCCTGGCCGGACGAGTCCGAGACCGAGCAGCAGGACGAACGCGACGGCCTGCACTGGAAGACCCGCACCCTTGTCACCTGGGCAGCAGGACGCCCATTCGCCTGGATCGACGACGAGGTCACCGACAAAGATCGCACCTGGGTCTCCGCGCACCATCCCGGGCCGGCACTCCTTCACCGCATCGACCCACGCACCGGCCTCACCGAGGCCGACTACCTCATCATCAACCAGTGGCTACGCGGGACCAGTACGGCAGCACTGTCCGATGGCTCCACCTGATCGAGCTTCGACCAGACCCTACTGCTCTGACCTGCGGACACGTCGTAACCCGCCCGCTTTCCGGGTCAGCGGCGTTTGTTGACGCAGTACTGCGCGAACAGCCCAAGGGCTGCTATGGCGACGCCGTAGCCGAGGACGGTCCCCAGTAGACCGGCCAGAGCGATCAGGAGTCCTGCGATGATCGACGACACTCCGAAGCTCAGGTAGGCGACCAGGTAGATGGATGGGGGCCGGGCGCCGCAGCACGTACTGCGCGTAGTGATTGACCGGGAGACGACCACGTGACGGCACCGCGCGCACCGGCACCGCTACGACCCCCACGTGATGAGGTGCCGCACCGCGAGCACCAGAATGAGAGGGGAGGCGGCGCCTCAGCAGCAACGGGGCCGCACACGCCCGTACAGGGGAACCGTGGAACGAGGTGTCCGATGGAAGTCGAAGGATCGGTCGCGTTGGTGACCGGCGCGAACCGGGGAATCGGCCGGGCGTTCACCCGCGCTCTGCTGGCACGGGGCGCCGCCAAGGTGTACGCGGGCGTCCGCAGGCCCGAGGACTTCGAAGAGCCCGGACTTGAGCCACTGCGCCTGGACGTCACCGCCCCGGACCAGATCGCGGCCGCGGCGTCGGCGGCGTCCGACGCGACCATCGTGATCAACAACGCCGGCATCATAGCCGGGCCGGGCCTGCTGGAGGGCTCTTTGGAGGGCGCGCGGCAGGAGCTGGAGGTGAACTATCTGGGCACCTGGGCGGTCTCGCGGGCTTTCGCGCCCGTCCTCGCCGCCAACGGTGGCGGAGTCCTGGTGAACATGCTGTCGGTGGCCTCCTGGCGGGCGAACAACCGGTTCCCCGGCTACGCGGCGTCGAAGGCCGCCCAATGGTCGCTCACCAACGCGCTGCGCGTGGGACTTCGGGAGCAGGGGACGCTGGTCGTCGGTGTGCATGTGGGCTATGTGGACACCGATGCCACCGTGGAGGTCGACGCTCCGAAGGTGGAGGCCGCGGAAGTGGCGGCACAGACCATGGACGCGATCAGCCGCGACGAGCCGGAGGTACTCGTCGACGAGACCGCCCGGCGGGTGCGCGCCGCACTGTCCGGGCCCCTGGAACTCCTCTACCCGACCGTGTGAACGAGAGAGGTCAGTCCCTGGGGCGCACGAACAGTTCGAGATGCGAGCAGCGGGTGCAGCGGAAGGCCTCGATGATCCAGACGGCTCTCCCCATGCGCTTGGCCCCGCCGAACAGCCCGCGCTCCAGCGCACCCTGGATCCATCGCCCGTAGCCCTGGGATCCTTCGCCCTGGTCGTCGATGAAGCCCGGCTCCAGGTCCGTTCCTTCGCACTGAGTGCACATCATGATCCGTATTGTGCCAGCGTCCGGGCCCCTGCGGATGTCCTACAGGGGCCCGACGGGGCGGTCTCCGCGCAGGGTGATGCGGTGCATGACGCGGTGGGCGGTGCCGTAGTCGCGGTTGGCGTAGTGAGCGGTGCTGCGGTTGTCCCACATGGCGATGTCGCCGGCACTCCAGCGATGGCGAATGATGTGCTCGGGCTTGGTGAGATGGGCGTAGAGGAGGTCCAGGATGCCACGGCTCTCCGCCTCAGAGACGCCGACGATGTGCGAGGTGAAGCCCGGGTTGACGAAGATGCCCTTGCGGCCGGTCTCCGGGTGCACGCGGACGACGGGGTGCTCCACCGGGTCCAGCCGGGTGACGACGTCGCCGTCCCAGACGCTGCCCTTGCCACCGCGCCGCTGGGCCAGGTAGTAGCCGAACTCCCGGTTGCCGTCGTGCACGGCGGTGAGCCGGTCGGCCAGCTCGCGTACCGGCTCGGACAGGGAGTCGTAGGCGAGCTGGCTGTCGGCCCAGCTCGTGTCGCCGCCGGTCGGGGGCAGGATGACGGCGCGCAGGATCGATCCGAGCGGCGGGCGGGGCATGAAGGTGACGTCGGTGTGCCAGACGTCGGCGAAGCCGTTGTCGGCGCTGTCGAGCGCGTAGATCTCCGGATGCGCCTCGTCCACGCCGCCGACGACCGGATGGGAGGCGGTCAGCTCACCGAGGCGCCGGCCGAGTGCCACCTGGCCGTCGTCGTCGAGGTGCTGGCCGCGGAAGAAGAGCACTTTCCGCTCGGTGAGCGCGGCTCGTACGGCGACCAGGTCGTCGTCGTGGGCGTTGGCCAGGTCGAGCCCTTCGACCTGGGCGCCGAAGTGCGGTCCGAGCGGGTTCAGGGTGAGCTTGGCTGCGGTTCGGACGGACATGTGGATCACTCTCCTCTGAGGGCGGCGGCGGTGCGTACGGCCTGGCTGACCGTGGCGCGCAGGGCGGCGTATTCGGGCAGGGCGCGGAGCTCGTCCGGCTCCAGCCCCGTACGGGGCAGCGGGATGTCGAGGTCGAGCGCGATCCGGCCCGGTCGCCTGGTGAGCACCACGACGCGGCTGCCCAGGAACACGGCCTCCTCGACGCTGTGCGTGACGAACACCGAGGTGCGGCCGGTCTCGGCGCTCACCTGGCGCAGATCTTCCTGAAGCCGCTCGCGGGTGAGCGCGTCCAGCGCGGCGAACGGCTCGTCGAGCAGCAGGAGCGGGTTGTCGCCGGCCAGTGCCCTGGCGATGGCGACGCGTTGCTGCTGGCCGCCGGAGATCTGCCAGATCCGGCGGTGCGCGACGTCGTGCAGACCCACTCGCCGCAGGAGTTCCGGTATCTGGCGGGCGCGCTCCTCGCGGGGCACGCCCGCGTACCGCAGCGCCAGCTCGATGTTGCCGCCCACGCTCTTCCAGGGGAACAGCCGGGGTTGCTGGAAGACGATGCCGGCGCCCTTGCCGGGCACGGGCCGGTCGCCGCCGGTCCGTACGGTGCCGGAGGTGGGCTGCTCGAAGCCGGCGATCAGCCGCAGCAGCGTGCTCTTGCCGCAGCCCGAGGCGCCGACGATCACGAGGAACGAGCCCTGCGGGACGTCGAGCGAGAGGGGCCCCAGGGCGGTCACGGCGTCGCGGCCCCTGCCGTACACATGCTCGACTTCATGCGCGTGTACGGCGGTCGCGCGGTCGAGGTCAGGGGGCGAGGACATCGGGAAGACCCTTGTTGTAGATGGCCCGCTGCACGGTCGCCAGGTCGGGGACGGCGTCGATCTTCTGCTGGTCCTTGAGGAACTGGGCGGCGCCGACCAGGTTCTGCGCCAGGCCGCCGACCTTGTCCGGTGTGCCCAGCCATTCGGCGGCCGCCAGGTCGGCGGGCTTGAGGAAGACTCCCTGGCTGAGCTGGTCTTTGGCGTCGTCTACGGCCAGGTTCAGCTCGGCGGCCACGGACTGGGCCGCCGCGCCGGGGTCGCCGGCGATCAACTGGAGGGCCTTGGCCTCGACCTTGCGCCAGGCGTCGACCGCATCCGGGTGCGCCTCGACGAACGCGGTGGACACCACGCCGAGGTCCAGCGTGGGCTTGCCGGCCGTGGCCAGTTCGCGGCTGCTGATCAGCGTCTTGCCGGTCTTCTTCAGCTCCTTCAGGCTCGGCAGCCAGGTGTAGGCGGCGTCGATGTCACCGCGGGCCCAGGACGCCACGATGTCCTGCGGTTCGAGGTCGATGAGTTTCACCTCCGACTCGGCCACGCCCGCCTGGCTCAGCGCGGACAGCAGGCTGTAGTGGGCGGTGGAGGCGAAGGGGGTGGCGACCTTCTTGCCGCGCAGGTCCTTCACCGACGAGATGCCACTGCCGTTCCTGGCCACCAGGGCCTCGTTGTCACCGGCCACATCCAGCACGAACGCTACCTGGTACGGGATGTTCAGCGGAGCCGACAGCCCGCGCGCGACCGGGCTGGACCCGATGGC
Organism: Nonomuraea sp. NPDC049141; assembly: GCF_040648415.1. NCBI lineage: Bacteria > Bacillati > Actinomycetota > Actinomycetes > Streptosporangiales > Streptosporangiaceae > Nonomuraea > Nonomuraea sp. NPDC049141. The sequence continues at coordinate 346,435 of NZ_JBEZDR010000006.1, forward strand.
GGCGATGTCGACGCTCTTCGCGACGAAGGCGGTGTTGATGCTGGCACCGGAGTCGAACTTGGTCCATTGGACGGTGTAGCCGGGTAGCGCCTGCTCCAGCCATTTCTTGTTCTTCACGACGAGGTCGCCGCTGGGGAACGCCTGATAGGCGATGCGGATGCTCTTGGCCTTCGTCCCGCCACCGCCTCCCGCGGCCGCGGTCCCGTTGCCGCAGCCGGCCAGAGCCGCGATCAGAACGAGGGAGAGCAGGAGCGTGAGACGCGGTCGTGACATGGCGCGCTTCCTTATGGGACGGTGGATGATGGTCAAGAACGACCCCTCCAGGGGATGAGCCGCTGTTCGGCGACCCGCAGGATGCCGTCGATGAGCAGGCCCGAGATGCCGATGGCGAACAGCCCCACGACCACCACGTCGGTCTGCAGGTAACGCTGGGCGTCCCTGACCATGCCGCCGATGCCCGGCACTCCGTTGACGGTCTCCGCGGCGACCACGGAGGAGTACGCGATGCCGACGGCCAGGCGGACGCCGGTGAAGATCTCCGGCAGCGCGTTGGGCAGCACCACGTCCTGGATGACATGCCGGCGCGAGGCGCCCAGCGCCTTGGCCGCTTCGACCAGGTCCGTCGGCGCGCCGTGTACGGCGGCGGCGGTGGCCACCGCGACCGGCGGCAGCGCCGCGATGGCCAGCAGCCACAGCTTGGGCGTCTCATCGATGCCGAACCAGATGATGAGCAGGCTGAAGTACGCCAGCGGCGGCAGCGCCCGCACGAAGGTGACCACCGGTTCGGCCACGATGCGGATCCAGGGCACCGTCCCGAGGATGACCCCCAGGACGAGCCCGCCCGCCACGCCGATCGCGGAGCCGATGAGGATGCGGCGCAGGCTCACCCCCAGGTGCTCGATGAGCAGGCTGCCGCTGTAGCCGCGGATGCCGTCGTGCGTCGTGGACAGCAGCACGAACCGGTCCCATACCGCTTTCGGAGCCGGGATGAAGGACGGGTTGTCGAGCGCCGTGGCGACCGCCTGCCACAGGCCGAGCAGTACGAGGACGGCGAGCGTACGCACCGCGAACCGCGGGGCCGCCCGTCGGCGCGACAGCGGCTTGTCCGGGGATTTTCGGTACACATGTATTTCCTACCAGTTTAGAGGGGTTTTAGGCAAGCGACTGCTCCCCAGGCGATCCCGGGCCCATCAGCTGACGGTCACCTTGATCTCCGCGAACTGGTTGGCGGAGCTGGTGATCTTCACCCCCCACGTGCCGGTGCCGGCCGCCTTGGCGTCGATCTGGTACCTGCCCATGCCCTTGGTGGTGTCCTTGCGGTTGGTGCCGGATCCGTTGAAGAGCAGCTCGACCTTCTCGTTGTTGAGCTTGGTCCAGGGCGCGTTGACGTTGTCGCGCTTCTGCACCTTCCCGGTGTGCCTGACGTTCGTGTTCTTCGAGACCGACTGGTCGTTGACGGTGTGGGACACCTGGTACAGGCCCGCCTTCTCCACCGTCGAGTGCTGCTGGACGCTGCGCGAGCCGCGCAGTGCCTCGGCATCGGCGGACAGCCCTCTCCCGGTGCCTCTCGTGCCGGAGCCGGGGAACTCCGCCCGCCAGAAGCCGGAGTTCCGGGCGATCACGACGGCGGTGAACTCCCCCTCCCTCCCGGTGTCCGTACGGGTGATCTCGGTCCACGCGAACTCGTCGTCCTCGCGGAACTCCAGCAGGACGGGCAGGCCGCTGACGTCCGCGTCCGCTTGCAGGACACCGGTGAAGGTCAGCTCGTCGCCCTCGCGCACCGGATCGGGGGAAAGGCCGAACCCGTCGATCCGCGTCTCCACGCCCGACTCGGCCTCGGTCACCACCGTGAAGGTGTCCTCCACGGCGTCACAGCGGGCGCCGATGCGCACCCGCCAGGTCCCCGTGACCTTCACGACGCTCTCCGCCCGCCACAGGTCGCCGAACTCGCCGCTCTCGACGCGTTCGAACACGAGCTTCTCCCGCTCCCCGCCAGGGCCGCGCAGGAAACCTCGCAGGTCGCGTACGCCGGAGGTCGCGACGTCGACGGCCAGCGGCACGCCGGAGATCACGGGGACCGGCGTGATGTCGACCGACTCGATGAGGCCGTCATCGCGCAGCAGCTTCCACAGGATCGTCCGCGGGGTCGTTCTCGGGGTCGCCATGGTCAGCACACCTCTCTGAAGGAGATCTCGGGAATGAACCTGTCCCAGTCGGCCGGGGCCAGGCCGACGCCCGCGCGGGCGCAGATCCGGGCCACGGCCGCGGCGGGATCGACCGGGATATCGTGAATCGTGCCGTCGTCCCCGATGCTGAGCAGGTGCCGGCCGTCGCCGGAGAACCCCAGGGCCAGCACCCCGCCGGCGTGCGCCTTGAACGAATCCCCCAGGGCCGTGCGGGCCGCCACGTCCCACAGCTGGACCTGGCCGCTGCTGCCGCCGGTGGCCAGGATGGCGCCGGCCGGGTGGAAGGCGATCGCCATGACCGTGTCGAACTCGCCGCGTCCGGGCGCCAGCCGTCCCAGCTGACGGCGGCCGAGCCCGTCCCACAGGTCGACGCCGAGCTGCCGGAAGCCGACCGCGATCGTCGAGCCGTCCGGGGAGTAGGCCAGCGACCTGACCCCGTCGACGCTGCCGCCGAACGGCCTGTCGCGGATGACGTTCCCGGCGGCGAGGTCGATGAGGGCGGCGTCGCTGCCGCCGATCACCAAGGTCTTGCCGTCGGGCCGGACGGCCATCGCGTCGAACCCGTCCCGCGGCAGGTCGGGCAGTCGCTGAGCAAGGCGTACGTCCCACCGCTCGGCCCGGCCTCCGGCGGGCGCCACGACCAGGGTCCGTCCGTCGGGGCTGAAGGCGAGGCCGTCGATGTACTGCCGGCCGCCTATCGGCAGCCGCGCGGTCGCGGTCCGGCTCGCCACATCCCACAGGGTGACCGTGGTCGTACCGGCCGATCCGGCCGCCAGCGTCCGCCCATCGGGGCTGAACGCCAGGGCGTACGCGCCGTCGGCGGCGTCATCGGCATCGGTGGTGGTGGCGGAATCCCGGTAGCCGAGAGTGCCCAGCGACCGGGCGGCGGCGACGTCCCACAGCACCAGGCCACGCTCGGTCTGCAGCGCGGCGAACCGTCCCGCGGGGTCGAACGCCGCCGCGCTCGCCGAACCGGCCACGTGCACGCCCATGGTGAGGTCCAGCACCGCCACCGCGCCCCTGCCCAGCAGGTAGCTGAGCCGCGTGTGCCCGGCGTCGAGCCGGGCCGAGGGCATGCCGGAGGTGTCGGTCAGGGGGTAGTGCAGCGTCGGCTCGCCCGTCGCGACATCCCAGATGGCGATGGCCGCGCGGTCGTAGGAGATGAGCAGCCGCCCGTCGGCGCTGAAGGACAGCCAGGCCGCCGTGATGCCGTCGACGAGCGACTCCCGGCGGAACCGCCCGGCCGCCAGGTCCCACAGCCGGATCTGGCCGCCCGTGGCGATCGCGGCCGTCCCGGGCCCGAAGGCGACCGCGCTGCCCGACCCCCGGATCCGGCGCCGCGAACCCAGCTCCCACAGCTCGTAGCGGCCGTCGGTGAAGGTGGCGGCGGCGTACCGGTCGTCGTCGGAGATCGTGATCCGGTCGATCCGCTCGTCCCGCGTGCCCATGACCCGTACGCCGGTACGGACGTCCCTGACCTCGCCCCTGCCGTCGGTCGTCGCCAGGCCCAGCAGCCGGCCGTCACGGCTGAGTGTCGCGCCGAGCGCGGTTCCGGCGATCCGCGGTCCGGGCCGGCCCGTCGCCACGTCCCACACGCGTACCGTGTCGGGGCCGCAGACCACGACCTTCGCCTGGTCGCCGCTCAGGGCGATCGCGCGCACATCCGTACCCACTCCGGCGACCGTACGGACCGGGCGGCCGGCCGCTCGCAGCGTCACCCGGCCCGCGTCGGCGACGGCCAGGACGCGGCCGTCGGCGCTGAGGTCGAAACGCGCGTCCGCCCCGGCGGCCGGCGGCGGCAGCACGGTCAGCTCGCGCTGCGCGAGAGCGCTGTACAGGACGGCCCGCGCCTCCTGGACCGGGGCGATCCGCCAGGCCGCCACACTCAGCAGCATGGCCCTGACGGGGTCGGAGGTCTGGAGCGTCTCGGCGAGCATCGCGGTCTTGCGGGCCACCGCGATGTCCCGTTCCCGTACGGCCGCCGCCCGCTGCCCGGCGGCCACGCCCGTGGCGGCCAGCGCGATGACCAGCATGGTGGCCAGCGCCGCCATGACCTGCCGCCGGCGACGGGCCCGGACCCGGCTGTAGGCCAGGCCCGCCTCCAGGAAGGCGTTCTCGACGAGGTTCAGGGTCACGTGCTGGCGGCCCGTCGCGGCCCAGCTCAGCGCGGCCTCAAGGGAGCCGCCCTGGTAGAGGTCGCCGAGACGGCGCCCGTGCGCGTCCCATCGCTGGGCGGCCTCGCCGAGCCTGCGGTGGATCCGCAGCCCGGCCCGGTCGGCGTCGATCCACCCGCGCATCCGCGGCCAGGCGCGCAGCAGCGCCGCGTTGGCCAGCGACACCGTGTCGTCGTCGCGGACCACCAGCTCGGCCCGGGTGAACCCGAGCAGCACCCGGTTCAGCATGGCCGGGTCGACGACGCCGTCGTCGAGTTCGCCGGCCGGCACCCTGCGCAGCATGTCCTCGGCGCCCTCGCCGGGCATCACCAGGCGCAGCATGATCTGCGGCACGACCGCCTGGTCGGTGCCGCGCAGCCGCCGGTAGATCTGCTCGGCCACCAGCTCCAGGGGTGGCTGCGCGAGCCGGGCGGGCGGCCGGATCACCTCGGCCGCCCTGCTTCCCTCGGTCAGCAGGGCCTGGGTGCCGCCGTCTTCACGTGGGGTGACGTCCTGACCGCCGACCAGGGCCAGCAGCAGGCCCCGGGAGCTGGGACGGTCGGCCGGGTCCTTCGCGAGGGCCGCCGTCACCAGGGTGCGCAGCGGCTCGGCCAGCACGGACACGTCGGGGACGGCGGCGAGGATCTGGTGCAGCAGCCCCGCCAGGTTCTCGCCGGTGAACGGGTCCCGGCCGGTCGCCGCGTACAGGACGACCGCGCCCCACGCCCAGATGTCGACGGCCGGGCCCGCGCGCTCGCCGATGACGCTCTCGGGGGCCATGAACGCCGGAGTCCCGGCGTTCTGCCCGGTGGGGGTGAGCGACATCTCCGACGTCCTGGCGATCCCGAAGTCGATCACCCGTGGCCCGTCGGGGCCGATCAGGACGTTGTCCGGCTTGAGGTCGCGGTGGATCACCCCGGCCTCGTGGATCGCGGTCAGCGCGGTGGCGATGCCGGTGGCCAGCCGGTGCAGGTCGTCCGGCCGGTACGGCCCGGCGGTCTCGACGGCCCGGCGCAGGCTGGGACCGCCGACGTACTCGCTGACGATGTACGGCCGGGGGTCGTCGAGCCGGACCGACAGCACCCGGGCCGTACAGAACGCCGACACCTGCCGGGTCGCCGCGGCCTCCTTGGCGAACCGGAGACGCAGCTCCGCCCCGGCCCCGGGGTGCAGCACCTTGATCGCCACGCGCTGCCCGGCCGGGTCGTACGCCTCGTAGACCACACCCTGCCCACCCTCCCCCAGCCGTCCCGCCAGCCAGTACTCACCGAGCTGGCGCGGGTCGCCGGGGACGAGGGCACGCATGTCCACGATGGTGCAACGGCATCACCCGATCGAGAAGGGGTTGCCGCGCCTGTCACTTCTCCCGAGCGGCCAGGGAGGTGTAGACGATCACCTCGTCGGGACGGATGAGGCCGTCCTGGATGGCGCAGATGAGCAGTTTCTCCTTGGTGGGCGCGGGTCGTCCGGCCGCCGCGTACTTGACCCGGGCCCGGTCGATGTACTGGCGTACGGTCCGCTCCTTGATCCCCATCCGGGCCGCCACGGACGCCTTCGACATCGACTGGAACCAGAACAGCAGCGCGGCCCGCTCCTTGTCCGACAGCTGCGGCCGGTACGGGCTCTCGTCCGTCGCGATCGCCTGCGCCATCGGCGGCGTCATGCTCGGCTTGTCGGCGGCCACCTCCAGGATGGTCTCGAGGCAGGACTCCCGGGTGGCCCGGCCCTTGCCGATGAACGCCGACGCCCCCGCGTCCAGCACGGCGCGTACCGTCTCCGGCTCCTCGTGCTCGGAGAAGACGATGACCCGCTGCCCGCCGCCGCACAGCTCGGCGACGCGGTCGATGACCAGGGTGCCGTTGAGGTTGAGATCGAGCATCAGCACGTCGGCGGCCGTGCCGCGGACGGACTCGATGGTGGACCCCTGGGCGACCAGCTCCACCGGGCTGGGCGGGCCGAACCACGATCTGACGCCGTCCACCACGACCTGGTGGTCCTCCACCAAGGCGACCGTCACGGGCCCTGCCAGATGCTGTTGACCCATACCTCCCCTCCCTGCCGCTGATAGGTGACGACGACGCCGCTGGGCTCGCGGATCGGGGTCGGGCTGATGGGCAGGTCGTCGTTGTCGGCCACGACGGCCACGCTCATCATGGTGGACATCGCGGACACGGTCACCCTGGCCCGCGATCTGGCGCCGTCCAGTGCCAGGATCGGCGCTCTGAGCAGGTCCTCTCGTACGCCTTCCGGCAGGTCGGGCAGGTTGTCGCCGAACGGCGGCGCCGTCACCAGGACCTTGCGCCGCTCGGCCGCGTCGATGCGTTCGCGCAGCGCCGACACCAGTTCGTCGGGCACATCCTCCCGTTCGGTGATGAGGCGGCGCAAGCGCATGGCCCCGGCCGTGCAGTCCGCGCGTACGCGGGGATCACCGGGATCGGCGCCGTCGGCGAGCTGCTTCAGCAGCGACTCCGCCACGTCGCGGATGGCGTCGTACCTGCGCAGCCGGTCGGCGTGGATGCGCCGGGCGGACTCCCGCCAGGCGTCGTCGGCCGCCAGCCGGCGGGCCAGCAGCACGGCGTCCTCGGCGCGGACGCGGAGGGTATGACAGCCTGCCAGGTAACCGAGCTGCAGGGTGATGCTGCCGACCTCGACCATCAGGTACTTGGCGATGGAGACGCGGTCGAGCGTCCCGGTCACGGCCATCGCCGCCAGCATGATGCCGGCGTTGGCTGTGAGGAAGGCGAGCAGCTCGCCCCGGCCGCGCGGCCGGTTCCACAGGAGCAGGACGCCGAGCCAGCCGACCGAACCCCAGCCCCAGTCGATGGGGGCGATGAGGTCCTTCGGGTAGCAGGCCACGATCACCGCGATGGCCAGGGCCAGCGCGGGGATGGCGAGCTCGCGCCCCCTGCGCGGTCCGCTGGAGTAACGCAGCAGCGCCGACGCGGCCACCACCGCGATCACGGTGTACAGGATCCAGGACACCGCCGCCACCACCGGCCAGCGGAAGTCGTCCCAGCCGGTGATCGTGACCGTCAGGTCGTAGCCGGTGTGCCAGAGCAGGGCGATCATCACCGCGCCGATCGCGGTGTAGCGGGCATAGCGCTGCGCGACCTGCTCGATCTCCTCGGTCACGGCCGCCACCACAGTCTCACCCGGGTGCCCTGGCCGCCTGAGGAGATCTCGGCGCCGCCGTTCGGCAGGGACCGCATCGTGTCGAGGATCGATCCGCGAACGCCGAACCGGTCGGCCGGCAGCCGGTCCTGGTCGAACCCGCGGCCCTCGTCGGCGACCTCCACGCGGATCTCGCCGTCGTGCCTGCTCGACAGCAGCTCCGCTTCGCGTACGCCGGCGTGCAGCGCGACGTTCGCCAGGGCCTCGGTGACGGCGCGGGCGAAGCTCTCCGCGACGTCCCCGGGCACGGTCTCCGGCACCAGGCTCCGGTGGACGTCCAGGCCCGTCATCCGCCCTGCCACCTCGTCCAGCAGGGTGTCCAGGGCTATGGAGGCGGAGCCGGCGCGCGGCGTGTCACGGAGTTTCTCCAGCGCCGACAGGTCGGTCGCCGCCTGGTCGCGCAGGGTCGGCGAGGGCCCGTCGTAGGTGCCCAGCCCGACCATCGTCAGCGTGTGCAGTGACGTCTCGTGGATGCTGCCGACCTGCCGCAGCTCGTCCTCGCGGCGCAGCCGCTCCACCATGAGCGCGATCTCGGCGCGCGCGCTCTCCTTCAGGAAGGCGTCCGCCGAGGCCGAGGAGCGGCGCAGCAGCATCATCAGCACCACGATCGAGAGAATCTGGACGAAGTGGGTCCCCGTCGTGATGATCACGTCCGGGGAAGGGGACGCGAGCCGCGCCCCGGCCAGATAGGCCCCCGAGATGACCAGGCCGGTGGGGATGGCCACCTTGGGCGGCCAGGCGACCCCGGCGACGACGATGGTCATCGTGACCAGCCCCGCGATCCAGCTCGCGCCGGCCTCCAGCGCCGCCCTCGCCACGAGGTCGCGCTGCGCGAGGCATAACGCGACGGTGATGGCCACATCACCGGCCGCCAGCCAGATGGGCAGCAACTCCCTGCGCCACACCAGGCGGGCGAACAGCAGCGTCCACCCGAGTTCGACCACCAGCATGGGCACCAGCCACCGGGCGGAGACCGGCGGGACGGCGCCGATCGTCGCGGTGATGACCGCCACCAGGCCCACCGCGACCCGCGCTCCCGCGGCCGTACGCGCGACGGCCTTCTCCAATTGCCTGGCCGCCGAGTCGTACCTCGTGGAACCGGGGTGAGCCATGCGCCGTCCGCTCGCGATGAGAGCACAAAACGGGTCTCACGATAACGCACCCGGTAGGGACGAGCGGGGTGTCGCATGGCTGTTTTCCTCGGGCCGGCTCTCCTGCGGTATGCACCGCGTCTTCGCACCCTGGACCACCGGCGGCCGGGCCGCATGACGGCTGATCGGCCGTCAGTCGCCGTCGTCTCGCGCGGGCGTGTACTGGGCGCGTGTCGCGATGACCGCGACGAGAGGGGACCTCATGACCTTCATCGTGATCACGATTCTGCTCTCCTGTCTGTCTGTGATGGCGGTTCGTGGTCAGCGCGGCACCTGGCCGGCCGGCATGCCCATGGCGCGGCCGCGGCTGTCGGCGGTGGGCGGTACGTACGAGGGTTCGCACCGCCGGCCGTCCGACGCGTACGTCATCCAGGAACGGCTGATCGCGGCGGCCAGCGGCGCGGACGACGCCGCGGACGGTCCCGCGGATGGTCCCGCGGACGACGGCCCGGCCGACCGCCTGGCCGACGGCGCGAACGACGGCGCGGCCAACGGAACGGGCGGCGGAACGGGCGGCCAGGCCTCTGCCGCCTTGGTCCTGGGTGCCGTGGTCGCCGCCCGGCCCCACTACACGGGGACGCGGGAGGCGGACATGGACGACTGGGCCCAGGCGGTGCATCACTCCGTGCGTACCGCCTACCTGCGCGACCCCGCCACGTCCGGCCTGGTCAGCACGTTGGACCTGATCATCCTCGACCCGGAGGACGGCCCGTGCCTGCGCTTCGCGCACGTCGGCGACGGCGCGATCTGGCACTGCGCGAAGAGCGAGCCGCCTCAGCAGATCACCACGCCGCACTCCTTGGCGGACGGCTCGCCGCCGCGCTGGATCGGCCTGGCGTCCGACCCCGATCCGCAGGTCGGCACCGTGTCCCTCCGTCCGGGTGACCGCGTCGTCATCGTCACGAACGGCGCGATCCGCGCCCTCGGCGTGCCCCGCATGAGGGAGCTGTTCGCCGGTGGGCAGTCCCCCGCCGCCTGTCTGGACAGGGTGTTCGACGAGATGGCCGCCGTGGAGCCGAAGGACGACGCGACCGTGGTCATCGCGGACTTCGTCACCACTTGAGGCCTCCCGTGCCGGGCCGGTAATTCTGCATGGTCCGCGCGTGTCGGCACTGCTTCCATGAGGAGGGTCTCCGGGGGGCCGGAGTCGCGACAAGTGGAGGAACCTCTCATGGCCGACAACCGGCTGCTCGACGAGACGTGGTTACGGGGCACTCCCGGGGACTGGACGGGGATCAGGGGCAAGGTCACCTTCCCCTCCCGTGCCCAGGTCATCGAACTGTCCGTGCAGCTGGCCCGCGCCGTGCCCGGCCACATCGTCGAGTTCGGCGTCTGGAAGGGGTATTCCACCCGGGTGATCAGGGACGAGCTGTGGCGTAGCGGCCTCTGGGATCGCCGGCAACGCAGGAAGCGGATCTACGCCTGCGACTCCTTCCAAGGGCTTCCGGAAAGCTACGAGCACCTGCGCGCGGGCACCTTCGCGACGCCGGTGCCGCGGCTCAGGGGCGTCCGGATCGTCGAGGGGTTCTTCGAGGACTCCCTCACGCCGGAGCTCGCCGCCGAGGTGAACCAGGTCAGCCTGGTCCATTTCGACGCCGACCTCGAATCCGCCACGGCCTGCGCGCTGGCCTGGGTGACGCCGCTGCTGTCCGATGGCTGCCTGCTGCTGTTCGACGAGTTCTTCGGCGAGGATCCCGCCGAGTGCCGCGCCCTGGTGGAGTGGAGCGAGAAGACGGGCATCACGACGGCCTTGGTCGCGATGTTCGGCAGGGAACCGAGCGGCAAGGGCGACATGACCGACAGGCGAGCGCTGTTCCAGGTGATCGGTGCCCGCGAGGTCAGAAAGGTTCCGCCGCTGTTCCTGGCCCGGCTGCGGAGGAGGCTGGCAGCGAACTGGTGAGCCACCCCGCATACCGCGAGGCGAACAACCCCGGCAGACCACCGGTATGCAGGAACACCACCAGCGTCCCCGGACAGGCGCGCACCGCGGCGAACAGGCCCGCCATCGCCTTGGCCGTGTAGACGGGATCGAGCAGCAACGCGTCGGTCCTGGCCGCCACCCGCAGCGCCGCCAACGCCGCGTCCGTGGGCGCCCCGTACCCCGCCCCGACCTGCGCGGTATCCATCCGGCACCGGCCTGCGGGCCGGGGCAGGCCGGCCTGGCTCGCCGCCTGGGCGGCGAGCTCCTCCACCGCCGCGCTCAGCCCGGGGCGCGCGCCGACGTCGATGCCGAGCACCTTGCCGTGGTCACCGAAGCCGGCGACCAGGCCGGCGTGCGTGCCGCCCGAACCGGCGGCCACCACGACCAGGTCGGGGTCCAGCCGCTGCCTCAGCTGGCGGGCCACCTGGATGTACGTGGCCGCGCCGAGCGCCGACGAGCCGCCGATCGGGATGGCGTACGGTCGGCGTCCCTGCTCGGCGAGCCGGTCGGCACGCGCCTGGATGGCGGCCTCAAGCTCGTGGTACGGCATCGCCGCGGCGTCCAGGCGGTGAATGTGCGCCCCGAGTATCCGGTCCAGCAGGAAATTGCCGCTCTCGTCGCCTGGCATGCTCGGTGTGAGTACCAGGTCGCAGTCGAGGCCGGCGATGTTGGCCGCGGCGGCGGTCATCCTGGCGTGGTTGCTCTGCGCTCCCCCGCCGGTCACCAGGTGATCGCAGCCCTGGGCCATCGCGTGCGCGACGATCGCGGCCAGCTTGCGGGCCTTGTTGCCGCCGCCGGCGAGGCCCGTCAGGTCCTCCCGCTTGACCCACAACTGGTCTGGGTCCATGCCGAGGTGCCTCGCCAGATTCGGCAGCCGGTGCAGCGGGGTGTCCTCGATGGGGAGAATCACTGGCTTCTCCTGTCTGCCGCCGGGCGAGCCGCCATCGATGACCCGCGGTCTTTCAGCCGCCCTTGGGGACCTGGCAGGATCTTCCCATGGACGTCCGGGATCGAGTTCGAGGCTGCCTGCTCGGCGGAGCGATCGGCGACGCGCTGGGGGCGCCGATCGAGTTCCAGTCGCTCAGGGAGATCCGCAAGCACTGGGGCAATGACGGCATTTCCGGATATGTCACCGATTGGCGGGGCAAGACCGGGTTGATCACGGATGACACGCAGATGACGCTCTTCACGGTGGAGGGGCTCACCCGCGCCGAGACCGTGGACGGTGCCGTGGAGTCAGTGCGGCTGGCGTACCAGCGCTGGCTCGACACCCAGGACAATCCGGCGCCTCCCCCACCGGACCGCCCGCATCGTACGGGCCGGCTGCGCGAGGAGGGCTGGCTGTACTCCCGGCGGGCACCGGGCAACGCCTGCCTGTCAGGGCTGCATCGGCACTTTCCCGGCCCGGCTCCGCTCGGCGAGCCAGGCCCGGTGAACCCCGATTCCAAGGGATGCGGCACGGTCATGCGCTCGGCACCGTTCGGCCTGGCCGTCAGGGACCCGCGGGCCGCCTTCGAGCTGTCCGCCGCCTGCGCGCAGATCACCCACGGGCATCCGACCGGCTCCCTGGCCGCCGGGGCGTTCGCCGCGATCGTCGCGCTCCTGGTGGCGGGGAAGCCCCTGGCGCAGGCCGTACAGGACACTCTGGATCTGCTGGCAACGTACCCGCGGCATGAGGAGACGGCCGGCGCGCTCCGCGCGGCGGCCGAGCTGGCCCGCGGCGGCGCGCACACGCCGGAGGCGGTCGAGTCGCTCGGCGGGGCGTGGGTCGCCGAGGAGGCGCTGGCGATCGGGGTCTACTGCGCGCTGGTGGAGCCGTCGGTGGAACGGGCGATGCTGCTGTCGGTCAACCATTCGGGAGACAGCGACTCCACGGGCTCGGTCTGCGGCAACCTCCTGGGGGTCGCGCACGGCGCCGCCGTATTCCCGGCCGAGTGGTGGCGTCCGCTGGAGGGGCGGGAGACGATCGAGCGGCTCGCCGACGAGCTCTCGGCCGCGTACGGCTGATCCAGCCGACTCCGCTCAAACAGCCTGGCCACTTCCCATGCCTAATGGGAGAGACCGCGAGCCGCCGCCAGCAGCGCCTGGTTCACCGTCGCTTCCAGCAGACCCGCCTCCTCCGCGGCGGCCGGGTCGGTGTGGAAGGCGTAGTGCTCCACCGCTGTCCGCAGCGCGGTGTTGATCATGGCGGCCTGCACGGTGACGACCAGGTCGGGGCTGGACATCCCGGCACGCTGGGCGAGCGCGGCCGCGAAGACCGGTTCGGCCTCCCGGTGCGCCTCCAGCCACACCGCGCGTAGTCCCGGCTCGCTGCCGGTCAGGCGTACCAGGTTGAGCAGCGCCGTTCTGTCGGCGGCGAGCTCGCCGGCACTGGCCCGCATGGCGTCGAGCAGCTCCGTCACGCCCTGGTCGGGGCGCCATGAGCGCAGGCAACGCCGGGTGACTTCGATCCCGCCGGTCAGCAGGGGCAGGACGCAGCTCTCCTTGTTCGGGAAGTAGCGCCACAGCGTGCGAGCGGAGATTCCGGCCGCCGCGGCGATCTCCTCGGCGGAGGTGCCGCCGACGCCGTTGGTGGTGAACAGGCGGACCGCCTCTCGGGCGATTTCCAGACGGGTCGCGGCCTTGCGCCGTTCGGTCAGGGGCGGGCGCCCCATCCGCGCGGTGGAGCGAGCCGTGGTCACCCCGACCGGCGCCCATGCGTCGTGAGTCACCACTACCTCCCCGGCCTGTCGCGCACACGACTCTGCGGACGTTAGCACTTTTTGTCGCCTCCTGACTATCTGGCGTTCAGCGACAAAAAGTCGTACGGTCTCCTGACCAGGTCTTATCGGCGGGCCTGATCCATGACGTACGACCGCGAGGAGCGGAACATGAGCAGCAGTGGCCTGGAAGACAGCAGCGTCATCGTGACCGGCGCCGGATCGGGTATCGGGCGGGCCGCCGCTCTGCGTTTCGCCCAGGAGGGCGCCAAGGTGGTGGTGGCCGATCTCAACGGTGAGGCCGCCAAGGCCGTCGTGGCGGAGATTCAGGAGGCGGGTGGCACCGCGGTCGTGGTGACCGGTGACCTGAGCGACCCCGCGGTGGTCGACCAGGTCGTCGCCACCGCAATGGACACCTTCGGCGGGCTGGACGTCCTGGTCAACAACGCCGGCATCATGGACCAGATGTCCGGCACGGCCGACGTCTCCGACGCCGAATGGGAACGCGTCATCCGGGTCAACCTGACCGCGCCGTTCCTGCTCACCCGGGCCGCACTGCCGCACATGCTCGCCAAGGGCAAGGGCGCGATCGTCAACACCGCGTCCGAGGCGGCCCTGCGCGGCAGCGCGGCCGGCACCGCGTACACCGTCTCCAAGCACGGCATCGTCGGACTCACCCGGTCGGTCGCCGTCATGTACCGCAACTCCGGCATCCGGGCCAACGCCATCGCCCCGGGTGGCACCAAGACCGGCATCGTCGTCAACGCCGACCCCGCCACGCACGGCCCGCAGACCATCGGCGCGTACATGCACAACGTCGGCCGCCCCGCCGAGGCGGACGAACAGGCCGCCGCCATCGTGTTCCTCGCCTCCGACGCCGCCAGCAACATCAACGGCGTCGTCCTCCCCGTCGACAACGGCTGGGCCGCAGTCTAGCCAGGCGCCTTGCGGGACGATCCCTCCACCATGGCGGCGAAACCGTCGAGGGGGCGGGCGAGGCTGTACTCGAACAGGCCGTCCACCCGATGTGGGCGGCCGGGCGGCTGGCGGCGATGGACTCCAAGCGGGCGGCCGAACTGCTGGCGGCGATGGCCCCGAAGCGGGCGGCCGGGCTACGGCCTTCGGCATGAAACGGGCAACGTTATGGTCAGCTACGCGATGTAATCGCGGCGCAACGGTGCCGTGTCCGCTTGAAACCTGTAACGACGGACTCGCGCTTCCCGCCCGGACGGGCCGAAGCAGCCGCGATAACAGATGACGTCCGGGGCTATGGCGCTGGGATTTCGCGCACGAGGTTGGAAGTCCAGGGGCACCAGACGAGGCCGGGCAGGAACGGCCCGCCGGCCTCGTCCAGGTGATCCTCGACGTAGGGGATGGTCGCGTCGCAGACCTCGATGGCGAAGTCGAAGAAGTCGACCGTTTCGGGCCTCAGATGGTAACTCCAGCGCCAGTTGTAGGGAGCGGGTCTCTTGTCGATGCGTCCGATGACGTGTGGTTCGTTGGTGGTGGTGCCGCTGAGCAGGTCGCGGGCGTGCTGGATCTTGCGAGGGTCGGTGAGTTTGACGACGAACTCCGCGCGGGTGACGTCGGTCATCACGAAGTAGGCCGAGTCCGCTGCATGGGCGGGTGCTGGGGCGACGAGGCCGATTGTCGCGACGGCGGTGAGAAGCGTGAGGGTCTTGGTCAGGATGCGGCGCATGGAGATCCTTTCACTACGCGCGATAACTTTGAGTTACTGTCGCATGCTCTAAGTAATCACGCGAAGATGAGAAACGGTCCCTGACGTCACGGTGACAACGCAGTCACCGCCTGCACGCGTGCCCGACTGGCCCGACGCTGGGCGCCCGCTGTGGCGCTGTTCGCGAGTGCCGTCGGCGACGCTGCCATGACGCGCGCCGATTGGGTGATGGTGCACGACCACCGCGGGGCGGACCGTCGTCGGTGTCGCCCACCTCTTTTCGCCGCGCCCCAGGGGCAGGCGAATGTGACTATGAGTAATATATCAATCACTCTCAGCTATGAGCTGGTGCTTGGGTCCTGATCATCCTTCCCGAGGAGACCCCCCATGCTGCATGCCCGCCACCTCCTGGCCGGCGCCGTCGCCGCCATCGCCCTGAGCGCGGTCACCGCCCTGCCCGCCGCGGCCGCCGCCCAACAACTCGCTACCCACACCGCTCTCGCCGGACCCCCCATGTGCCTGGACGCCACCAACGCCCGCACCAACGGCACCCGGGTGCACCTGTGGCAGTGCGCGAACCACACCAACCAGAAGTGGGTGATCGACAACGGCCTGATCGAGGTCGAAGACACCCTGACCTGACCCCGCCGGCCACACCGGAAGCACAAGGGGCCGTGCCGGCTCTACCGGCACGGCCCCATCTCCCTGCCTGTCGGCATCGACGTCCTGCTCACGCACCCCCGGGGAGGACGGAGTGCGGACTGTTCGGTTATCCACTGGTAGCGGAGTGGCGGGCCCGAAGTGATCAGCCCCGCTCACCTTGGCTGACCGCCACAAGCAGGCCACGGCAAGGGCAACGCCGCGTGGCAGTTCACGAGCCCTCCGCCGACGATCGTGGAGACCTGCTGGCCGAGGGTGCTCAGCGGCGACTGGAGCTGGACATGGAAGTTGACGCCATCACATGTCAGGTCGCCGGATGCGCGCAAAGTCAACGTTGGTCTCAGCGGCATCGAGAACACACCATGCACCCTGAAGATCCCAGGACTCCGCAACCCCCTCATGCGTGCGCGCGTGACCCTGTCACAAAAGTCATGAAACCCTCGGCGGCCGAGCCGCTCCGCGCGCGGCGGTCGCTCCGGCTGGGGAGTATGCGCGGTGGGGCTCGGGCGGATGCTGCTCATCTGCGGCTGGATGAGTCGTCGCGGTGACGGGCATGTCGGCCGATGCTGCGTAGCCACAGGCGGGGACGCCGCGCTGTCACGTTCCAACGTCGGCGTAGACGATGTACCACCTCGTGGATGGTGACGACGGTTGGCAGGCTCCACAGCGCCGATCCCCAGCCTTGGGACTGCATGATCTGGGACAAGTCCGGCCACCATGATGGGGATGAGCAGGCTCCAGGTGCGCATCTCGGTGCTCAGGATCCAGCACGCCATGAGCCAGAGCAGGTGCGACAGAACCATGTGGGGGCTGGAACAGGCGCGTCAGCCTCGCAGGGCGAGCAACGCCTCTTGCGCTGCCGTGAGTGCCTCTTCGTCGGAGGCTCCGGTGTGCAGGGCGGCTCTGGCGAACTCTTCGGCCGCTGCGGCGAGCCGGAGCCGGAACTGGTCGGCCGTCTCGGTGATCACGGCCGCTCGGCCGCGGCGTAGCTCCACCAGCCCCTCGTCGCGCAACTGCTGGTAGCCCCGCAGCACGGTGTGCAGGTTGATGCCGAGGGTGGCGGCCACGTTGCGGGCCGAGGGGAGCCGGTCCCCGGGCGCTGCCGTGCCGTTGGCCAGCGCGGCGCGTACCGAGCCGGCCACCTGGTCGGCGAGCGGCTGGGACGATGCCGGATCCACTGTGATCAGCACTACGCCGTCTCTCCCTGTCGTTGCCTGCTCAGCCATCCGTTGACCAGGGCAGCCGCGGTCTCGGCCGCGCGGGTGGAATAGACGAACCGCCGGTCGTCGGTCAACGACAAAACGAGGACCGGCCCTTTGCCGGTGACGACGCCCCAGCCCGCCTCACCGTCGTCCAGCTTGTAACGCCCGGGAGGAGGTTCGCTCCTGGCCTCGGCGAACCGTACCGAGGAGTACGGCACCGTACGCCGCAGGACGGGCAGCCAGGAGGGCCTCACTGTGATCCCTGAGGCGTCGATCTGCAGGCGGGTGCGTGTCTGCGCCGCCTCGAAAATCGTCCACAGTGCCAGCAACGCTGTTCCTTGCCATGCGTCGGAAAAGTTGTCCACGCTCAGCGCGGTGACCGCGCCCAGTACCGCGGCGACCACCAGCCTGCGCGCCGACCAGGACGAGGTCACGAACATGATCCGCTGGGACGGGCCGAGCTCCATGGCGGGCGTGTGCGGCGGTGGCGCGGCGGTCGCCTCGGGCGGCGATGGCAGCCGGCCCGCCGCCAGGTAGCCCAGCACGGCCGCCGCAACGGTCGCGGCGATCTCCACCGCCAGGTGCCAGGCGGGCCGGGGCATGGGACCTGGGGCGTCGAGCAGCGTCATCAGCCACAGTGCGCCGGACACCGATACGGACACGCCGACGACGAAGCTGAGGATCACCATGGCGCGTTGGGCCTGCGGCAGGCGCCAGCAGCGCAGGAACGGGACGAGGAGCGCCGCTTCGAACAACACCAGTGAGAAGCGATGTTGCGACACCCAGTCTTCCCAGGTGGGCGCGTATTCGGTGGTGGTGGCCCAGCTGTCGACGTAGGCGCGGTCGGGGAGGCGTCCCCCGTAAATGCCCACCAAGACCGTGGGGACGATCAGCATGAGTAACGGGGGAACGGCCGTCAAGATCAGGCGATGGAGCCGTCCCGGTGCGGCGAGGTCCGTGAAACGGGACACTGCCACCTCCAACTGTTTGCTTTTGACTATAACACTGCAAACAGTTCTGCCAGGGTCTCAGACTCAGCTTGACTCTGTCGGGGATCTTGTTCGCTGTCGGGTCAGCTGGCGGCTCGCCAGGAACGCAAGCGCGGGATGCCTTGCTGGTCGAGGTAGTCCTGGAAGGCTGTCGGCGGTCGTGGGGGCGCGCTTTCTCCAGGAGGGTGCCGGCTGAGGCGTTCGACGTTGACGGCGATGGCGGTGAGCACGTGTTGCAGGTGGGCCTTGGCTTGCCCGCGGTAGCGGCAGCGGCGCATGCCATGGCCGTGGGCCAACTCGCAGATGGTGCCCTCGATGCCGGAACGCACCGCGTAGCGCTTGTGCCAGTCCGGTTCTCGCTGCTCCGCGCGGTTGCGCAGCTGCAGTTCGTGTAGTTCTCGCGGAGGAAAGCCCACGTTGCGCGCACCGTCGCGGGAGGTGGTGCACTTGGCTCGGACCGGGCAGGGTTGGCACTGGCTCCTGGTGAAGCGGGCCACGATCAACGGGGCGGCGGTCAGCGAGGATGTCGGATAAGGGCCGTGCCAGCCCTTGCTGACCTGGCCCTGCGGGCAGGTGACTTCCTGGCGGTCGAAGTCGATGCGAAAGTCGTCGCGGGCGAAACCCTCACCCTGGCGGTTTTGGTGGGTGGGGTTGCCTGGAAGCGGTCCGACCACGGTGATCTGGTGTTCACGTTCGGCCTGTTCGAGGTGGACCAGGCAGGTGTAGCCACCGTCGACTAGGTGCTGCTCGGGCCGTAGGCCCCGGCGTTCCAGTCGGGTGTGGATGCCGGGCAGGACCTCGGTGTCAGCGCTGGTCGCGGGCATGGTGACCACGTCCGTGATCACATTGGGGCCGTCGCCGGAGCAGGTCTCGGTCACGTGCGCGAGGAACCCCTGCCAACGGGTGACCTGCCCCCGACGCGCATAGCGGGCCGTCAGGTCGTAGGGCGAGATGATCCGCTTGGCCGAGGGCGGCAGACCGCTATCGTCGTCATCGTCACGCCAGCGCAGCCGCCCGGTGGAGTCGCAGGAGTAGTTCTGCACCAGGATCTGTCGCAGGGCCTGCACCTGAGGGCCGCCCAGCAGGCCGGGATGGTTTCGGCTCAGGTGATCCAGCAGGCGACGGGCATCTGCCCCGGTGGTGTTGATCCTGGTCTTGGGCCGGGTGGGGTTCTTGCCCAGGCGGACCTGCCGGCCGTAGCGGCGTCCCCAGTCCTCATCGACCAAGCCGTTCAGCGCGTGAGCGGCAGTGCGGGCCAGTTCCTCCAGGGCTGCGCGCATGGCCTCGGTGACCAACTCCAGGCGGGTCAGGTCGCGCACGGTGGCCAGGACATGAGTGGAATCGGTGCGCTGGGTGGTGCGCTCGCGGACCAGTCCGGCCTCCTTCAGACGGGCCAGGGCCAGATCGAGAAGCCGGTCCGCCCGCCCGTCCTGCAGCAGGCGGTCACGGAAGTCACCCAGCACGCTGTGGTGGAAGCCGGGGTCGTCCAGTTCGAGGCCGAGCGCGTACTTGAAGTCGATGCGACAGCGCACGGCCTCGGCGGCATCGCGGTCGGAAAGGTCCAGCACGAATTGCAGCACGCTCACCGTGGCCAGTTGGGCGGGTGAGAGTCCCGGCCGGCCGTCGCGGGAATACCACTGCGCGAAGTCCTCATCGCTCCATAACCCATCCAGCCGGTCGCGGATCCACATGGCCGGGGTGCCACGGGGATTACTCGCTCGTGCTACCTGGGCGGTGAGCTCCGGGACCTCCAGCGCGGACCGGGGACGAACCGGTAGAGACACCTGACCACCTCGGGAGAATGACCGACTTCGCCGACCCCAGAAGCCTCACAGTTACTGATCAGTCGCCCTTCGGGACAGCTGGATGTTTTCAAGATTCCCGACAGAGTCAAGCTCAGAGCTTGTTCCTGACCGTGTCGGCGGCCTGGTGGTCGAGGCTGTCGTAGATGGCGAGCGCCTCTCTCCAGGCGGCGGTGGCCGCGTGATGGTCGCCGGCGGCGTGGTGGGTGTCACCGAGGGCGTCGAGCGCGTCAGCTTCGCAAGGCCGGTCGCCCAGGGCGTGGTTAAGGTCGACGGCCCGCTGGTAGCAGGACGCGGAGTGGACGAAGTCGCCCAGGTGACGATGGATGTAGCCGAGGCTGTCCCACGTTCCGGCCTCGGCGGGCGGATCGGCTTGGCCCCTCTGCAGCCGGAGGGCCTCCTCGCAGTGGACGAGCGCTTCCCGGTGCTTGCCGAGGAGGGCCTGGCACCAGCCGAGCGCGTTGAGCGCCCTGGCCAGCTGCACCGTATCGCTGGTCTTTCTGATCAGCTCACACGCCTGAAGGCAATGGTCGAGCGCGTCCGGCAGGCGGCCCTGCCGCTGGTGGAGCACCGCCAGTCCCCGATGGCATCGGGCCTGTCCGGCGTCGTCCCCGATAGCGGCGAACTCCGCACGGGCCCGCTCATACTGCGTGTGAGCCTCGTCGGAGCGGCCCAGCCTGGCCAGGGCCTTGGCCAGGGAGCGGCACGCGTGCGCTCGGGCGTACGGGTCGTTCTGCCGGGTGGCCGCATCCAGCGCGATGCGCTGCACCGAGACGCTGTCGTGCCGCCTGCCGCAGCGGTTGAGGAAGTCGGTCAGAGCCCACGCGAGGTGGCAGGCGGACCTGTCGAAACCGGTGCGGGCAGCCTGCCCCGTGAGGGCGATCAGCACTTCGCGCTCGGCGGCCAGCCAGGCGAAGCCCGCGTCGTGGTCACTCGGATGCTCCGGCGTCACGCCGGGCGGCACAGGGGGCGGCTCGAACGTGGCTCGATTCGGGTCCAGGAGGAGGGCCGCGGCATGAGCGCTGTGCAGGTGGTAGCCGATCATCCGGCCTAGGGCGGCGCGCCGGTCGGGCTCGCCGTCGAGCTCGCCGGCCAGTTCCCGGGCGTAGACGCGTAGCAGGTCGTGGAAGGCGTACCGGCCGGGGACGGGTTCGACGATCAGGTGGGCGCGTACGAGCTCGGCCAGCAACGGCGTCGCCTCCCGCGGGGAGATACCGGCGAGCGCGGCCGCCGCGGCGGCGGACAGGTCGGGCGCGGCGTGCAGCCCGAGTAGCCGGAACAGGCGAGCGGCGGCTGGGACGAGCGCCTGGTACGACCAGGAGAACACCGTTCTGAGGTCGGTGGCGCGGTCCCCAGTGGCGAACGCCTCCAGCGTGTCTCGCATCCTCTCCGCCTGATCGGCCAACGCGGAGAGAGTGAGGCTCGGCGCGGTGGCGACGTGCGCGGCCACGATGGACAGCGCGAGCGGCAAGCCCGCGCAGTGCTCGACAACGCGCGCGACCGCCTGCGGCTCGGCGGCCAGCCGGTGGTCACCCAGGCGGCGGGCCAGCAGCTCCCGTGCTTCGCCGGTGGAGAGCAGGCCGAGCGCGATCGGATAGGCGCCTTCGGCGGTGACCAGGCCGGTGAGCCGGTGCCTGCTGGTGATCAGGGCCAGGCAGCCGGGCGAGGCGGGCAGCAGCGGGCGCACGTGCCCGGCGTCGCGAGCGTTGTCCAGCACGATCAGCATCCGCTGGCCGGCCAGCAGACTGCGATACAGCGCGACCTGGGCGTCGAAGTCGGCCGGGACGCGTTCTGGGGACACATGCAGGGCGGACAGGAGGCAGCGGAGGGCTTGTGCGGGCGTGACCTGCGACGTGGTTTCATCGAAACCGCGCAGGTTCACGTGCAGGTGGCCGTCGGGGAAGCGGGCGCGGACCCGGTGGGCCCAGTGCACGGCCAGCGTGGTCTTGCCGACCCCGGCCGTGCCGCTGATCACCAGGATCGGCGCCGCCGACGCGGTGCCGGCCAGGTGTTCGTCGAGCGTGCGCAACTGGTCAGCGCGGCCGGCGGAAGCTGCGATGTCCGGAGGAAGCTGTGCCGGTGTCACCCCGTCGAGCCGACGCGCGCCCCCGCCTGCGCCGTCCGCGTCGGCGTGGTCGGTGTGCAGGAGGGTGAGATGGACTTGCCGGGCTTCCGGTCCCGGCTCGATCCCCAGTTCGTCGCGGAGACGGCGGCGCAGCCCGGCGTACTCGACCAGCGCCGTCGGCCGCTCGCCGTTCGCAGCCATGGCCAGCATCAGCCGGGCATGCAGTCCTTCGTGCAGCGGCTCGTCGTGGGCGAGCCGGCGCAGCAACGTGATCGGCTGCTCGGGGAGTCGCAGCACGAGGGCGGTGTCGGCGAACGCGAGGGCCGCCGTAAGCCTCCGGTTGGCGAGCGCGATCGTGGCGGGGTGCTGCCGGACGCGTTCGCCAGCGTCGGCCAGCACCCGGCCGCGCCAGCAACCGAGCGCCTCGTCCAGCAGCCGGTACGCCTCCATCGACCCAGGCTCCTCGGCCTGCGCCCGGGCCAGGAGGTCACTGAACCGCCCAGCGTCGATTCCACCCCGGTCGACCCTGATCGTGTACCCATTACCAGCCGAGATCAGGGGCTCACCGGCCGGTCCGTGGCCGAGCGCCGCGCGCAGCCGCCTGATGTGGACATGCACCACATTGCGGCACGTCCGGGGAGGCCGCTCCCCCCACAGCGTGTCGACGATCTCGTCGATGGTGACCACGTCGTTTGCGTGCAGCGCCAGGAGGGCGAGCAGGTCGCGCCGCGCCAGCGACAGATCGCTCACCTCGGCGCCGTCGAGCCTGACCGCCATCGGGCCGAGGATGTCCAGCCGCAGGCCGCTCTCGCCGGTGTTGAGCCGGTGGTCGGGAGGCTGCCCTTTTCGGTCGTCATCCGGGAGGTCGAGGACGGCGGCCAGGCGCTGCGCCGACAACGCACGGGGACGCGACCGGTCCCTTTCGATGTCACGCAGGGCGCGCACGCTCAGGCCGGCCAGCCG
Organism: Nonomuraea sp. NPDC049141; assembly: GCF_040648415.1. Lineage (NCBI taxonomy): Bacteria > Bacillati > Actinomycetota > Actinomycetes > Streptosporangiales > Streptosporangiaceae > Nonomuraea > Nonomuraea sp. NPDC049141. The sequence continues at coordinate 369,075 of NZ_JBEZDR010000006.1, forward strand.
GGCCAGTTCCTGCTGTGTGATGCCCGCCTCGACGCGGCGGCCGCGGATCAGCCCGCCGAACGAACTCCGTGCCAGTTGCATGAACGATCCCCGTCCGAATCGCCAGGCCTGCCGCCGATTCTGCCGAAAACTGCCGCCCGCCGCCAGGCAACGCGGGATCCGCGCTGCTCACAGACGTGGAGCGGGGAATCGCGAGCGTTCATCGGCCGTCAAGCAGGTGATAGTCACCCGCTCGCTAGCTTTTCGGCATGAGAGAGACCGCGAAAAGACTCACGCTGGCGGTGACCATCGCCGCGTTGATGGGGGGCGACACTGACCGTCCCGGCTGGGCCAGTCCAGGCCGAGCCCTGTGGCGCGAGTTCCTGGCTGTCGAGCGGCAAGCAGTACGTCGGCTACCGCAACTGCGGCGGCGGCGACTCACCCAGGTTGCAGGCGCACATAGGCGGCAATTGGGGTTGGTGCTTCATCATCCCCGGCAACAGCTCGGGAATACTGCACGAGAGGTCGACGACGAACATGCTGTCGTGGGGCCTGCGTAGCTGCTGAGCGCGCACCGTGCACGGGCTACGCAACTGGCGCATACGGGCCAGTACTTCTGTCTACCGGGCGCGGCCCCGGTGAAGATCGCACGTTCACCAGATCCGCCCACCAACACGTTCCATCGATCACTGCCACAACCATCGGAAAGGACGTGCTCATGAAGAGAAGGCCAGCGCTCTTCCGTGTCGCCACCACTGCGACCGTATCCTTCTTAACACTCTTGGGTGGCACGGGAATCACATCCGCTTCGTCCACCGCCCCAACGTCTCAGGCGGCCAGCTGTCTTCAAATAGGCCGGACTTACCGGGACGGCAACACCATCATCGGTTACGGCAGCATCAGCTGCGGCACAGGCAGGGCCACCATCGAGATCTGGGAGCAGATTGTGCCCGGCGCCTGGAGAACCAAGAGATCGGCGACGGTGACCGGTCCGGGATACGATCAGTACGTCTTCTACAACTGTGCGGGTACCGGAACTCACACCTTTAAGGCAGTCATCCTCGGCAGCGAGCTCAACGGAAACACCGTTTCGAAACATTCCAACCAAATCAGGGAGAGTTGCTGACGCGGCTGGTCCAGGACAAGTCGCAGAGCTTGGCGCGCGCTGGTGCCAGCGTGCCTTTACTCCAAACGGTCGGTGCGGCGGCGGCCGTGGTGTTCGCGGTCAGCAAGGGTGCCAGAGGAGGTACAGCATCCGACCGGCAGCAGATCATCGACCGGCTCATTCGGCCCAAGTACGGGGCGACAACGCCACGGCGGCGTTGTGGACGCCGATCCTGTGGGGCTCATAAATAGGGTGCGGTGTCTGACATGCCGGTTCTCGGGTGGTGTCAGCTGGCCATCTGATCACCTGGCGATCCGGTACTCGTTGGTGAGGCCGCGAAAGATGGCTTTGCGGTGGACTCGTTGGTCGGCCAGGTCCATGGGGGCGTCCTGTTTCGGCTTGCAATGGGGACAACTGTCCGACACCGCGGTGAGATCGGGCCGGCAGCCCTCATCTCGGCGGCATCGGCGCGCTGCAGGAGCTGGATCGGCTGGAGTCGATCGACCGGGCCCGCCGGGTGCCGCTCCTGATCGACGCGGCCAAGGGCGTGCTCGCCGGGGTCCGGGCGGCGGTCTTCGAGGAGGCCAACGCCTCGGGACTGTCCCTGGCGGAGATCGGCCGACGGGTCGGCATCGGCCGGGCGAAGGTGAGTGAGGCGATCAAGGACTACGGGTCCGCCAGAACGGGCCGCCGCCCCGCTGCCCTGCCGGAGGCCGACCCCACGCCCGACGCCGCGGCGCCGAGCTCGTCGCCCGAATAGACGGTCGCGGAACCGGCCGCCCGCACCGGCGGGAGCCAGGCGACGCCCGCGCCCGTCGACGAGGGCCAGGCCCTCACCGAGGCGTCCGGCGAAGGCCTCGCCGAGCAGGGCGTGTCAGCCGTACCGGTAGCCGCCGAGCAGGCCCGGACGGTCCGCGCCGCGCGCGGCAAGCTACGGCTACTCCTTGCCGCGCGTCGACTCAGGTAAATCTCGGCGGCGGTTGGATGCCCAATTCCGCAGATATTCGTGTCTACCTGCGCGGTCCTTAGCGTACTTGTTCGCCCAATCGCGAGATCATGCAGATGCCACCGCGGCGCATGTTCCTTCTCTTCTGCCAGGGCAAGATCCCACCACGCAGCATGGCGGCCAATCAGCTCGGCCAGCATGGGGCTATCGACAGCCTTGGAGATCTTGGCAGCGTTGACGCGCTCAAAGAATCGGAGCAGCAGGTTGACGTCGTTGTGGGGGGCATGCGCGTCGTCACCTTCGTAAGCCCACAGCTTGGGGTCCTTGCGGCCGAAGAATCGGCGAAGCAGTTCGTGACAGCGGTCGGCGACAAGAAGTGTCAGTAGCGCTCCGTAAGGGGCTGTCCGAGTGTTCAGCGTTTGTCTGTCGCACTCTGGTCACCGTCCGGGCCGGAACCGGGGAAGGGAGGAAGCGGTCCCGCCAGATTCTGGCGTTCCGCGCTGAGGTCGATGACGGCGACCCAGTCGCGCGCAATCCACGTTTCCAGATCGTCAGCGAGGGCTTCGAGATCGACTGCGGCTATGTGCTGCACTCCGGCATCCGTTAGAAGGTCGTCATACCGGGTGCCTTGCGGCTCTCCGCGGAAGGCCTTCGCGTACCTGCGCAATGTGGCGATGTGGAGACCGATCCCGCTGCGGCTGGCCCGTGCGACGGGTAGCAGGTTGTCGGTGTGCGCGGCCGCTTCAGCATCGGCTTCCAGGTCGGTCTGCCAAGACTGACGACTCTCCGCCGCGCTCGGGCAAAGGTCGTCGGCGACCTGGCGGTCCATGAGGAGCCAGGTCAATGGCCGATCGGCGGCGGAACCGATCCAATTGGCGAAGTCGGTCTCGGTGATGATGTAGCCGGCCGCATCGTACGCCCCCATGTCCAGCACGCAGATGAGCGCCTTGTCGTGGGGGACGTCGTCAAGGCCGTGTGGCGGGCCGGGCAAGACGACACTGCCCGGCAACTCGAACTCGACCTGGCTGTCGCACCAACCCAGCGTGGGGTCGGTGACGTCGTGGATCTCGGCTGCCACCATCGCTGTCAGGTGCGGCAGGGCTTCGGCCATCGCGGTCAGGTCTGCTTCCGCGGCGTCGACCTCCATGCTTCCCCCGGCCGACGCCGGGCTGAAGATCTCCTGCACGAACCCGAGAGGCAGGCTGCCGAACGCGTGCAGCGCCCGGTGCGCGAGGTGGTACGAGAACCCGGCACCGACCAGCGTGCCCGCGATCCCGTCGTAGTACGCGAAAACGCCGGCCGGGATGGTCCGGCGCGAGCCCAGCAGCCCGGGCGCCCACGGGTGACGCAGCATCACTTCCCGCGCCGCGAGGAACCGCAGCCGCGTACGCCAGTCTCCGTCAGGTTTGGTCGTGTCGAGGCGGCCGACCCCGTCATGGATCTCGGCGACCACGGTCTCGACGACGCCGTCGAGCAGGGCCTCCTTGCCCGGCAGATGGTAGTAGAGCGACATGGCCTCGACGTCGAGGGCGGCGGCGAGGCGGCGCATCGTCAGCGCCTTGATCCCCTCCGCATCCGCCAGGACAACCGCCGCCAGCACGCGCTCGCGGCTGAGCGGCTCGCGGAATGCCTTCGCTGCCATCGGTCTTCCACCCCCTTGTCGGCGCCTTACATCGTAAGTTACCTTACGAGGTAAGGCACACAGTCAATCTCTCGCGGCCGCCGCGCCGGCACAGCCCTCAAGGAGAGCCACCATGCACGCGCTGATCCGCACCGCCCGCACGACCGGACTGCTCTACCTCGGCCTCGCCGTCACCGGCGCACTGGGCTTCCTGCTCATCCGGCCGCGGCTCTTCACGGCCGGCGACCCCGGTGCGACGCTCGCCCACCTGGTCGACCACCAATCGCTCGCCCGCGCCGGGGTCGCCTTAGAGCTGCTCATCGTCGTCACCAAAGCCCTCACAGCGACATGGTTCTACCGCCTGTTCCGCACCGCACACCCGCTTGCCGCCAGCGGTATCGTCGCCTTCGGCCTCGTCAACGCGGTCGCGATTCTCTCCAGCGCGGCGCTGCTCGCCACAGCGGTCCAGGTCGCGCTCGCCCCGATCGGCGACGCAGCGGCCGTCGTCCAGGTCCTGTACCTGGTCAGCGGCAACCTGTGGGGCGTGGGAGCAGTGTTCTTCGGCCTGTGGCTCATCCCCATGGGCTCCTGCGTGCTCCGCTCTGGCTGGATGCCCCGCCCGCTCGGCTGGATTCTCATCGGCGGCGGCATCGGCTACCTGCTCAGCGCGTTCGTCGGATACCTCGCCCCCGACGCACAGGGCATCGCAGACGCTCTCACCGTCCCCGCGACCGTAGGGGAGCTCTGGATGGTCGGCTACCTGCTGATCCGCGGCGTCCGCCGTCACGCGCTCGACCAAGCCCCGTCAGGTGCGCCCACGGCGGCACCCGCAGCGGGTTGACGGGTCCCAGGGACCGAGGAACGTCCCGAGCCAGCGGACGGTCACCAGCTGGAGGGCGAACCCGAGCTTCATATCGGCCTGACCCAGGAGGAGCCAGGAGGCGGTCGCCGGTGCCGAGCCCGGGCGCGGCCTGACGTGGATCGGCGACGGGCTGCGCGAGTTCGGCATCGAGCCCGGCACCCCGTTGACACCCGAGGACCACCAGGCCGCCCGGCGGCTCATGGCCGGCCGCGATCCCGGCACGGGCAAGCGGCTCGTCAAGCCGAAGCTGGCCATGCACCCGCGGGCGATGCTGCCCGGCCACGTGCTGCTGCAGGCGCTGCAGCAGGCCCGCCTCCCCTACGCCGGCGACGTACACGCCGAGCTGGCCGCCGTGGCGCTGCTGGCCGGCAGCAACGCCGACGTCGACAAGCTCAACGGCGCCGCCCGGGTACTGCGCCGCGCCGCCGGCGAGATCACCGGACCCGAGGTGCGCTACCGGCAGCCGGGCGGCCGCACCCTCGCCCTGGCCGTCGGCGACCACGTGCGCATCCACACCAACGACTACCGGGCCCGCCGCGGCCAGGGCGCCAACGTGCTCAACGGCTACCGCGGCCGCGTGATGGCGTTCGACGCCCAGCGCCGGGTGCTGGTCGAGTGGCGCGCCCCGCACCCCGACGGCCCGCGGCTGGAACGGGAATGGATCACGCCCGGCTACATCGCCGCCGGCGGGCTGAGCCACGGCACCGCCATGACGGTGGCCGCCACCCAGGGCGCCACCGTCGACCGCGCGCTGGTCTACGGCCAAGGTTTGGACCCGCACAGCCTGTATGCGGCGATGTCGCGCGACCGGGAGGCCGTGCGCCTGTACCTGCCGCGCGAGCTGCTGGAGACCGACGCCGACCGCGCCCGGCTCGGCGAGCCGGACAGCTACGCCGTCGAGCTGCAGCGCGCGCTGGCCGCCTACGCCGCCACCCTGCAAGGCGACCGCGCCGATCGGCTGGTCACCGCCGAGCCCGAACCGATCGTCCACCAGCGAGCCGCCGAGCGCGAGCGCGCCGGTCGACCGAGCGATCCGCGAGCGGTCGAGCAGCTGCTCGAACGGCACCGGGGACATGACCGCGTCGGCGACCCGGGTCGCGAGGGCGCCGAGCGGGATGCCGAGCGGGATGCCGGTGGCCGCCAGGGCGACGCCGAGCACGCCACCCAAACCGCGGGGGCCGCCGAGCGGCCGGTCGATGCGGAGGTCGAACGCGCCCGGCGGGAGCTGCAGGACGCCGAGCGCGAGGCGAGGGCCGCCGTCGAGCGGGCCAGCGCGCTACTGTGCCTGACTCAGCTCCCGCTCGGCGTTGGGCTGCTGACCGACGCGCAGCTGCAGGCGCGGGTGCGACCGCTCGCCGAGCGCGTCGCTGCGGCGGCCGCGCAAGTCGAGGCTGCCGAGCAGCACGCCCGCCGCTACGCCCGCGACGGCGGCGGCCCCGCCGAGCGCGCCCTGGAGGAGACCCGGGCCCGGCTCGCCGAGCAACTCGCCCAGATCGAGGACGCCGAGCGAGCGGCGACGCGGCTGCAACAGGCCCGCCAGACCGTCATCGACGGCCGCAAGCAGATCCGCCTACTCCAGCAGCGCGAGACCGACATCCAGCGTGAGCTCGCCGGGCTGGGCCGCCTGCGCTCCGCGCACCGGGCCCGCCGCCGCGAGCTGGAGGCCGCCCTGCCTCGCGTCCTTCAGGACTTGGCCGCCGCGCGCGAGCGCCTGGCGCCCGCCCTGCACGAGGGCCCGGCCCTGCAGACTGCCGCCGAGCAAGCCGCCACCGCAGCGCCGCCGCCCACCACCTGGCCGCTGATCCGAAGCCGCCACCGCCAGCTCGACCACGATCTCGACGCCGCCCGGCGCGGCGCCCGGGCCCGCGACGTCGACGACGCCACCCAGCGCGCGGACCAGGCCCGACACGACCACCACCTCGCCCAGGACGAGCTGGCCGCCGTCCATGACGAACGCCGACGCCGCGCCGGCCTGCCACCCGCCCGGCGCGAGATCGAACGCGCTGCCCGCGCCCAACACACCCAGCGCAAGCGGGCGGCCGCCGCCCGGGGCGACAGCCCCCTCCGCCCGGCACCCGGCCTGCAACGCGACCGCGAGCACATGCTGTCGGCGAGCAGCTGGTCGATGCGGTCCGGCTCCACCTGCGTGGCGGCGGCGATCAACGGCACCAGCCCGCTCACCGTGGAGATGTGCTGCCCGTACAGCGGGCCGATCCCCACATGCGGCGCATCGGCGACCGGGTCGTCAGGCAGATCATCACGCCACAGTGCCGCCCACCAACTGCCGGTGCCCTCATCCCATCCCCACACGCTGCGCCCCTGCCAGCCCTCCAAGAAGAACCCGAACGGCCCCGGATACCTCATTCCCTTCAGCTCCTTCACCAGGTAGTCGGCAGGCATGAAGATTCTCTTCCGCCCGGCGGACTGGACGGCGTCGCCGCCGGCGCGGATGGTGGGGGCAACAGCCACGCCCAGCACGCTGGAGAGTCTGGCCATGCTGAAGACCCTGGCGCTCATCGCCATGAACTGGACGGTACGCGATCAAGACCTGAGCCATGTCCGCTGCGTCCGTTGCCACGAGATCCACAGCGAGGTCCAGGTGGCGGCGCCTTTCGGGCCACAATCACCATGACGGGGACCGCCGACGGGATGGCCGTCACCGACTCCCTGCAGACCCCAGCCGAATGGATGTGCCCGTGCGGCCGCCAAGCCCCGTTGGAGCTGGGCGAGCTGCTGGTCAACGACACGACGGTGAGCTGCCGCCGCAGATGGGTTTGCCGCAACCGATGGCGCGTGCCAGCCGACGCGATACAGATCATCTGCCCCTGCTGCTGGACCGATCAGCCAGGACCGGCAGGCCAACCCGCCAGCGGACACGCTCACTAGTCGACCGCTACGTACGACGGAAACAGCCGCTCATCGGCGCGCCGAGCGGTAACCGTCCCGGAACGGCTCCCCATGCTCGCTCGTACTCTTGTTCGATAAGCTGGTGCGGTCATATCTGATGCGCCAGCTGTCAGGCTCTTGCCTGACGGGGCCGAGTAGCTGCTCAAGCGGCGAACCCTCGCCGACGGAAAGCAAGAGGCGCTGGTGTTCCCCGTCAAGTCTGCGTGTTGAAGTTCTTGTCGCTGTCTCGCCGATGCCCGCATGAGTGGCGGTGCAAGCTGTAGTTGGGGCGGCTTCAGGTCGGGCAAGGGAAGAAGAGGATGAGTCGAATCAAGTAATCATGAAGCTGCCTCAGTGGCGTTGGCGGCGGCGAGGTGATCGTGCAGGGCTGCGTGGCGAAACTGGTAGACCGGGCCGACGGCACGCAGCAGCCCCAGGCGGTGGGCGTCGTCGAGGAAGTCCATGACTTGCCAGGGAAGCCGGTGTTGGAGGGCCAGTCGGGCCACCGCAATGGTGCAGACCAGCCACGCATGATGCTTCCCCACCAGGAGCCCGCCCGCGAGCCCGACCACGAGCATGCCCGCGAGCCCAAAGGCGAGCCCGGCCGCTAGCCCCATCGCGAGCACGCCCGCGAGCCCCATCGCGAGCCCCATCGGGAACCCGAACACCACCATGCGAAGAAGGGTGAGGGCTCTGTCGGCTTGCCAACTGGAGCGGGGTGTGCTGGTCGATATGAGAGTGGGTTGTTCCCCCCAGTCGATCAGCCCGAATGCCAGTGTGACTCCGAGCCCCATGACGAGCCCGGCCGCGAGCCCGACCGCGAGCCCGGCCCTGGGCCCGACCAAGAGTGTGATCACGAGCACGAGCAGGAGCCTGAGCGCGAGCACGCCCTCAAGTCTGCCTTTGATAGAGCGGAGGAGAAGGGGTGTTCGTCCACGCAGGCGGAGGTTGGCGTAGCCGGGTGTTTTGCTAGATCTGGGGAACACGAGCACGAGCACGAACCCGAGCATGAATCCAACCACAAGCCCGACCATGAGCCCGGACCCAAGCCCAAGCCCAAGCCCGACCCCGACCGCCAGCGAGGCCGCCAGCCAGAACACGAGCCCGGCCGCGAGCCCGGCTATCGCCCGAATGTGTGGTGTGGTGCGTGCGATGTGCCACCAGGTGATGTCGCGGGTGGCGGCTGGAGGGAAGGCGCGAGCCAGGTAGGTCAGGTGGCGTCGGGTGGCGTCGGAGTCGAGCCGGTGCCGGGGTCGGAAATGGTCGGCGCGGTCGGTGCTGGGCGGGCGCGCCTGAATCACGGCGGGGATGAGCAGGTCGAGCAGGTGAGCGCGCAGCGCATCGGAGTCGCAGCCCAGGGGGCCGGTCAGTGGGGCGGGGTCGGCTCCAGGGGCCAGGTAGACGGTGCGGATCAGCCATAGGCCCAGCGGGGTGGCGGCCAGCCTGGTCAGGCCGGGGGCGGTGCGGGATCGCAGTGCGGCCAGGGCCTGGGCCCAGGCATCGGAGAGAGAGGCGGGCAGGCAGGCGGTCAGGTAGTCTGCGGCGGCCTGCGGGGTTAAGGGCTTGGGGACAATGACCGCGGCAGCGGTCAGGGGACGGCCGGTGCCGCGGATGGCGGTGGTGAACTCGGCGCGGCGACTGGTGAGGATGAGCTGGTCGCGGGCGGTCAGCGAGTCGTTGAGCGCGGCAATCACCTGGGCGCGCGTGGGCGCGGGGATTTCGTCCAAGCCGTCCAGGACAGGCAGGATGTGGCCGCCTTCGGCCAGCGCGGCGGCGGCGCCGGCACCGAGCTGCGGTGCGGCCAGCGCCGGGTAGTCCTGGGCCAGGCGGACGGCGAGCCAGTCCTGCAACCGGGCATGGATGCTCATGTCCCAGCCGGAGACCGGCAGCAGCACCGGCACCGGCACGATCTCCCCCTCGCAGGCGCCGCTCTGGTCGGCCGCGCGAGTGGACAACAACTGCAGCAGCAACTGAATCGCCAAGGTGGTCTTGCCCATGCCCGCTCCACCGACGATGACCAGCCGCCGCCGGGTCAGCCCGCGGAAGGCGTCCGCCAAGGCCACGATGTCGTTAGCCCGGCCGGTGAACGTCAGCTCGGCCCCGGCGGTGATCAGGCGGGGCTGGCTCATCACCGTCTCGTCGGCGATGAGCTGCCAGTGCACTGGGATTGGTTCGGGATCATCCAGCAGCCTGTGGCCAGCCTCGGTGCGCCACTGCCGCTCCACCAGACCGGCCAGCACCTGCGCGGCGGCGTCAACATCCACGCATGCACCCGCGTCCGCGTCGACGACGCAGGCCAGGGTGGCCGCGGGCGGGGAACGCAGTGCCCAGGCCACCACCGCGCCTATCAGGGTGGCCCCGGCCAGTGCCACGGCGACGACGTCGGCGAGGTTGACCTCGGCACCCGGTGTCCGCGCCCGCCATACCGCGACCACTGCCGCGCCCACCACCACGAGGGCCAGCACGGCGACGGCGATCCGCCAGCCAGCCTTGCGTCTGCTCACGCCGATATCGTTGCCTGTGGCAGACAATCCGGCAGCGGTTGCACGTGAATCGTCACCAGTTGGTCGTCGTCGCAGGTGGCTGCCGTGCCGACCTGATCGCTGGGCGGTGCGGCGGCGGGTCGAACAGCTCGGCTCTGGTCATCTCCTCACAGTGCCCGCCCCAATGGTCGGCTGCCAGTTTCAAGGATGCCCACAATTCAAGATCAATCTCCCGATAACAGCCTCTCAGCGCTGACGGTGGAGCGGGGTGACGTTCGGTTCGTCGCAATGTTCAAGATGCAGAGGGCGCCCGCCGTATCTGGCGGGCGCCCTCCGTGGCGTTGATGACAAATTTGTCAACAAGATCAACCAGCGTCGCCGAACTCTGACTCCAGCATCCACACCGCCTGCTTGAGCGTTGGGAGAAGTGCACCCCTGCCCCAGTCCGGGTCCTCCTTTGCGGCCTCAATCAGGTGCCTGCCCTCGCGGTCGCTGACCAGCTCGGTGAACTGCCTGAATCGGACAAGATTCTTTGAGTGGACGCCCCCTTCTGGCGCAGGCTCACTGTCGGCGTCATCCTCGGTCGGCAGGTAGCCCTTGGCGCGGGCTACTCGCATGAGTGCAGCCGCTGCCTTCTTGCCCTGCGTGGAGTCCCACACCTCGTACAGGGCTTCCCGGCCGTACTCCTCCAGCACCGGCCGTACGGCAGCCAGCGCTGCACCACCGGTGCCTTGTGCGCCGACAGGTTGTCGCAGATCACATGGACCGCCAGGCCGGCCTCGGTCTGACGGTCGATCTCATCGAGGAAGTCACGAAAGTCGATAGCGCGATGCTGTGCCGATAACTTGCCGATCACCTTGCCGTTCGCGGTGTTCAGCGCCGCGAACAGGTCCACGGTGCCGTGCCGGACGTAGTCGAAGCTGCGCCGCTCGGGCACGCCGGGCATCATCGGCAGCACCGGCGCGGTCCGGGCCAGGGCTTGGATCTGTGGTTTCTCATCCACCGCGAAGATCGCCGCGTTGGCCGGCGGGGCCAGATACAACCCGACCACATCTCGGATCTTGTCGAGCAGCAGTGGGTCGGGGGAGATCTTGAAGTCTTCGGTGCGCCATGGCTGCAGGCCGAATGCCCGCCAGATCCGCAGCACGCTGGTGGGCGAGATGCCCACCTGCCTGGCCAGCTCCCGTTTCGACCAGTGCGTCGCCCCCTCGGGCGTCTGCTCCAAGGTGCGCACCACCACCTCCTCCACCTGATCGTCGGTGATGGTGCGCGGCACCCCGGGCCGCGGCTCGTCGCTCAGCCCGTCCAGCCGATCCCGTAAGAACCGCGTCCGCCACCGACGTACTGTGCCTCTGTCGGTGCCCAGCCGCGCTGCCACCGCCGTATTACTCAGCCCAGTCGCGCACGCCAGCACGATCCGCGCCCGCTTTGCCAAGCCCTGCGCCGTCGTCCAACGCCTGGCCCAGCTCTCCAACCTCAAACGCTCAGCCTCCGACAGCGTCAAAGGCTCCAGCCTGCTGTCGCCCATGCCTCCAGCAGACCGCGCCCAACAGGTCCCGTCACCATCGAAACCACAACCAGAAACAGAACACGACTCATGTGGTGAGGCAACAACTCAAGACCGGCTCACTAGGCGGCCCGCCGCAACGAGGTGGCATCCGCCGGCGACGGGCACTCGCCCGACGTGTTGCCGATGCGCGGGCTTGTCGGGTCTGTGGGCCGGGACGATACCGGGATTCTGTGAGAACGCTGACAATCTGAAAATTTCCGTCATATCAGCATCGCCGAATGACGGAAGTCGCCATGATATGTCCCGATCTTGCGGTGTCGTCTGACGGATAGGAGCCGACGAGTGTTACGTACCGTTCTGGGGACCGAGGTCACCCGTAGAACCCTGCTCAGCGCGGGGGCGCTCGGCCTCACCGCCTTGTCCGGCGCCCCGGCCAACGCAGCCGCACGCGCGGCGAGCCGCTTCGAGTTGACCTCCTCCCCGGCGGCGCTGATGACCGGAAAGGCGCTGCACGACGAGACGGTGCTGCAGTCCTTCGCCTTCGACAACGTCAACGGCCACCTCTACACCGTGCAGGTACGTAACGGCTCCGGCTCCGCCGCCGCGGGAAACCTGTGCGTCACCAAGCTCAGCCTGTCCGGTGCGATCCTCGGCCACATGTACCTCACGGGATTCGGCCACGGCGTCCAGATCGGGGTGGAGCCGTCCGGCACGTCGGCGTACCTCTGGACCGAAACCGACGGGGTGGCCGACGGCACCAACTCCTGGGGCGGAAAGCTGGCCCGGTTCAAGTTCGTGAACGGCCAGACGCTCACCACAGCGTCCACCGCCCTGACGAAGTACGCGCCGGTCGCCGGCGCCGACAGCACGACCTGCGCGATCGACCCCTCCACCAACCGCCTCATCATGCGCTACCGCCTCAACGGCGAGCGCCACTTCGCCGCCTTCCCGCTCTCGGCGGTCAAGGCGGGCGGCCACCCCACTCCCCTGTACGACATCACTCAGCCTGCCGGGCTGGGCACCTTCCAGGGGTACACGGCTTACGGGCAGTATCTGTACCTGCTCGACGGCGACGCGTACAGCACCGGCAACCCCTCCCCCGGCAACACCTACCTCACCTCCGTGGACCTGGCTAACGGCAAAGTGGTGCAGCGGTCCTTCTCCCAGGCGTGGAAGTCACTGACCTACCGCGAGCCGGAGGGCATGGCGATCCAGCTCACGGCCGCCGCACCGCGCCTGTGCTTCGGCTTCGCCACCGGCGCGGCCGGCGCCCGCCAGGCCGCCATCATCTACAAGAACACCTTGGTCTAGAGGGCGTAGTTGCGGAGGACCGCGAGCGCCTTGCGGCCATGCGGGCCCGTTGCCTTCAGCGCCGAGTCCGCGGGCGCCAGGCGGCGGGCGCCGACGCGGCAGAAGTCGGCGGCGGGGCCCGTGACGGTGGAGGGGGAGGCGGGGTCGCCGAAGCGCCAGAGGTCGCCGTCGGGTGAGGTGAGCTCACAGTAGACGGGGCCGCCCTCGACACCCTCGACGTCGAACGCGTACGGCAAGGTGCGATGGCCGAGCCAGGCGATGTGGCGCAGGCGCGCGGCGTCGGGGTAGGCGATGCCGAGAGGGGCGGTGATGTCGTAGGCGTGGGCCCAGTGCTCGGCCAAACGGGTGGTGGCGAGGGTTGCCGGGGACAGCGGGATGGCCACCCAGGACAGACGGGTGCCCCTGGGCTGGGCGCGCAGGGCGGTGGGGGTGGCGAAGGCGGCCGCGCGCCAGCGGGCCAGGAGGTCGACGGGGGTGATGTCGCGCTGGGCGGCCACGAGGGCGTCCGCCACGGCGTCGACGCCGTCGCCACGGACCGCGACGTCGTCACCCGCCACCGTGGCGGCGACGAGTTCCTCGCTCTGGGTCAGGTGGAGGACCACGTCGGAGACGGTCCAGCCCGCCGCGGCCGAAGGGTGGGACCACTGGGCGGGAGTGAGGGCGGTGAGGACGGCGTCCAACTGCTCGTACTCGGCTTTGAGGTCGTCAAAGATGTCCGTCATAGGTCACCACACTACCGAACAATATTCTGCTTCAGAGTAGGCCCGCCAGAACCCTGCGCTGGTAGGAGGTGAGGGGAGGCCGGGTGGCGTCACGGGCGATCTGGGCGGCGCGGGCGCGGTCGCCCATCCGGGACAGGGCCCGCGCGCACAGGTACGCCACCAGACCGTGATCACGCCCTCCGACCAAGGCCGCCTCCACCTCGACCGACGCCTCCTCGACGCGGTCCAGCTCGGCCAGCGCCAGGGCGCGGGCGGCGATGGTGGCGGGCTCGGCGGGCTCGCGTACCCGGTCGAGGTCGCGTAGCGCCTGTACGGGCTTGCCCAGGTCGGCCAGGATCTCGCCACGCGCCCGCAGCGCGATGGGGGTGTCACCGTCCACCGACAGCACGCCGTGCAGGATGGGCAGCGCCGCCTGCGGGGTGCCCGTGTGCCACACCGTGATGGCCAGCTCGACCTGGACGGTGAGGTCGCTCGGCACCCGGCTCACGGCGGATCGCAGTTCGTCCACGGCCTCGTCCGGGCGGCCCTGATGCAGGATCACCCGGCCGGCCGCGGCCAGCGAGCGGCCCACGGCCGGGGTGTCCCGCAGCCGCTCGTACACCTGGCTGGCCTGCTTGTAGCAGCGCTCGGCAGCCGCCCAGTCGCCGCGCGTGTACGCGAGGTTGCCGAGAAAGGACTCGATCTCCGCGCGCGTGCGCAACTCGTCCCCGCCGCAGGTCCGCCTGGCCTTCTCGCCGTGCGTCTCGGCCAGCGCGAGGTCGCCGTCCGCCAGCACCTGCTCGGCCACGCGCAGGTGCTCGGCGGCGCTCACCGGCGCCTGGCCGGAGCCGGGTTGGGGGCGCGCGCCGCCGAGCGCGTACAGCACCGGCTGGAGCAGCCGGTCGTGCTGGAGTTCGCACCAGCGCGAGCCCGAACGCATCTCCGCCTGGAGCACGTGCCGGTCGATCAGCGCCTTGACCACGCTGTTCGGCATGCCGGCGGTCTGGGTCTCGCCCTCGTACGCGGTGCCGCGGGTGCCGAGCGTGGTGATGAAGGTCTCCCGCAGCCAGGCGCTGAGCCGCTCGACGGGGATCTCGTGGTCGTGCGCGATCTCCGCGAGCGCCTGGTCGAGGAAGTCGCCGAGGGAGCGGTCGACGTCTGCGTGCCGTTCCACGTACTCCGGCGTGATGACCGTCAGGTCGGGCGGGCAGGAGTTCCACAGCGCCGAGCAGACGATCTGCAGCTGCACCGGCTCGACCGTGTCCACGATGTAGGAGGCGGGGGCGCCGGTGCCGTGCAGCCGCACCGTGCGCAGCTCCTTGACCAGGGTCTCGGCGGCTTGGGGGGCGTAGGAGCGCTCTGTTCCGGCGAGCGGTTCCTTGATCGCGGCCAGCGCCTCCTCCTCCTGGAACGGGGTCAGCACCACGGACGCCGACGGCCCGCTGCTGCGCAGCGGCTCCCCGTGGGCCATGAGCCTGGCCAGGTAGTCCTCCCTGATCGACAGGAGCAGGCGCAGGTCCTCGTTGTCGTCCAGGGCCTCGGCGAGCTGGGCGATGAACGGGTCGCGGAAGCCCTGACGGTAAGGGAAGTCGAAGAAGAGCTCTTCGGCCTGGTCGATGGCCACCAGGATGGGGATGGGGTCGCCGTACTTGTCGATCCTGGGCCCGCGACGCCGCAGGAACTGCTGGACGGTGAGCCCCGACAGCCGGGTGAGCGACTCGCCCGGCGCCCACGACGACAGCAGCGCCACCGTGAACGGATTGCGCTCGGGCAGCGCGGCCATCGGGAAGGCGGAGCCGTGGGAGAGCCGCCCGATCGGCAGCACGTCCACCCGCTTGTCCGCCAGCTCCGGCAGCACTCCCGCCTCCAGCACGGAGGTCTTGCCCACTCCGGACGGCCCGTGCAGCATCGTGAGCCGGTGCGCCTGCCACATCACGGAGATCTCGTACGCCTTGGCGTCCCGCCCGAAGAAGCGCTCCTGGTCGTCCTTGGTGTAGGAACGCAGGCCCACGTACGGCTCGGCCTCGAAGGCGCCGGTCGGCGGCTCGGCGATCACGACCGCTTCCCCATTCGCTCGTCCAGTTCCGCGCAGAACTGGCGGGGGGTGCCCCAGAAGATGGAGACCTCCCATCCGTCGAAATACCGGTCGAGATATTCCTTGGCGCGCAGGGCGGCTCCGGGTTTGACGTTCTCGTTCTCGGGTGTGAGCTGAACGCTGACGTGACGTCGGCGGCGGATGGCCGGGTACCGTCTGATCAGTCCATGGAACAGCACCCGAAATGTCCATTCCTGAAGTGTGTAGCCGAGAAGGAGCAGGGGCCGGTTCGCCAGGGCGTCGAGAATGATCGGCGGAATCACGTGCCGGTTGTTCTGCGCTCGCGCGGTCGTCAGGTGGACCAGGAAGTCGATGTAGTCGTCTTCGGTCAGCACCATGGAGGACGGGAGGCTCGTGCTTCCGTGGAGATGGTAGACCATCGGCCGGTTGGCGTCGGGGCGTATTCCAGCGCCGCGCTCGAACAGGTTTCTGTCATACGGCACGCCCTCGTGCCACGGGCAAATCGCCGCGCTGGGCTCCTTCCCGGAACCGCGGAGCGCCCGTACGAGGAAGTCGTCGTAATTGGTGGTCAGGAACACCGGGATGGGAAAGCCGGCCATGGACGAGTGGATTTCGCCCGGAGCCGTGAAGTCGGGCGGGCCGATCGCCGTGAGGCGGCGGCTGAGTTCGTGCTTGAGCCCGGAATCGCCAACGACACTTCGGACATACTGCATAACCCTGGCTAAATCGCCGTCGTCGGCGAAGGGATAGTCGAAACGAGCCGCCCACTCACGGCTCAGCTCCCCGCTGGACGGGAGGTTGCCGTCGCTGGCCCCCGCACCGATGAACGGGGTGCAGTCACCGGTACGGAGCTGATCGATCAGCCGGGCCCAGTCGGAGTCCTTCATCCGGGACGACCTGCTCTCCTGGCACGATGAGGGCATGGAGCACGAGGTACGTCCCTATTTTTAGCCCGTGGCGGCGGGCCCGTCGATGCTCTGGCTGAACCCCGCGATCGGTCCCATCGCGTCTTCGCCCGCGCGCAGCAACATGCGCAGGGCGTGGGCGAGTGCTGACTCATCCACCTTGTCGAGGTCGGCGAGCGACAAACCACTCACATCGACGAGGGCGGGCGGCTCGGCCAGCTCATCGCTCATTAAAGCTCCTACGTTCCGGAACTCGGGACACAGAAATCACGCCAACCCTATCCGTAAGGGAGGCGTAAATGTTCGAGCGACGCGAAACCCTCTACGATAGGCGGGATGCGGTCGTCAGCGACCCCGGAGGCGTGACGTGACAGGTTCGCAGCCAGAGTCCGTCCGGACGTCGGGACGGGTTCCCGAGGTCTGGGGCAAGGTCCCCGCCCGCAACGTCAACTTCACCGGCCGGTCCGTCCTGCTCGAACGCTTGCACGCGGGCCTGTCCACCGAGGTGACCGCGGTCGTCCCGCACGCCCTGCACGGCCTGGGCGGGGTGGGCAAGACCCAGCTCGCGGTCGAGTACGCACACCGGTTCAGGTCCGAATACGACGTGGTGTGGTGGATCCCCGCCGACCAGCCCGTCCTGGTCAAGTCGTCGCTGGCCGGTCTGGCGCCGCATCTCGGCCTGCAGGCCGCCACCCGGAGCGGGGCCGAGGACGCGGCGGACGCGGTGCTCGACGCCCTGCGCCGCGGCGAACCGTACGACCGCTGGCTCCTGGTCTTCGACAACGCCGACCAGCCGGAGGAGATCAGCGAGCTCATCCCTCAGGGGCCGGGGCAGGTGATCGTCACCTCGCGCAACCACCGCTGGCAGGGCATCGTCGACACCGTCGCGGTGGACGTCTTCGACCGCCAGGAGAGTGTGGAGTTCCTGTCCAGGCGCGCGGCACTGTCCAGCACCGACGCCGACCGGCTCGCCGAGCAGCTCGGTGACCTCCCGCTGGCGCTGGAGCAGGCGGGCGCGCTGCACGTGGAGACCGGCATCTCGGTGGACGACTACCTCCGGCTGCTCAAGGAGCAGACCAGCGCACTGCTCTCGGAGAGCAAGCCGTCCGAATACCCGATGCCCATGACCGCCGCCTGGGCGCTGTCGGTCGCGCAACTACGCAGCAAGCTGCCCGAGGCCGTCGACGTGCTGCGCTGCTGCGCCTTCTTCGGCCCGGAGCCGATTCCCCGCGACGTCTTCCGCCGGGCCGGCCATCAGGCGTCCGACGCCAGGTTGAGCAGCATCTTCGGTGACACGATCCTGCTCACCAGGGCGATCAGGGAGCTGGGCAGGTTCGCGCTGGCGACCATCGACTCGCAGGCGCGCACGATCCAGGTGCACCGGCTGGTCCAGGCGCTGCTGCGGGACGAGCTGGACGAGGACGAGCGCCGCCGCTTCCGGCACGAGGTGCACCTCCTGCTCGCCGGCGCGGCGCCGAAGGTGCCCGACGAGACGGCGAGCTGGGGGCGTTACAACGAGCTGATCGCGCACATCCTGCCCTCGCAGGTGGCCGACTGCGCCGAACCGGCGGTCCGCACCATGGTCCGCGACGTCCTCTACTACCTCTATCGATCAGGCAACTACCAGTCCGCGCGGATCTTCGCGGAGCGGTTCGTTGAGAGCTGGACCGAGAGGTCGGGGCCCGAGCACCCCGACGTGCTGATCGCCCAGCGCCACCTCGGCGGCATCATCCGCGAGCTGGGCGAATACCGGGCCGCCTACGATCTCGACAGCGCCACGCTGGCCAAGATGACCGAGGTGCTCGGCCCGGAGGACCGCGAGACCCTGGTGCTCAGCAGCGGGTTCGCGGCCGACCTTCGGGCCGCCGGCGACTGGTCGGCGGCCAGGGAACTGGACGAGCGGCTGCAGACCCAGCACACGACCGTGTTCGGCGAGCAGGCGCCGGCGACCCTGCAGATCATGAACAACCTGGCCATCGACTACGGCCTCAACAGCGACTACACGGCGGCCAGGGCGCTGCATGACGTCGTGCACCGCAAGCAGAACGAGAGCGAGGAGCGGATCGGCGAGGCCGACGTGCTCAACAACTGGAACGGCCTGGCCAGGTCCGTCCGGCTGAGCGGCGACTCGCGGGAGGCGGTCGACCTCGGTGAGGACGCCTACGCCTACGGCGTCCAGGAACTCGGCGCCGAGCACCTGTGGACCCTGAAGACGGCCCGCGACCTGTCGATCGCCAAGCGCAGGGCCGGCGACTTCGACGGGTCGCTCGAACTCGCCAAGGACGTGCACGCGCGCCTGCAGCGCATCATGGGCGACCACCATCCCGAGACGGTCGCCGCGGCCAGCAACCTGTCCAACGCCCTGCGCGCGACCGGCGACATCAACGCCGCCTACGACATCGCCGAGCAGGCGGTGGCGAGATACCAGGCCATCTACGGCGACACCCACCCCTATGTGTACGGCTGCGCGACCAATCTGGCGGTCCTGCAGCGGCTGCGCGGCGACGCCGACGTGGCCATGCACACCGACGAGCGGGCGCTGACCGGCCTCGACGACCGGCTCGGACGTGACCATCACTACGCCCTGACCTGCGCCGTCAACCTCGCCAGCGACCATGCCGCCCTGGACGACCACGAGGAGGCGATGCGGCTGGGCCGCGAGACGCTCGACCGGCTGCGCAGGATCTTCAGCGCCGAATACCCGCTGCTGCTCGCCTGCCTGGCCAACCTGGTCCTCGACACCCGCGCGTGCGGCCGGCAGGAGGAGGCCGACGCGCTGTACGCCGAGGCCAAGCGCGGTTACGCCGGAGCCATGGGCCTCGATCATCCCGACGCGCGGCTCGCCTTGGACGAGGGCGCGCGCATGGACTGCGACTTCGACCCGCCCCCCATCTGATCCGGCCCCGGTTGGGCGCCTCTCATCGCCATCGCGAAGTCGTGATATAAGACCGCGTGATCGCACTGGCGCGCCTTGCGCAGCGTAAGTCGAAGCCCCAGGAACAGGATCAGGAAACGCAGCGCGCCCAGCAGAAAAGTGGCGGCCGAGAAAAGCAGCACGGTTTCGGGCCACATTGTGCCTCCCTTGCGATATGTCCTGTATTCAGGGAAGCCGGGGGTTGGGGTGTCCCGCAATGATCCGGGTCAATGCTGGACGAGCTGGTACATCTCCTTGGTGGAACGCTCCGATAAAGCGGATAATCCTGAATGACTTCGTACGAAATCCGACAGGGGGGACGATGCCCGAAGAATCCCTCCAGGCTTTCCTCGCCGCTCTCAGCGAACTACGCGGGCGGGCCGGCGGCCCCTCCTACCGCGAACTGCGGCGGCTCAATCCCGAGCGGCTGGCTCCCAGCACGGTGCAGAGCCTGCTGGAGGGCGACCGCAAGCGACCGCCCTCCTGGCCGCTCGTCGACGCGTTCGTCCGCGCCTGCCTGGCCTTCGGGCGGGAGAACGGGCTGCGTCTGGAGGACGATGAGGAGGCCTACGTCCGCGAGTGGCTGGACCGGCACCGGAGCGTTTCCGCGAGCATGAGTCAGGCGGCCGAGCCGGCACCGGACGACCGGGACGATTCGCTGCCGCGGATCCTGGGCGGCGGCACGCCGCCGGTCCGGGGCCACTTCTCCGGCCGCCGGAGACTGCTCGCCGAACTCGACACCGCGATGCTCGCGCAGACGGACTGGCCGGTGTGCCTGGTCGGGCCCGGCGGGCACGGGAAGACCCAGCTCGCCTCCGAGTACATCAGCCAGCATGCGTCCAGGTACGTGGCCGTCTGGTGGATCAGGGCCGAGCAACCGAGCCTGATCCGGACCGATCTGGCCTCGCTCGGCAGGCGGCTGAACGCGGACATCGGCGAGGCCGAGATCGTCGCGGAGACGCTGAAGCTGCTGCGGGAGGACTCCCGCTGGGCGCCGTGGATGATGGTGTTCGACAACGCCGGGCAGCCGGAGACCGTGGGGGCGTTCCTACCCCGCGGCCGGTCGGGGCACGTGCTCATCACCTCCCGCGAGCCCGCGTGGGACGAGGTCGCCGTCCCCATCGAGGTCGGTGCGTTCGAGCGCGGGGACAGTGTCGAGCTGCTCACCCGGCGGGTGCCCGGGATGTCCGTCGACGAGGCCGGGCAGGTGGCCGAGGAACTGGAGGACATGCCGCTCGGCGTCGTGCAGGCGGTCGCCTACATCAAGGGCTCCGGTCTGGCCCCCGCGGCCTACCTCGCGCGGCTGCGCGAGCAGCCCGGCCGGATGCTGGACAAGCATCCGCCGGTCGACTACGGGCGCGGCCTGGCGTCGGCGTGGGACCTGGGCTTCGAGACGCTCAGGCAGACCTGCCCGGAGGCCCTGTACCTGCTGCAACGCTGCGCGTTCCTGCGGCCGGAGTCGATCTCGCACGGGCTGCTGCGCCAGGGCAGCCTGCCGTTGCCGGGCGAGTCGGCCGCCGTGTTCCAGGATCCCGTGCTGGCCGACAACGCGATCCGGGCGCTCACCCGCTACGGGTTCGTCCGTCTGGCCGGGCGGGGCACCGTCCAGGTGCACCGCCTGCTCCAGTCGACGGTCAAGGAACGCATGACCGGTGAGGAACAGGAGCGGGCCCGGCGCGACGTCCACCGGCTGCTGGCCGGATCCGACTGCGGCGATCCGGAGGACCGGGCGAACTTCCCCCGCTACGCCGAACTGGCCGGCCATGCCGAGGCGTCGTCCCTGGCCGACTCCGCGGACGAGGACGTGCGGGGCTTCGTCGCCCGGCTGGTCACGTACTTCCGGGCGATCAACGACGGGGAGGGCGCCGAGCGCTACAGCGGCGTCGCGCCCGAAGCCGGGGCCCGCACGGCCGTCTACGACAGCGCGGTCCCCCGGCCATCCCCCGCGCCCGCCGTGCCGCGCAGGGCGCTCATGGCGCGGGAGATGGAAGGTGACGACTGGGCGCGGCTGATCTACCAGGTGACCACGGGCGACTGCACCCCGATCGTCGGCAGCGACATCTCCCGGGAGAAGGCGGCCAGGGTACGGGCGATGAGCTGGGAGTGGGCCGGCCGGCTCGGCTACCCGTTCGCGGACCCGTGGAACTTCGAGTCCGTGCTCGACTACGCGGTGACGCTGCCCGACCAGTCGGCCATGGCCGAGGAGATCCTCGAAGGGCTGAAGCGGGAATGGGAGCAGCAGGACACGGAGGACCCGCACGCCTTCCTCGCGAACGTGCCCGCCACCTCCTTCCTGACCACCAGTTACCACGGCCAGCTCACGCAGTCGCTGCTGCGCGCGGGCAGGGAGCCCGTGATGAAGGTGCTGCCGTGGCGGCCGGAGCTCGCGGCGGCGGAGCCGGTGGTCGCGCCCACTCCCGAGCGGCCCCTGGTGTGCCATCTGGCCGGCTCGTACGACCTGCCGGGCTCGCTGGTGCTGTCCGAGAGCGACCGCCTGAGGTGCCTGCGGGTCGAGCACCGCAGATGGTCGGCGGACATCGTCGGGGCGCTGGTGACGTACCCGTTCCTGATGATCGGGTACAACCCGCGGTCGTCGTCGTTCGACCTGCTGATGTCCCTCCTGTCGGGTGTCTCCACCCCCAGGAGGAACATCATGGTGCTGTACGATCCGGGCCCCGGCGGGATGGAGGAGGCCGCCAGGAAATATCACCTGGCCCGGATCGCCCGGCTGAACATGCGCGCGGCCGTCTTCTGGGGAGACGCCCGCGACTTCATCCAGGAACTGTCACGCCGCCTGGAGACGACGGCGTGACCCCGTTGCGCTCCTCCCACATCGCGCGGTGGGCCGCGGCGTCCCGGTGCGCCTTCTCGATGGCCTCGCCGGAGACCTCCTCGTCCCGCCAGGCCCGCAGGGTCGCGGCCATCCGGGCGACGAAGCGCTCGCCGGGCGAGGTCAGGAACCCGCTCTCGGCGATCACCCGGGTCGCCCCCACCGCGGCCTCCCACCACCGGTAGAACTCGGCGCTCGCGGCGAGCGCGGCCTCGCCCTGCTCGTGCCGCCGCTGCCTGCGCCAGAACCCGCTGACCCCGACGTAGGCGTACGCGCCCTGGAACAGGCCGCCCAGCGGGCGGGGATCATCGCGCCACGGCGCGTAGTAACGCCTGTCGCCGGACGGCCGCAGCAAGGGGATCACGTCGAGCAGCGCTGACAGCTTCCCGTGCTGGACCTCGTGCGCGAACGTCAGCGCCAGCGTCGTCGCGTCGGGCGGCGTGGACAGCGCGACGCAGCCGAAGGCCTCACGGGAACTGCCGCTGATCTGGTCGCCCGGGACGTCGGTCAGCGGCGTCAGCACGCTCGTGGCCACGGACACCTCTTCGGCGACGGTCGGGTGATGGGCGAGCAGCAGCTCCCACGCGCTCCGCAGCGCCGCCCGCCAGACGGCCAGCTCGTCCTCGGACAGCCGGTCCGCGGCCAGCCGGGCGCCGGGCATCCGGTACGGGTCGAGGTCGTCGACGCAGAGCGTGAGGGTCCTGCCCTGGGCCGTGACCTCCAGGTGCCGCAGCGCCTGCCAGCCGGGGGCGTCCTGGTGGGGGTCGTCGGGGAGGCGTACCGTCTCGTCGCCGATCACCTCCACCGGGCCGCCCGCGCGGCGCACCCTCGCCGACGGACCGGCGAGTACGGCGCGGCCGAGCGACGGCAGCGTGATGCCGCCTTCGTCGGCGGGCACCTCGATCTCGAAGTCCATGCCCGAACGGACGGCGGCCGCGGCGGCGACGGCCGCGAGCCGGGCGGGCGAGTGCCCGCCGGCCCCGGTCGCCAGCGCGTGGTAGGTACGCCAGGCCCAGGCGCCGACGGCGGGATGGCGGAGCACGGCGTCCACCGCGCGCGGCCGATGCCCCTGGGCCGCGCTCAGCAGCCGGTACGCCTCCGGGGCCGCCCGGCCCACCCCGTGGAGGAGCAGGACGTGCTTGCTGTGCTGGGCGCCAAGCAGGAGGCGAGCCGCCTCCGCGCCCCCGCCGCCCGAGCCGAGCGCCTGGAAGTGCTCGTCCGGGATGATGTGGTGCTTGAGGCTCATCGGCGCCCTTCCAGCAGGGTGGCGACGTCGCGCTGGACTTCGCCGCGGATGTGGTCGATCAGGCGGAACAGGTCGTCGCAGTAGACCGAGCGATTGCCGAAGCCGTTGTCCGGGTCGTAGCGGTGCGCGTACAGGCCACCGCCACAGATGGACAGGACTGGGCAGTCCCGGCATTCCTTCGCGAGGGTCTCGGCGCCGAGCTGGCGGGTCATGACGGCCGGATGCCGCAGCACCGCGTCGAAGGTGTCGCGGGCGACGTGGAATCCGGTGACCGGCGCGCCGGGATAGGCGGACTTCAAGGTGTCGGACTGCTGGATGCCGCCGTCGGCCTCGATCACCACCATCCGGGCCGGCCCCAGTCCCAGGGTCTCGCTCGACGACGTGCCGCCCATGAGGAGGTGCAGGATATCGGCGAACAGCCGCACCTCGGTCTCCCTGTGCGCCGCGCCGTACCACCGGTCGAAGATCGGGATCAGCCAGTCCGCGTACGGCGTCGCGCCGTCCGCGGCGGGCAGGCCGGGCGGCGGCTCGGCCCAGTTGCCGTGCGGCAGCAGGAAGTCGATCCGGGGCGGCCCGGACGCGAGCAGCGCCTCGTAGGTGGTGAGGGGATCATTGTCGAGGTCGACGGTGCAGAGCAGCCCGCCGTACAGGTGGAGATAGCGCTCGGTGAGCAGGTCGAGCGCGGCGGAGACGGTGGCGTGGCTACCGCTCCCGTCGGCCCGCCGCCGATGCCGGTCGTGATCGTCGGCGCCGCCGTCCATGCTGACGCCGACGCGGATCCCGAGATCATCGAACAGCTTCAGGTACGTCTCGTCGAGGCGCATCCCGTTGGTCTGCAGGCTGACGTCGAGCCGGACGCCCGGCCCCAGGGCCTGCCGGACGGCTCGGACGGTATGGGCGATGTGGTCGGCACCGGCGAGGAGCGGCTCCCCGCCATGCAGGATCAGGTGGACGGAAGGCATCCGGTGCGCGTGAGCATGCTCAGCGATCCGGAAGGCGGTGTGTGCGATGACGGCCTTTGAAACCCGACGCGGCTGCTCTTTCCAGCTTTGATCGGCCATTTCATAGACATAACAATAATCGCACCTCAGGTCGCATCTACTGTGTATTTTTAGGATGAACTGGCACAAAGGCCACGGCTGCCATCCTTCATTCGAGCGTGACACGTGGCGGAACCTTACGCTTATTCATTCGGCAGTGGCCACTTGACGCACACGGAAGCCCTCGGACCTGAAAGTTTCACTTTGGGCAAAGGGCTCTGTCATGCCCTGGCCAGCCACGACGCCTTCTTGCCGAAGGCCGGCTCCAAGGTCCACATTGACCACCGGAAAGCGCTTTCCTAGATTGACGGTCATGTGGACGAGCATCCGCAGGGAGGCAACGGTGAGAAGCACGATCCTGGCCATGACAGCAGCAGCACTGGCCCTGGCCTGCACCGTCGGAAGCGGGCCGGTGGCATCCGCCGCCACCTGGCCGACGCCGAGCGGCCAGCAGCCGGTCAGCGCGACGATCAGCGTGTCGGGCACGCGCGACGGCAACATGGTCCGCTACTACGGCACCGGGCCCCTGGGCAGCGGCGGGCAGGAAGAGGGACAGAGCCCGATCTTCAAGCTGGCCAACGGCGCGGTGCTGAAGAACGTCATCATCGGCGCCCCGGCGGCCGACGGCATCCACTGCACGGGCACCTGCACGCTCCAGAACGTCTGGTGGGAGGACGTCGGCGAGGACGCCGCCACCTTCAAGGGAACCTCGTCGTCCCAGACGATGACGATCGACGGCGGCGGAGCCAGGGCGGCCAGCGACAAGGTCTTCCAGCACAACGGCCCCGGCACCATGTACATCAGGAACTTCCAGGTGGAGACTTTCGGCAAGCTCTACCGTTCCTGCGGAAACTGCTCCAGCCAGTACGCGCGGCACGTCGTGATCTCCAACGTCACCGCCACGTACCCGGGCAAGACGCTGGCCGGCATCAACACCAACTACGGCGACACCGCCAGGTTCTCCGGCATCACGATCGTCGGCGACTCCGGCAAGAAGATCGTGATCTGCGAGAAGTACAAGGGCGTGACCAGCGGCGAACCCACCAAGATCGGCAGCGGCGCCGACGGCGTCAACTGCTTCTACGCCGCCTCGGACATCACCTACCGGTGACCCACCGGCGGGCGCGGCTCCCCGAAGCCGCGCCCGCCGCCGCGTCAGGTGACCACGGGCCGCCCGGAAGGGACGGACGGGGTGGCCGGCGCGGAAGGCTTGGCGCCGCGGCCGCTCAGCGTGATCATGACCGAGCCGAAGACCGCGGTGATGGCGAACACGGTGAAGCCCCAGCTCTGCGCGTGGTTGGCCAGCAGGACGCCGCCCAGCCAGGGGCCGAAGACCGCGCCGAAACGGCCCATGCCGGCGGTCCAGCCCAGGGCGGTGGCCCGGCTCTCGGTGGGGAAGCGCCCGGCGACCGCCGCGTACACCATCGTCTGGGCGCTGAACAACCACACACCGGTGAGGAAGACGACGATGTAGGTGATCGGCAGAGGCATGCGGATGCCCAGCAGGAAGGTGCCGACGGCGGTGAGCGCGAACCACAGCGCGGAGACGCGGGTGGCGCCGAAGCGGTCGGCGATCCGCCCCGCGACGAGCATGCCCACGATGCCGCCCAGGTTGATGACGAGCAGGAAGCCCAGTGCGGAGCCGAGTTCGTAGCCGTTGGCGCGCATCATGGTCGGCAGCCAGGTGTTCACGCCGTAGACCAGCAGCAGGCCGCCGAAGGAGGCGAGCCAGAACAGCAGGGTGGGCAGCCACAGGGAGTTCTGGAACAGGCCGCGCAGGCCGGCCCAGCGGTCGGCGCGGGCGGCCGAGGCGTCCTGAGTGGCGGGGAACTCGGCCAGATCGACGCCGTGCCTGCGGGCGAGCGCCTCTGCTTCGTCGCGGCGGCCACGGGTCACCAGGAAGCCCAGCGACTCAGGGAGGAACCGCGCGACGAGCGGCACCGCGATGATCAGCGGCACGACCCCCACCCAGTACAGCGAGCGCCAGCCGAAGGGCGCCACCAGCCACAGGCTCAGCGCTGAGGCGAGGATGCCGCCCGCGTGGTGGGCGGTCATGAGCATGCCGATCATGAGGTTGCCGCGGCCGCGCGGGGCGTACTCGACGACCATGGCGATCGCGATGGGCAGCAGGCCGCCGAGACCGAGACCGGCCAGGAGGCGGCCGAAGCCGAACACGCCGAGCGACGGCGCGGCGGCGCACACGGCCGAGGCGATCGAGAACAGCGCGCAGCAGCCGGCGATGACCTTCTTACGGCCCGCCCAGTCGGTGACGGTGCCCGCGGCGAGCGCCCCGATGAGCATGCCGAAGGTGGCGTAGCTGCCGATCTCGCCGCCCTTCGCGGCGGTCAGGCCCAGGGTGGGGTCGTCGAGCATCTTCGGCAGTACGGCTCCGTACATGAACATGTCGAGCCCGTCGAAGAGCACGACCATCCAACACAAGGCGATCACCAGGACGACGAGCCTGGTGGGCCGTCCCGAGGCGACGGCGGGTGGGGTGGAGGACATCCTGATTCCTCTCGGAGGGGTTTCCTGGGGGGCTGGAATCGCGATCAGGTGGGGCGGCGGTGGGTGCGGGCCGGCCCGGTGCCGCCGACCGTAACTTGCCATAATCCTGTTGGCAATATGGCGAACACGATTGTTGACATTTTTGTTGCCCTAGATTTAGCCTCGACACGCACGTACAGAGGAAGGGCGGCCGATGCCGTACGAAGACGGCCCGATCAGCGGTGAACAGGCGAAACAGCACGCACTCACCGGCCTGCGTGAAGCCATCACGCGGGGCGAGATGGCGCCCGCCCAGCGCCTGGTCGAGGGCGAGCTCGCGGAGCGGTTCGGGGTGACCCGAGGGAGCATCCGGGCGGCGCTGATCGACCTGACCGCCGAGGGGCTGGTGGAGCGCATTCACAACCGGGGCGCCCGGGTGCGGGTCGTCTCCGTCGAGGAGGCGGTCGCCATCACCGAGTGCCGGATGGTCCTCGAAGGGCTGTGCGCGGCCAAGGCGGCGGTGCGGGCCACCGACGAGCAGCTGTCCGAGCTCGCCGCCCTGGGCCAGGCGATGGTCAAGGCGGTCGCCGCCGGCGAGCCGCTGACGTACTCGGCGCTCAACCACGAGCTGCACGCCTACATCCGCGACATCTCCGGGCAGCAGGTCGCGGTCGAGTTGTTGCGACGGCTCAACGCCCAGCTGGTCCGGCACCGCTTCCAGCTCGCCCTGCGCCCCGGGCGTCCGCAGAAGTCACTCAACGAGCACCTGGCGCTGATCGAGGCGATCCGTGCCCACGACCCGGAGGCGGCCCAGGTGGCCGCGCACGCCCACCTGGCCAGCGTCATCGCAGCCCTGCGCGAATGACGCCGTCCGCCAGCCACCGACCGCCGCCGCGACCCCCACACACCGAGGAGAACGACAATGACCGACGACGGGAAGCCGGCAGCTCCCGCGCAGTCCACCCTGGTCATCAGCGCGCACGCCGGCGACTTCGTCTGGCGCGCGGGCGGGGCGATCGCCCTGGCCGCCGCGCGGGGCGAGAAGGTGACCATCGTCTGCCTGTCCTTCGGCGAACGCGGCGAGTCCGCGAAGGCCTGGCGCGAAGGCAGATCCCTCGACGAGATCAAACAACTGCGACGGGCCGAGGCCGAGCAGGCCGCCGCGACCCTGGGGGCCGGCATCCGCTTCCTGGACGCCGGTGACTACCCGCTGCGGGAGACGCCGGAGCTCACGGACGCGCTCGTAGGCGTCTACCGCGAGGTGGTGCCGACCGTGGTGCTCACGCATCCGCTGGAGGATCCGTACAACGGCGACCACCCGGCGGCCGCCCGGATGGCGCTGCAGGCCCGCGTCCTGGCCCAGGCGATCGGCTACCCGGCATCGGGTGAGCCGCTCGGCGCCCCGCCGGTGTTCTTCTTCGAGCCCCACCAGCCGGAGATGTGCGGCTTCACCCCGCAGGTGCTGCTCGACATCACCGAGGTCTTCGACACCAAGCGCAAGGCGATGGAGTGCCTGCCCGCCCAGCGGCACATGTGGGACTACTACACCGACCTGGCCACGCGTCGCGGGGTGCAGCTCAAGCGCAATGCCGGCCCGAATCTGGGGCTGCCCCACACGACGTACGGCGAGGCGTACATGCGGCCTTACCCCCAGGTGACGGCGGTGCTGGCATGACCGGAGTGATCGTCACCGGCCCGCCCAGGGCCGATGCCGCCGAGGTGGCCGCGCTGGCGGGGTTCGGGGTGGCCACCGTGCACGAGGCCCTGGGCCGGGCGGGAAGTCTCGGTCCCGGGCTGCGGCCCATCCAGCAGGGCGTGCGCGTCGGCGGCACCGCGGTCACCGTCCTGTGCTGGCCCGGTGACAACCTGATGATCCACGCGGCGGTCGAGCAGTGCCGTGAGGGGGACGTGCTGGTCGTCACCACCACCTCGCCGTCCACGGACGGGATGTTCGGGGAGCTGTTCGCCACGGCGCTGGGGCGGCGCGGCGTGCGCGGGCTGGTGATCGACGCCGGCGTGCGGGACACCGCGGAGCTGCGTGCGATGGGGTTCCCCGTCTGGTCGGCGGCCGTCTGCGCGCAGGGCACGGTCAAGGCGACCGCGGGCTCGGTCAACGTGCCGGTGGTGGTCGGCGGGCAGGTGATCAGGCCCGGCGACGCGGTGCTCGCCGACGACGACGGGGTGATGTGCGTCCCGCGTGACCTCGTCGCCACGGCCGTGAAGGCGGCCGAGGCCAGGGCGGCCAAGGAGGAGGCCGCCCGAGCGGCGTTCGCCGCCGGCGAGCTCGGCCTCGACCGATACGGCCTGCGCGAGACGCTGGCCCGCCTGGGCGTGCGCTACGTGACGGCGGAGGAGTACGACCGCGAGGGGACGACGACGTGACGACCGAGAAGCGCGACCGCGAGAGGACCGCGACGTGAGCTCCGGTGAGCGCGGCGTGCGCTGCATGCTGATGCGCGGCGGCACCTCCAAGGGGGCTTATTTCCTCGCCGAGGACCTGCCGGCCGACCGGGCGGCACGCGACGACCTGCTGCTGCGCGTCATGGGCAGCCCCGATCCGCGCCAGATCGACGGCCTGGGCGGCGCGCACCCGCTGACCAGCAAGGTGGCCGTCGTCTCCTGCTCCGGCGACGACGCCGCGGACGTCGACTACCTCTTCCTGCAGACGGGCGTCGAGACCGCCGAGGTCACCGACCGGCAGAACTGCGGCAACCTCCTCGCCGGAGTGGGCCCGTTCGCCGTCGAACGCGGACTGGTCCCGGCCGCCGACGGCGAGACCACCGTGCGGATCCGGATGCTCAACACCGGCGAACTGGCCACGGCGACCTTCCCGAGCCCCGGCCGGGTGGTGAGCTACGACGGTTCGACGGAGATCTCCGGCGTGCCGGGGACCGCCGCCGCCATCGTGATCGAGTTCCCCGGCGGCGCGGACCGGCAGCCGCTGCTGCCGACCGGAAACGCCCGCGACGACGTGGCCGGCGTCGAGGTGACGTGCGTGGACAACGGCATGCCGGTGGTCCTCATCCGGGCGGCCGACCTCGGCGTCACGGGGTACGAGAGCCCGGCCGAGCTGGAGGGCGACACCGCGCTCGCCGCCCGGCTGGGCGAGATACGCCTCGCGGCGGGCAAGCTGATGGGTCTCGGCGACGTCCGGGACACGACCGTGCCCAAACTGTCCCTGCTCGCGCCGCCCCGTGACGGTGGCGCCGTCTGCACGCGTACGTTCATCCCGATCCGCTGCCACACCTCCATCGGCGTGCTGGGCGCGGCGAGCGTCGCCGCCGGCCTGCTCGTCCCCGGCGGCACCGGCCGCGACCTCGCCGTGCTCCCCGGCGCCGGGGAGCGGCTGCGCGTCGAGCATCCGACGGGGTTCCTCGACGTCGAGACCGCCGTCGCGGAGGGGCCGTCCGGCTCCCTTCACGCGGCCCGTACGGCCGTCGTCCGCACCGCCCGCAAGATCTTCGACGGCACGGTCCACCCGCGCCCGTCCGACACCTAGAAAGGCTCCTCATGGCCCCGCCGCTGGGGGAC
The DNA here is from genome assembly GCF_040648415.1 of Nonomuraea sp. NPDC049141. NCBI lineage: Bacteria > Bacillati > Actinomycetota > Actinomycetes > Streptosporangiales > Streptosporangiaceae > Nonomuraea > Nonomuraea sp. NPDC049141. Next base: position 399,485 of record NZ_JBEZDR010000006.1, read on the forward strand.
ATCGCCCATCTCGGCCATGTCCAGCTCCTCACCCCCGACCCCGACCGCAGCCTGTGGTTCTTCACGCAGATGCTCGGCATGACCGAGAGCGGGCGCTCGGGCGACTCGGTCTATCTGCGCACCTGGGACGACTACGAACACCACAGCCTCACGCTCATCGCTCACGACACGTCCGGCATCGGCCGCACGGCGCTGCGGACGTCGAGCGAGGAGGCGCTGAACGCGCGGGTCAAGGCTCTGGAGAACGCCGGCCTGACCGGCGCGTGGGTGGACGACGAGCCCGGGATCGGCCCCCTGTACGTCACCCGCGACCCCGACGGGCACGAGATCGCCCTCTACTGGGAGAGCGAGTGGTATCAGGCGCCGCCCGAGCTGCGCCCCGGGCTGAAGAACCAGCCGCAGGCCAAGCCCGGCCAGGGCGTCGGCGTACGGCGGCTCGACCACGTCAACTTCCTGGCCGCCGAGGTCGCCCCCAACGCCGACTTCACGCACCGGCTGCTCGGGGCCAGACCCACCGAGCAGATCGTGCTCAACTCCGGCAAGGTCAGCGCGCAGTGGCTGACCTTCACCAACAAGTCGTACGACGTCGTCTACACCGAGGACCGGTCGGGCACGCGGGGACGCCTGCACCACATCGCGTTCGCCACCGACAGTCGCGAGGACATCCTCCGCGCCGCCGACCTGTGCCTCGACAACGGCGTCCACATCGAGACCGGACCGCACAAGCACGCGATCCAGCAGACGTTCTTCCTGTACGTCTACGAGCCCGGCGGCAACCGCATCGAGCTGTGCAACCCGCTCACCCGCCTGGTGCTCGCCCCCGACTGGCCGCTGATCACCTGGACGGAGGAGGAACGCGCCAAGGGACAGGCCTGGGGACTGAAGACCATCGAGTCCTTCCACACACACGGCACCCCTCCGCTCGGCTGAGGTGCCGCGAGATCAAGTCAACCCGTGAATCGGGCATTAACCGGCCCCGGTGATGCGCTACGTATCGTGAGATGCGCGAGTGAACGCATGGTGGAGGTGTGATGCCCGAGATGACGATCGATGTCGCGGCGCTGAAGCGGCGCATGGGCCGAGTAGGGGTCTGGAACAGCACGCTGGGCGGCGAGCCGGCGTCGTTCGAGCGGGAAGCGGCCGCCGAGCTGGAGAGCCTGGGCTTCGGGACGCTGTGGGTGGGCGAGAGCCCGAAGGGCAAGGAAGCGCTGGCCCATTCGGCGATCCTGCTCGGCGCGACGCAACGGATGCTGATCGCCACCGGCATCGCCAACATCTGGGTCCGCGACGCCACCGCCGCCTCGAACGGGGCCAACGCTCTCGGGGAGGCGTTCGACGGCCGCTTCGTGCTCGGCCTGGGCGTGAGCCACGCGCCCTTGGTGTCGTCGAGAGGCCATGATTACCGCAAGCCCGTGTCAGCGATGCGTGCCTACCTCGACGCCATGGACGCGACGGAGTACGACGGCCCGCGGCCGGCCCCGGTCCCGCGGCTGCTGGGCGCCCTTCGCGGCAAGATGCTGGACCTGGCCGCGACGCGTACCCAGGGCGCGCACCCCTATTTCGTCACCCCCGAGCACACCGCGCGCGCCCGCGCGGTCCTCGGCCCCGATCCCGTGCTGGCCCCGGAACAGACGGTCGTGCTCGACACCGACCCGGACCGGGCGCGGCGGACCGCCCGTCGTTTCATGTCCCTCTACCTCGCCCTGCCGAACTACACGAACAACCTGCGCGAGCTGGGCTGGGATGACAAGGATCTCGCCAACGGGGGCAGCGACGCGCTGGTCGACGCCATCGTGGCGTGGGGCGACCCGGAGACGATCATCGGCCGGGTACGGGCTCACCTCGACGCCGGCGCGGACCACGTCTGCGTCCAGCCGCTCGCCGAGACCGCCGGCGACCTGCTGGAGCACCTGCGCGTCCTGGCCCGGAGCGATCTGACCTCGACCTGATCTCGCTAGTCGCCAGGGTTCTCGTAGGTGAACGGGACGAAGCTGAGGGAGTCGAGACGTCCCTTGTAGTCGGTGGAGAGCCCAGCCAGGATCATGGTCGCGCCCGGCGTGGCGGCGACGTTCGCCTGCGAGGTGACCAGGGCGGTGATGCCGGTGGAGTCCCAGAACGTCATGCCGCTCAGGTCCAGGACGAGCCGGAGGGAGGTCGTGGTCGAGATCAGGGTCTGGACGGCGGCGATGACGTCGGAGGCGGTCCGCTGGTCGAGGTTCCCCGCCAGGCTCAGGGTGGTGCGGCCGTCGTGGTCGTGCCGGGTCAGCTGGAAGTCCGTATGGACGGGATGGGGAAGGGTGAAGCCGGCGGTGACGACGGTGCCGTCCGGGCCGCGGGTCACGGCGTGGAGGTCGCTCAGGCAGCGGGCCATCCACAGCCCGTGCCCGAACTCGTACGGCCATCCGGGAGTCTCTCGCTCCGGGGACGTGGCGTCGCCGTCGATGACCTCGCAGCGCAGCATGTCGTCCACGACACTCAGGCGCACCCATCCCCTGCCGGAGCCGTACAGGATGACGTTGCTGGCCAGCTCGTGCCCGATGAGCACCAGGTCCGCGCTCCGGCCCTCGGGCAGGCCGGCCCGGATCGCGTGCGCCTCCAGCGTCGCGCGCAGCGCGTACATCGACTCGCGGTCGAAGGGCTGCTCCAGGAGGGTCGCCGGCTCAACAGGCCGCTTCATGTCCCGCTGACCGTCCAGCCCGCCGGACGACGACGGCGGACGGCTAGCCATCATGAGCGGTCACCAAGCTGATCCCCGGCATCGCGGAAGCACCGAGCAGGAGGAATCGCGTGTGGGTCGCAGGGCTGCAGCGGAGTACGGCTCTGCGAGGTGTGGGCAGGCTACGGGCGGCATCTATGATCATACGAGCGCAATACAGGTCAATGAACGACAATTCCGTCATGTTAACGGTGATGTCGCCGTCAACCCGGATGCTTTCGCTCAAGGCCAGCCTGAGCGCGCCTTCGGCCGACCGATCGATCTGCCCGGCCAGCCGGATTCCCGGCGGCGCGTACTGGCGGCAGATACGCAGCAGCGCGTCGTGATGGTAGGTGGCCGCGGCGACCGTGCGGGTGTGATAGCCGGAGACCGAGGCGAGCGTGACCGGGTCGAAGCGTTCGCGGTCGTACTGGCACAGGACCGCGGCGCTGCCACCCGACAGCGTGGCCGCGATCTCCTCCTCGAAGGCCGGCAACTGCTCGATGCCGCTCACGGGCTGTAATGCCCAACTCATGTCGAGCGCCACGCGCAGTCCCGGATAGCCTTCGCGCGCCGTACGCGCTATCTGACCGTGCAACCACCGCGTGGCGTGCTCCACCGTGAACGCCTGCCCGTCCAGCAGCCCGTCCTGGCAGGCCATGACCTTCATGCGCCCGGCCGTCGTGGCCTCCTGCGCGACCACGCCCCGCCGTCCCAGCTCCGCCAGGCCGCGCGCCGGCTCCTCTGTCAGCCAGACGACGCGCTGACCCTCGGCCAGCCCATCCCGTACGAAGGCCGTGGTGAGGTCGAGCAGCTCCTCGTGCTCGCCGAACGTCAGGCAGGCATGATCGTTGATCGTCAGATCCGTGATCTGCGTTTCAGCTCCGACCGTCACCCATGCCACCTTCCCGATCGCGGCCACCTCCCGGAGCCCGCATCGCTGCGGAACTTAGAGTAGTGATCAACAGGCCGCGGGGCATCCCGACCCCGTGACCCGCCCTACAGGTGTGCCATCTGCCCAAGGGACACCGAGCCACACGTGATACGACGCCGCAGCTCAGCCAGGCCGTCCATGCCGAAGCGGCCGGCGGGTTAATGTCGGCCCGTGCATTCACTGTGTGAGAACGGGCGACCCAAGGGGGCGCTGTGAACACTTCCGCCGGCGACGGCTCAAGGGGGCAGGCGGCCTACCGGCGGTCGGCGGGGTCGCCGCGGGGCGAGGCCAGGCGCCGGGAACTCCTGGACCGCATCACCGATGACCTGGCGATCAACGGGCTCGTGGACTTCTCGCTGCGGCGTGCCGCGCGGGCGGCCGGGACCACGCACAAGGTCCTGCTCTACCACTTCGACGGAGCCGACGACCTGCTCAGACAGGCGATCATCAAGCTGCGCGAAAGACGCATCGGCAACGCGCTGGCCGCCACCACCCGCGAACCCGGCCGCCAGACGCTGGGGACTTGGGTGCGTACCGTGTGGCCCATCCTCATGACGGCGGAGTCGGGACTGCGAGTCCTCGATCAGGCCATCGGCCTGGCGATGTACGACCCCGGCCGCTATGGCTGGCTCGGCAGGGAGGCCTCACGGCAGTACCTGCCCACCCTGGTGTCCATCTGCCCGGCGGGCTGGCCGGAACAGCGCAAGATCGAGATCGCCGAGATGATCCTCGCGACGCTCCGGGGCTTCCTGGTGGAGTGGTCGACCAGCGGGGACACCTCGGGGATCTCCGCGGGGCTGGAGGCCCTGATCCGCGCGCTGGATCGGGAGGAGGCTGCCGGCGCATAGCCGCGCGTGGACAATTTGCGAACCAGGTGGTTCACTTTGCTCGAAGAGGGACGTCAACCACCTGGAGGTCGGCATGCGCATGTCCACGGAGCGGGAGAAGGTCCGCTTCACCAGCGGCGGCACCGAGTGCGTCGCCTGGCACTATCCGGGCGTCAACGGCGCCTGCGTGATCATGGCCGGTGGCGGCGGGGTGACCAAGGAGCCGGGCACCGACCCGTTCGCCAGGCGATTCCACGAAGCCGGCTACACGGTCCTCGCCTTCGACTACCGGCACCTCGGAGAGAGTGGCGGGCGGCCGCGCCAGATCGTGTCCGTCGGCCGGCAACTCGCCGACTGGCAGGCCGCGATCGCCTTCGCCGCGACCCTGCCGGGAGTCGACCCGGCCAGGCTCGCGATCTGGGGCTTCTCCCTGTCCGGCGGTCACGTCTTCCGCGTCGCCGCGCGCAACCCGCACCTGGCGGCGGCGATCGCCCAGACGCCGAACGCCGACGGGCCCGCCGCCGCGCGCGGCGCGGGGCGCCACCAGAGGCCGCTCACGCTGCTGCGCCTCACCGCCCTGAGCCTCCTCGACGCCATGGGCGCTTTGCTCGGCCGCCCGCCCCTGCTGGTGCCGCTCGCCGGCCGGCCGGGGACCCTGGCGCTCCTCACCACGCCGGACTCCGTCGACGGCGACCGGGCCCTCAACCCGGGCAACAGGTATCCCGGCTGGCGGCAGGCGATCGCCACCCGCTCCATGCTGGGTATCGCCTTGTACCGGCCCGGCCGCTTCGCCTCCCGGACCCGGAGTCCGCTGCTGGTCCTCGTGTGTGACCAGGATCAGAGCGCCCTTGCCGAGCCCGCCGCCGCGGCGGCGCGTCGAGCGCCCCGCGGCGAGCTCGTCCGGATGCCCGGTGGCCACTACGAGCCCTTCCTGGACGGGCACGAGCAGGCCGTCGACGCCGAGCTGTCCTTCCTGCGCCGCCACCTGCTCGATCATCGACCGGCGAACGGTCCCGCCGCCGCCACGTCCGCACGGCCCCGACCATGACGGAGATCGAGCTGTCGGAGTTCGTCCGGTGAGCTCGCGCCACTCCGATCCGGAGCACCCTGAGTGACGATCTACGACTCAGGGTAAGGGGCGGATCGACCAGTCCCCCCTGCCATGGAGTTCGCATGGAACGAACGGTCCTCGCCGCGGTCGCGGAACGCCCCGACGCCGACACGGCACTCGCCGAGCAGATCCGCCGCGTCAGCGCGGCCATGGACGACCTCGGCGTCCAGCTGCGCTGGACGCACCGCACGCAGGACGCGCTGGCGGTGATCGGCTCGGACGCCTCACTGGCCGGGATGCTGGCCGACTGGGACGCGCCGGGCGCCGATCAGGTGCTGGGCGCGGTCACCCAGCGCTTCCACGGCCTGCCGGTCTTCCTCATGACCGCCGAGCAGGAACTCCCCCTGTGGGTGTACGAGGTCATCCAGGGCTACGTGTTCCCCCTTGAGGACACCCCTGACTTCATCGCCGGCCGCATCGCGCACGCGACCGAGGCCTACACCGAGCGGATCCTGCCGCCGTTCTTCCGCGCGCTGCGCAAGCTGCAGGACCACCATCAGTACTCCTGGCACACCCCGGCGCACGCCGGCGGCGTCGCGTTCCTGAAGTCACCGGTCGGGCGGGCGTTCTTCGACTTCTACGGCGAGCGGCTGCTGCGCACCGACCTGTCCATCTCCGTGCCCGAGCTGGGCTCGCCGCTGGACCACACCGGACCGATCGGCGACGCCGAACGCAACGCCGCCCGCGTCTTCGGCGCCGACCGCACGTTCTTCGTGATGAACGGCAACGCCACCGCCAACCGCATCGTCGGCCACCACGCCATCGCCCGCGACGAGACCGCTCTGGTGGATCGCAACTGCCACAAGTCACTCCAGCACGCGCTGACCATCAGCGGCGCCCGCCCGGTCTACCTGGTGCCCGAACGCAACGGCCTCGGCCTGGCCGGTCCCATCCCGCCCGCCGAGCTGCGGGCCGACACCCTGCGCGCCCGCCTGTCCGGCCACCCTCTCGCGCGGACCGACCCGGCCTACGCCGTGATCACCAACTCCACCTATGACGGGCTCTGCTACGACGCCGTACGGGTCGCCGAGCTGCTGAGCGAGAGCGTTCCGCGCGTGCATTTCGACGAGGCGTGGTTCGCCTACGCCCGCTTCAACCCGCTGTACGCCCGCCGCTACGGCATGGCCGTGGACGAGCGGACGCTGCCGGGACCGGAGCGTCCCACCGTGTTCGCCACCCAGTCGACGCACAAGCTCCTGGCGGCCCTGTCGCAGTCGGCGATGCTGCACGTCCGGTCGGCCGGGCGTGCTCCGGTGGACTACGAGCGGCTCAATGAGACGTACCTGATGCACTGCTCCACCTCGCCGCTCTACCCGATGATCGCCTCGCTGGACGTGGCGGCGGGGATGATGGACGGCGCGTCCGGAGCGCACCTGACGGGCGAGGCCGTCATCGAGGCGGTCCGGTTCCGCCAGGCCATGGTCCGGCTGGCCGCCCGCATCCGGGAGGACGGCCGGCGGCCGGACTGGTACTTCGGCGTCTGGCAGCCCACGCACGTCACGGACCCCGGCACCGGCCTGCCCGTCTCCTTCGCCGACGCCGACCCCGTCCTGCTGAGCACCCATGCGGAGTGCTGGACGCTGGAGCCCGGCGCCGCCTGGCACGGCTTCCAGGGCCTGACCGACGGCTACTGCCTGCTCGACCCCATCAAGGTGACGATCACCTGCCCGGGGGCCGACGCCGCCGAAGGCACGCTCGACTGGGGCATCCCCGCCCGGATCGTCGCCACCTACCTGCGGCAGCGCGGCATCGTCGTGGAGAAGACCGGGGACCACACGCTGCTGGTGCTGTTCTCCATGGGCATCACCAAGGGCAAGTGGGGCACGCTGATCGACGCGCTCACCGACTTCAAGCGCGCCTATGACGACGACCTGCCCCTGGCCGAGGTGCTGCCGGGGTTCGGGCCGCCGGACACCACGCTGCGCCGCTTCTGCACCGACGTACACGACAAGCTCCGTGCCCTCGGGCTCGGCGCGCTCCTCGACCAGATCTTCACCACCCTGCCCGAACCGGTCCGCACCCCGGCCGACAGCTACCAGGCCCTGATCCGCTCACGCACGGAACGCGTCCCGCTCGCCGACCTGCCCGGCCGCGTCTCCGCCACCACCGTCGTCGTCACCCCGCCGGGCATCCCCATGCTGATGCCCGGAGAGGCGACCGGGCCCGCCGACGGCCCGCTGATGGCGTACCTGCACGCCTTGGAGGAGTTCGACCGCTCTTATCCCGACCTGGCCACCGACATCCACGGCGCGCACCGCGATGACGGCGGTCGCTACCACGTCGAGGTCGAACGCTGATCAAGGGACGAGCTGCTTGTCGGCCTCCCGCTGGATCAGGTCCTTGTCGGTGATGACCACGCCGTCGGGGATCGCGTCGGGCAGCTCGTCCTCCAGGTAGCGGACCGGCCGGTAGCGGAAGGCCGCCAGGCCGATCAGCACGGTCACCGCACCGGCGACCAGGGTGAGCAGCGCGATCCCCCGGCCCTGCGCGGCGCCGGCGATGGGGTTGAAGACCTGCTCGACCAGCGGTCCGGCCAGCAGGAAGCCCACCGGGACCAGGGCCCAGCTGAGCATCAGGTTGGTGGCGATGACCCGGCCCTGCAGGTCGAGCCCGACCTTCTGCTGCACGATGGCGAACCAGTGCGCGTTCAGCAGCGCGGTGAGCAGCCCGATGAAGAACAGCCCGATGGCGGGCAGCGCCGGGTGGGGGGCGATCCCGATGACGGCGAAGGCGACGCCCAGTGCCATGAAGCAGCCGAGGATGCCGTTGGTGCGGCGCGCCAGGCCGCCGGTGACCGTCATGATCACGCTGCCGACGACGAGCCCGATGCCGCTCATCGAGAGCGCTATGCCCAGGCCCCGGCTGTCGGTGAGGCTGAGCAGCAGCGGCGTGGCCAGAACCTCGACCATGGCGAAGGGGAGGTTCAGGAACGAGGTGAACAGGATGATCGCCAGCAGCCCGTGCCTGCGGGTGATGTAGCGCCAGCCGCCGGTCACCTCCTGCCAGAACGGCTCCTCCCGCTTCTTGAAGAGCGTGTCCGGGAAGCGGACCGCCAAGGTCACGGTGACCGCGAAGGCGAAGGTGGTCAGGTCGATCACGATGATGCCGGGCAGTCCGATGGCGGCCACGAGCGCGCCGCCCAGCAGCGGCGCCAGCACGGTCCCCGCCGCCGGTCCCAACTGGGCCAGGCCGCCGGCTCTGCCGTAATAGCGTTTGGGCACCAGCTGGGCGATGGCCGCCATGTAGGCGGGCTGGTGGAAGGCCGTCGACACCGCGCCGACGGCGACGATGACATAGACGTGCCAGAGCTGGAGCCCGCCCGTCCAGAGCAGGGCGGCCAGCGAGGCGGAGGCGCAACCCGCCGCCGAGTCGGCGGTGATCATGACGAGCCGGCGGTTCCAGCGATCCGCCACCGCTCCGGCGATCGGCGCCAGGACGACGGCGGGCAGCAGCGCCATGACCGAGACGATGGCGAACATCGAGATCGAACGCGTCTGCTGGTAGACCCACAGGCCCAGGCCGAACGTGGTCAGCCCGGTGCCGATCAGCGACACCAGCTGGCCGAGGGCCACCAGGAGGAACGTCTTCAGGCTGGCCTGCTGGTAGCGGGGTGGCAGCGGCGCCGCCGGCCGGTCGCCACCGCCGAGGATCTCGGCCAGTTCGGGCGCCTGGTGCTTCTGGAAGTAGTGCCCGGCCTTGGGGATGACCTCCAGCGACACCGTGTCGGAGAAGGCCTCCCATTCGCGGAAGCGCTCCTCGTGCAGCTCGGTGGCGCGGTCGTTCTCGCCGACCACGCATACCAGCGGCGCCGCCAGCTTCTTGATGGGCGCCTGGTAGAGGTCGGTGTAGTAGTCCTCGCCCTCCTGGGTGTCATGGAGGAAGACGCCCATGAGGAAGTCGCGCTCGTGAGGGTCCAGCGCTTCGGTGAAGAAGCCCATGGCCCGCAGGAACTCCAGCGCCTGCCGCTTGGAGGTCCACCGCTCCATCGGGAAGACCTTGCGGATCCAGGCGAAGGCCTTGCCCGGCAGCCGGGGCGCCGGGAAGTGCCCGCCGATGACCACCTTCTCCAGGCTGACGCCTTCCTCCTCCAGCCTGCGCGCCAGCTGGACGGTGAGCGCGCCGCCCATGCAGTGGCCGTAGAGCGCGAGGGGCCCGTCGACCTTCTCCTTGATCTCCTTGACGCAGCCCTCGACGAGCTCGTGGAAGGGCAGCACGGGCTCGCCGGGATTGCCGATCTCGTGGCCCGGCGGCTCCAGCGCGAGCATGGTGAGCTGCTCGGGCAGGGCCGCGGCCAACTGCTGGTACGTGATCGCGCCGCCGCCCGCGAACGGCACGCAGACCACGGTCAGCGAGGCCGCGGAGCGCGGAGGCGTCAGTTCATGCAAGAGACCGAAATTTCGGGATGATCCGTCGAGTGCGGCGAATGCTCGGATCGTCGGGTTCTTGAAGAGGTCCATCACGGTCGCCTGGATCCCCGAGTCCCGTACGGCACGCACCGCCTTGAAGGAGTCGCCGCCCAGCGCGAAGAAGTCGTCGTCGATCCCGATCCCCCGCACGCCCAGGATCGCCGACCAGAGCTCGGCCAGCTTGACCTCGGCGGGGGTCCGCGGTGCCATGCCCTCAGCGCGTACCTGGCCGACCGGCTCGGGCAGCGCCTTGCGGTCCACCTTGCCGTTGGGGGTGAGCGGCAGCGCGTCCAGTGTCACGAACGCCGAGGGGATCATGTAGTCGGGCAGTTTGCGCCGGAGGTATTCGCGCCAGTCGTGCTCGGCATCATGGACCAGGTAGGCGGCGATGCTCTTGGCCTCGTCCGAGCCGCGCACCACCACGGCCGCCTCGCGGACCGCCGGATGTGCCAGCAGGAGCGACTCGATCTCGCCCAGCTCGATCCGGTAACCGCGGACCTTCACCTGCTTGTCGGCCCGGCCGAGGAACTCGATCGAGCCGTCGGCCCGGCGGCGGGCCAGGTCACCGGTCCGGTACAGCCGGCGCCCGTCCCGCCAGGTGATGAAGCGCTCGGCCGTCAGCTCGGGCCGGCCGAGGTAGTCGCGGGCCAGTCCCGCCCCGCCGATGTAGAGCTCGCCGACCACGCCGGTGGGAACCAGCTGCATCGTGGCATCGAGCAGGTGGATCCGGGTGTTGGCGATCGGGTGGCCGATCGTGATCGGCCCGTCGGTGACCCGGGTGAGGGTGGACCAGATCGTGGTCTCGGTCGGTCCGTACAGGTTCCACAGTTCGGCCACCCGGCCGCGCAGGTCGGTGGCCAGGTCGGCGGGGAGTGCCTCGCCGCCGCAGAGCGCCTTCAGCTCCGGCTTGCCCTGCCATCCCGACGACAGCAGCAGCCGCCAGGTCGCCGGAGTGGCCTGCATGACCGTCGCGCCGTCCAGCAGGGCGGCCAGCCGTAGCGGGTCGTAGGCCGCCTCGCGGCTCGCGATCAGCACGTGGCCGCCGACCGTGAGCGGCAGGAACAGCTCGAGCACCGAGATGTCGAAGGCGAACGTGGTGACGGCCAGGAGCGTGTCCTGGCCGGTCAGGCCGGGCTCGCGGCTCATCGAGGTGAGGAAGTTGACCACCGAGGAGTGCTGGACACGCACGCCCTTGGGCCGGCCGGTGGAGCCGGAGGTGTACAGGACGTAGCAGGGGTTCTCCGGCACGGGTCGCCGTTCGGGGCTCTCGCCGGGGACGTGCCTGTCGCGCTCGTCGTCGGCGAGGATGAGTTCGCCCTGGTAGCCGGTGTAGCGGCCGGCCAGCTCGCGCTCGGTGACCAGGACGCCGAGGCCGGAGTCCTCCAGGATGTGGTCCTGGCGCTCCTGCGGGTACATCGGGTCGAGCGGCACGTACGCGCCGCCCGCCTTCAGCACGCCGAGCAGGGTGACCAGCATCGTGGCCGACCGCTCCATCGCGACGCCCAGCAGCGTCTCGGGCCCCACCCCCGCCGCCCGCAGGCGCCGGGCGACCCGGCCGGCCCGCTCGTCCAGCTCCCGGTACGTCAGCGAGACGCCCTCGAACGTGACGGCCACGGCGTCGGGCGTCCGGTCGACCTGGGCTTCCACCAGCTCGTGGATGCACAGGTCTGGCACCTCGACGTCCTGGACGTCCAGCTGCTCGGCCAGTTCTTCCCCGGTGAGGAAGCCCAGGTCGGACAGCGGGGTCTCGGGCGCCGCGACGATGGCGGAGAGCAGGCTCTCGTAGTGCCGCAGCAGCCGCCGGGCGGTGCCGGCGTCGTAGAGCGCGGTGTTGTACTCCAGCCTGCACAGCAGCTCGTCGCCCTGCTCGTCGACGTAGAGCACCAGGTCCACCTGGGCGGTGCCGGTCTCCACGGCCCGTTCCGTCACGGCCAGGCCGGTCAGGTCCAGGTCGCTCTTGGGCAGGTTGAGCAGGTTGAACAGCACCTGGAAGAGCGGATTGCGCGACAGGTCCCTGGGCGGGTTGAGCTCCTCCACCAGGCGTTCGAACGGCACGTCCTGATGGGCGTACGCGCCCAGGGCGTACGAGCGTACCTGCGCCAGGAGCTCCGTGTACGGCAGGGCGCCGTCCATCGTGGCCCGCATGACCAGGGTGTTGATGAAGCAGCCCGCGATGCCTTCGAGCTCGGGACGCGTGCGCCCGGCCACCGGCGAGCCGACGCAGATGTCCTCCTGGCCGCTGTAGCGGTACAGCAGCGTGTGGAGCGCGGCCAGCAGGGTCATGTAGAGCGTGGCGCCGCGCTCCTGACTCAGCTTCCGCACCCCCGAGGCCAGCTCCGTGGGGAGTACGTGGGTGGCGACGGCGCCCTCGAAGGTCTGCGTCGGCGGGCGCGGCCGGTCCGTGGGCAGGTCCAGGCTGTGCGGGATGCCGTGCAGCCGTTCCTTCCAGAAATCGAGGTCGGCGGCCTGCTCCCGCTGCCAGCGCGCGTAGTCGCGGTACCTGACCCGCGGCTCGGGGAGCGTCTCGCCGTTGTACAGCGCGGCCAGCTCGCTCCGCAGCAAGGTGATCGACCAGCCGTCCACGACGATGTGGTGGAAGGCGAGCGACAGGACGTGGTGGTCCGGGTCGAGCCGTAACAGCCGGGCTCGGAACAGCGGGCCGTGCGCCAGGTCGAAGGGCTGGGCCGCGGTCTCGCTCAGCGCCCGTTCGACGTCGTCGCAGTCCTCGATCGGCAGCGGCGTCTCCCCCGCGGGCAGCACCACCTGTACCGGCTCGCCGTCCGGGGCGTGGAAGACGGTCCGCAGCGATTCGTGCCGGCGCACCAGCTCGCGCAGGGCGCCGTGCAGCCGCTCCACGTCCAGCTCGCCCCGCAGGTCCAGCGCCGTGGCCACGGCGTAGGCGGCCGAGCCGTGCACCTGGTCGATGAACCACATGCGCCGCTGGATGAACGAGACGGGAGCCGGACCGGGCTCCTCGACGACCGGGATCACCTCGCGGGCGACCGCCGAAGCGATGGCCGGGGCGATGTCCGAGGCGATGTCCGGGGAAACCGCCGAGGCAATGGGTGGGATCACCTCGTGCCGGCCTGCCGAGGCGACGAGCGCCTGCTGGCCGGCCAGGGTGGGGTGGTCGAAGACCGCCTCGATGGGCAGGCCCAGGCGGGAGGCGAGCTGGGTGGCCACGAGGGAGTCGCCGCCCAGGTCGAAGAAGTCGTCCCGAGGGCCGGTGGGCGTGATGCCGAGCACATCCCGCCAGGCGGCGGCGACCACGTCGAGCGCCTGAACCGCGTCGGCCGTATGACCCCCCTGAACCGTGCCGGCCGCGTGGCTCGTCTGAACCCCCTGAGCTGTGTCGACCGCCACCGGCGCGATCTCGAAGCGCCGGGCGCGCGGCTCGATCCAGTAGCGGCGCCGCTCGAACGGATACGTGGGCAGGGACACCCGCCTGCCCGGCGGGCCGACCGCCGCCCAGTCGACGACGGCACCATTCACCCACAGCCGCCCGATGCCCTCCAGCAGGGCGGCCTGTCCGCTCTCCGGCTCGGCGAGCGGCGCGACCGTCGCCTGGCCGCCCTGACGGCGCACCAGCGTGCTCAGCGTCCGGCCCGGCCCCACCTCCACCACCGCGGCGTCGGCCGTCACCAACGCGCGGGCGCAGTCGGCGAACCGTACGGTTTCCCGCAGATGGCGTACCCAGTAGGCGGGGTCCTTGGTCTCGGCGCCGGACACCCAGCCGCCCGTGACGTTGGAGAGGTACGGCAGGTCGGGGGTGCCCAGCCGCACGGAGGCGACCTCGGCGGCGAAGGCGTCGAGCACCGGATCCAGCATGGCGGAGTGGAAGGCGTGTGAGGTGCGCAGCGTGCGGCAGGCGACGTCCTGGCGTATCAGCCGCTGCTCCAGTTCGGCGATGGCCTGCTCCGGGCCGGCCAGGACGCACAGCTCGGGGGTGTTGACCGCCGCCAGGGAGATGTCCTCGCCGAGCAGGTGGCGTACCTCGGACTCGGGCAGCGGCACGGCCAGCATCGAACCGGGGGGCAGGCTCTGCACCAGGCGGCCGCGCGCGGCGACCAGGCGCAGGGCGTCCTCCAGGGTGAGGACGCCGGCCAGGCAGGCGGCGACGTACTCGCCGATACTGTGCCCGGCCATCATCGCCGGGCGGACCCCGCGCTCGATCAGCGTGCGGGCGAGCGCGTACTCCGTGACGAAGAGCGCGGGCTGGGTGAGCCAGGTCTGGTCGAGATCGCCGGCCTCGCCGTACATGACCTGGCGCAGGTCGAGGTCGAGGTACGACGTGAGGATGGTGGAGCAGTCGTCGACGGCGGCGCGGAAGGCGCCCTCCGACCGGTACAGGCCCGCGCCCATCCCCCGGCGTTGCGCGCCCTGGCCGGGAAAGACGAAGGCGACCTCGCGGGGGTGTGACTCGTCGCCCGTGATGAACTCGGCGTCCGGTGCCGACCGGCGGTCCTCGGCGACCAGGATGCCGCGGTGGCGCAACTGGCGGCGGCCGTGCCGGAGGGTGGCGGCGACGTCGTCCAGGTCCGTACCCGGACGCGCGCGCAGGTGGGCGCGGAGCCGGACGGCCATGTCCGCCAGCGCCGGCTCACTGGCGGCCGACAGGATGAGCAGGTGCGGGCCGGTCACCGGTGGGGCTGAGAGCTGTCCGGTCGCCGATGGGACAGCGGCCTGGCCGGCCGTCAGTGGAGCGAGAACCTGGCCGGGCGCCGGTGGGGCGGCGGGGGGTTCGGGTGCTTCCTCCAGGATGACGTGGGCGTTGGTGCCGCCCATTCCGAAGGCGCTGACGCCCGCCCTTCGCGGTTCCGGGCCTTGGGGCCAGTCCGCGCCGGTCGTGGGGACGTAGAACGGGCTGAAGTCGATGCGCGGGTTGGGCGTCGTGAAGTTGGCCGAAGGCGGCAGGGTGCGGTGCTTGAGCGCCAGCACGGTCTTGATCAGCCCGGACATCCCGGCGGCGGCGTCGGCGTGGCCGATGTTGGACTTGACCGAGCCCAGCGCGATGCGCCGGTTCCCGGTGAAGACCTGGGAGAGCGCCGCGACCTCGATGGGATCGCCGAGCGCGGTGCCCGTGCCGTGCGCCTCGATGTAGCCGATCGTGCCGGGGTCGACGCCGGCCGAGGCCAGGGCCGCGGTGATGACCTCGGCCTGGCCGTCCACGGCGGGCGCGGTGTAGCCGACCTTCCTGGTGCCGTCGTTGTTGACCGCGGAGCCACGTACAACGGCGTGGATGGTGTCGCCCGCGGCGATGGCTTCCTCCAGCCGCTTGAGCACGACGATGCCGACGCCGCTGGCGCCGATCGTGCCCCGGGCCTCGGCGTCGAAGGGACGGCAGTGGCCGTCCGGCGAGCCGATGCCGCCGCTCTGGTAGAGGTAGCCGCGGCGGGTCCAGGCGTTGACCCGCACGGCGCCGGCCAGCGCGAGGTCGCAGTCGCCGGCGAGCAGGCTCTGCCTGGCCAGGTGGAGCGCGACCAGCGAGGTGGAGCAGGCGGTGTTGACGCTGACGCTCGGCCCGCGCAGGTCGAGCTTGTAGGAGGTCCGGGTGGGCAGGGAGTCCTTGTCGTTGCCGAGCATGACCTGGTACTCGCCCACCGCCTTGAGCACGTCGGGCGCGGCCAGCAGGTTCTCGATGAGGTAACTGCTCATCGCCGAGCCGGCGAAGACACCGATCTGCCCCGGATGGCGGGCGGGGTCGCAGCCCGCGTCCTCCAGCGCCTCCCAGGCGGTCTCCAGGAACAGGCGCTGCTGCGGGTCGAGGATCTCGGCCTCGCGCGGGGTGAACTCGAACAGCGTGGCGTCGAACAGGTCGATGCCGTCCAGCACGGTCCCCGACCTGACATAGGCGGGGTCGGCCAGCAGTTCGGGGTTCTCGCCGTCGGCGAGCAGTTCCTCGTCGGTGAAGTCCTGGACGGCTTCCACGCCGTCGCGGATCGCCGTCCAGAACTCCTCGGGCCCCGTGGCGCCGGGGAAGCGGCAGGCCATGCCGACGATGGCGAGCCCGCCGCCGGCGGCGGGCGCGGTGGCCGGGACCGCCTTCGGCGCGGGACCGTCGGAGGTGAGGCCGTCGGAGGTGAGGCTGTCGGAGCTGAGGAAGGCCGTCAGCGAGGCGATCGTCGGGTACCTGAACAGGTCGGTGACCGTCAGGCTGAACCGCTTGCGCAGGCGCTCGTGCACCTGCAGGACCAGCAGCGAGTGGCCGCCGACCTCGAAGAAGTTGTCGCCGGGGCC
Source organism: Nonomuraea sp. NPDC049141 (assembly GCF_040648415.1). Taxonomy (NCBI): domain Bacteria; kingdom Bacillati; phylum Actinomycetota; class Actinomycetes; order Streptosporangiales; family Streptosporangiaceae; genus Nonomuraea; species Nonomuraea sp. NPDC049141. Next base: position 415,695 of record NZ_JBEZDR010000006.1, read on the forward strand.
GAAGGCGCCGGTGCCCAGTGCCTCGCGCCAGGCCCGGGTGACGATCTGGGAGATCTCGTGGCGCGGCAGCTCCCCGGACGCCTCGTCCCCGCCGACCGCCGCGGCCAGCACCTGCTGGAGGTCGGCCACCAGGCCGCGGATCGTCTCCGCGTGGAACAGGTCCGTGTTGTACTCGACGAGCCCGTCCAGGCTCTCGCGGACGCCCACGGTCAGGTCGAACTTGGCCGTACGCTCGGGGATCTCCACGGGGGTGACCGTCAGGCCGGCCAGCTCCAACGTCCCTGTGGCCGCGGGCAGCATGGCGAACATCGTCTGGAACACCGGGCTACGGTCCAGGCGACGCTCCGGGTTGAGCTCCTCCACCAGCCGTTCGAACGGCATCCCCTGGTGGTCGTGGGCGTCGAGCACCGCCTCCTTGACCCGCTCGACCACCTCGGACAACGACGGCTCGCCCGACAGGTCGGCGCGGATGGCCAGGGTGTTGGTGAAGAACCCGATCAGGCCCTCGAACTCGATCCGGTCCCGGTTGGCGATGGGCGTGCCCACCACCAGGTCCCGCCGGCCGGAGCGCCGGGCGAGCACCACCAGGTAGGCCGCGAACAGCACCATGTACGGCGTGGCGCCCAGGCTTCGGCAGTACGCCTGGAAGTCCGCGCGCGGGAGGCCGAGGGTGAAGGGCAGCTCGGCGCCCGCGTACGTCTGGACGGCCGGCCGGGGCAGATCCGTCGGCAGCTCGGTGAACGGCGGCGCCCCCGCCAGTTTCTCGCGCCAGTAGTCCAGATCCTGGCCGTAGTCGTTCTCCCGCTGCCAGATCGCGTAGTCGGGGTACTGCTGGGACAGCGCCGGCAGCTCCTGGCCATGGTAGAGCGCGCTCAGTTCCCGGCGCAGCACATCCAGCGACCAGGCGTCGGCGACGATGTGGTGGAGCATGAGGTGCAGGACGTGCCGCTCCGCGTCTTCGCGCAGCAGGCAGGCGCGGATGAGCGGGCCGGTGGTCAGGTCCATCGGCGCGTCGTCCTCGGCGTCCGCCAGGTCGAGCGTCAGCGAGTCGGCCACGATCTGGTACGGGCCGTCCTCGTCCATGGCGAACGTGGTGCGCAGGCTCTCATGCCTGGCCACCAGGGCGTTCAGCGCACGGTGCAGCGCTTCGCGGTCGAGCGGTCCCTCGATGCGGAAGGCGAGCGGTATCAGGTAGTGCGCGGCGCCTGGCGCGATCTTGTCCAGGTACCAGGCGCGATGCTGGGCGAAGGACATCGGCAGCCGGTCGGGCCTGGAGCGCCCGGCCTGCTGTTTCTTCTTGCGTAACGCGTCCAGGAGCTGGCGCTGCTGGGCTGACAGGCTCATTGCCCGCCCTCCATCGACCGCAGCAGAGCCTCGGCCTCTTCGTCGGAATATGCTGCGACCATCAGATAGATCTCGGCGGCCGCCTCCACGTCCGGTGACGTGAGCCGCGCGCCCAGCTCGGCGACGGTCGGGTGGGCGAAGAGCGTCCGCAGGGGCACGGGCACCTCCAGCGCCTCGCGTAGTCGGGAGGCGATCTGGGTCGCGTTGAGCGAGTTGCCACCCAGCTCGAAGAGGTTGTCGTGCCGCCCGACCGGGCTGCCCAGCACCTCCTGCCAGATGACGGCGATGGCCTGCTCCACCGGGGTGGCCGGGGCCGTGACGGTCCGCGCGCTCCGGCCGGGGGCCGGCAGGGCCTGCCGGTCCACCTTGCCCGAAGGGTTCACCGGCAAGGATTCCAGCGCGACGAACGTGCTCGGCACCATGTACTCGGGCAGCCGCTCGGCCAGGTAGGCGCGCAGAACCGGGGTCCAGTCGGTGGCGCTGTCGGCGGCCACGTAGGCCACCAGCCCGCCGTCCCTGGCCATGACGAACGCCTCACGCACGGCGGGATGCCCGGACAGCACCGCGGCGATCTCGCCGGGCTCGACCCGGTAACCGCGGATCTTGACCTGATCGTCCACGCGGCCCAGGAACTCGATCTCCCCCGCTTCGTTGCGGCGGGCCAGGTCCCCGGTCCGGTAGAGCCTGCGCCCGTCCCGCCAGGTGATGAACCGTTCCCGCGTCAGCTCGGGCTGGCCGTGGTAGCCCCTGGCCAGGCAGGCGCCGCCGAGGTGGAGCTCGCCGGGGACGCCGTCGGGCGCCTCGTGGCCCAGGCGGTTGAGTATCGGCGTCTGGATGCCGGTGACCGGCTTGCCGATGGGTGGCAGCCGCGGCCAGTCCGCCGGTGGGCCGGTGAGCGTGTGGGCGAGGTCGATGATCGCGCCCTCGGTCGGCCCGTACTGGTTGTGGAGCGTCATCCACGGCTTGATGAACCGTTCGAGCTGCGGGGTGACCTGGAGCTGCTCGCCCGCGGTGATCACCTCGCGCAGCGTGGCGGGCGGTTCGAGCCCGGCGCCGGCCAGCGACTGCAGCGCCACGAAGGGGAGGAAGATCCGCTCCACCCGGTTCCGGGCGATGTGGTCGAGCAGGGCGGCCGGGTCGCGCCGCACCTCGTCGCTGACCATGACCAGCGTCCCGCCGTACGCCCAGGTGCTGAACATCTCCTGCACGGAGACGTCAAAGCCGAGCGCGGTGAACTGCAGGCTCCGGTAGGCGCCGCTGTGCCAGGCGATGAGGTTGGCGACCGGGCGGTGCGGCATCGCCACGCCCTTGGGCCGGCCGGTCGAGCCCGAGGTGAACAGGATGTAGGCCAGGTTGTCGGCCGTGACGCCGCTGTCCGGGCGGTGTTCCGGCCGGCCGTCGAGGTCGGTGTCGACGTGGACGGGCCGCTCGTGCGGCAGGCTGCCGGCCAGCGCCCGGTGCGTCACCAGGACCAGGGTGTCGACCCGGTCGAGCACCTGGGTGAGGCGTCCCTGGGGGTAGGAGGGGTCGAGCGGCACGTAGGCGCCGCCCGACTTCAGGATCCCCAGCAGCGCCACGGGCAGGTCGAGTGAGCGCCGCACGTGCAGGGCGACCGGCACCTCCGGGCCCACCCCCAGCTCGCGCAGCAGGTGAGCCAGCCTGTTGGCCCGCCGGTCGAGCTCGGCGTAGGTGAGGGCGGCGCCGTCGAACTCGACGGCGACCGCGTCCGGTGTTCTGTCCGCCTGCTGTTCGAAGAGCCGGTGAAGGCACTGGTCGGGACCGTGACCGGCGGGCTCGTGCCGCTGGGCGAGCAGTGTGGAGATCGGCGCGGCCGGGTCGGCCGCCACCTGCTCCAGGACGCGCACGTAGTGTCCCAGCAGCCGCTCCGCGCCGGCGCGCTCGAACAGGTCGGTGGCGAACTCCAGGCTCATCTCCTGCCCTTCGGCGTAGAGCACCAGGTCGGCCTTGGCGCCGCCGTTCTCCACCTCCTCGAGCATCCGGAAGGTCACGCCATCGGCCCGCTTGGCGTCCGGCGGCTCCTGCATCGCGAACATCACGTCGAAGGGCGGCCGGCCGTCGGGACAGAGCTCCCGCACGATCTCCTCAAGCGGCACGTCCGTCGGCGTGGCCAGGACCGTCGCCCGCACCTGTGAGAGCAGGCGCTCGAAGGAGGGGTCGCCCGCCAGGCCGGTCCTGATCGGCAGCGTCTCCACGAAAAAGCCGATCATGGAGTCGGCGCCCGGCGCCTCCCTGCCGGAGAACGGCACGCCCGTCACGATGTCGTCCTGGCCGCTGTAGCGGTGCAGCAGCGCCTGGAAGGCGGCGAACAGCACCATGAACGGGCTCGCCTGAGCGCGCCTGCCCAGCGTCTCCACCTCGGCGAGCAGCCCGTCCGGCAGCGTGGCCCGGACCCGGGAACCGCGCCGGAGCGGCCCCGTCGATCCGGGGCGGTCGGCGGGCAGCCCCAGCCGTTCGGGCGGCGCCTCCAGGGCCTGCTTCCAGTACAGCAGGCGGTCGAGATCCAGCGTGCGCCGGTACGCCCCGACCGGCGAGGGCAGGCTCTCCCCCGCGTAGAGCCGCGCCAGCTCGTCCAGGAAGACCCCGGCCGACCAGCCGTCGAAGGCGATGTGGTGGACGGTCACCAGCAGCCGGTGCCGGTCGTCGGCGAGCCGGAGCAGCAGCGCCCGCAGCACAGGACCGTTGCGCAGGTCGAAGGGGTCGCGGGCGGCGTGCTTGGCCAGCGCGTCCGCGCCACGCGGGGTGGCGTCCACGACCTTCAGCTGTACGAGCCGCGTCGGCTCGACCACGGGCACCGGCTCGCCGTCGTGCTCTTCGTAGCGGGTACGCAAGGGTGGGTGCCTGCGGACGATCTCGTTGATCGCGTTCTCCAGCCGCCCGGCGTCGAGGGGGCCGTCGAGGGCGAACAGGATGGGCACGTTGTACTGCGCGCCGGGCGCCACCTGGTCGATGAACCAGAGCCGGCGCTGCGCCGGCGTCAGGCCGCCCTCGGCCGGGGTCGCCGCCGTCGCCTCCGGCAGGCCGTCGATCGCCCGGGCGAGCGCGGCGAGCGTGGGGTGTTCGAACAGCATCCGGGGCTCGACCGGCTTGCCCAGCCTTTCGCAGGCGCGGGCGGCGATACGCATCGCCAGCAGCGACTGGCCGCCCAGTGCCAGGAAGTCGTCGTCGGCGCCGATCGGCCCGGCATCGAGGACGTCCTGCCAGAGCTCGGCGAGCAGCAGCTCGGTGGCGGTGCCGGGCGGCGTGATCGAGCGGGGCTCGCGGACCGGGTCGGGCAGGGCGGCACGATCCACCTTGCCGTTGCCGGTCAGCGGTAACTCGTCCAGGAAGACCCAGGCGGTGGGGATCATGTAGTCGGGCAGGAACCTGCGGAGGTGGGCGTGCGCTTCCTGCTCGGTCGCCGTGCCCACGATGTAGGCGACCAGTTCGTGGCCGCGCAGCGCGGTGGTGGCGGCCCGGACCCGCGGGTGACGGCCGAGCACGGTCTCGATCTCGCCGAGCTCCACCCGGTTGCCGCGGATCTTGACCTGGTCGTCGAGCCGCCCCAGGAACTCGATGACCCCGTCGGACCGCCGCCTGGCCAGGTCACCTGTGCGGTAGAGCAGCCGCCCGTCCTGGTCGCGGACGAAGCGCTCGGCCGTCAGGTCGGGCCGGTCGAGGTAGCCCAGGCCGACGCACACGCCGCCGAGGTACATCTCGCCCTCCTCGACCGGCCGCATCGCCTCGTCCAGGAGGTGGACGGTGACGCCGGGCAGCGGCGTGCCGAGCGCGGGCGGGCGGCTCTGGCCGTCGTAGACCGGCACCTCGCCGGCGATCGCGTTGACGGCGCATTCTGCCGGGCCGTACAGGTTGATCAGCCGGAAGGGCAGCTCGGGTCTCGGGTAGGTGGTGAGCCGGTCGCCGCCGGTGCTCAGTGTCGCGAGCTTGGTCTCCGCCGGCCAGGACAGGCCGAGCAGGCCCTCGGCGATGGGAGTGGGCGCGTAGCAGGTGGTCAGCTCCTGCTCCACGATCCAGTCGCGTAAGGCGGGCAGGGAGAGCCTGGTCCGCTCGCTGGGGATGACCATCGTGGTGCCCGCGGTCAGGTACGTCCAGATCTCCCACACCGACGGGTCGAAGTTGGGGCTGGTGACCAGCGGGGCACGGCCGCCCAGCCCGAAGGTCTCGTGCGACCAGCTGATCAGGTTGGTCAGCGCGCGGTGCGGGACGAGCACGCCCTTGGGCGTCCCCGTGGAGCCGGAGGTGTGGATGAGGTAGGCGGGCTCGCCGGGCTCGACGTGGGGCGGGGGTGACGCATCCGCCTCGGCGGGCGTGTCGATCACCGGGATGCCGTCGGGGACCAGGGATCTCCACTCCGGCGCCGTGACGACGGCCGTGGCTCCCGCCAGCATGGCGTGGATCCGCTCCGCGGGCGTGGCCGGGTCGATCGGGGCGAAGGCGAGGCCCGCCTTCATGGCACCGAGCTGACCCGCGATCAGCCGGATCGAGCGGCCCGCGAGCACGGCCACCCAGCGCTGCTCGTTCATCGGGAGATGACGCAGCTCAGCGGCGATGCCGTTCGCGAGGCGATCCAGCTCCCGGTAGGTGAGTTGATCTTGACCGGCCGCGACGGCGACCCTTTCTGGGGCCGCGCTCAGCTGATCTTGATAGAGGTGCAGAACAGATTCCAGGGGTGATCCACCCGCTGCCATTGCCGCCCCCGCCGATTGAGTTTTTTCGCACGTTTTGCGCGCGCCGCGGATCAGAATGACCTGGTCGCCAGATGTGTGTCAAATCCCGGCCAGCGCGGCGTTCGCGACGTTGTTGATCTACCCTTCAGACGGGTCCGGGTGGTGTCAGGCGGGCAGGCCCCAGCGGGGCTGACTCGGCGCCGTCACCGGCCGGATCACCGCGTCGCCCCGGGCCTGGATCAGCACTTCCTCGCCGCGGCGTAGGTCGAGCTCGAGATCGCCGCCGGGCAGCGTCCGCCAGGGCACCTTCCTGCCGTTGGATCGTACGGTGAACGGGCCGTCGATGCCGGTGCGGACGCGGCACGGCGCACCCGCCAGCGAGACCAGCCGGACGAAGTCGGTGCGACCGCCGCGCCGGGCGGCCGAGAGCAGGAACGCGCCCTGCGTCAGGAAGTCGTGCACGGTCACGTCGGGCCAGGCGGCCGGTACGGCGGGCAGCACCCTGATGACGCCGTCCCAGCTCTGGCAGATCATGTCGTGCATGGTCTGGGCGGCCGACAGCGGCGTCTCGATGACGGGGCCGCTCTCCTTGTACATCGTGTTGGGCTGGACGAAGCGGCGCAGCAGTTCGTCGAGGTAGAAGCGGGCGTCGTCGCCACGCAGCATCTGCGCGGAGATCGAGGCCGCGCCAGTGAAGCTGTAGCCCTGCAGGGCGCCTTCAAAGCTGATCCAGTGCTTGAGCGACTTCTCGATCAGCTCGCGCTGGTCCTGCTGCTCCCAGGTGAGCAGGTACAGGGGGTAGATCATCAGGAGGTGGGAGTAATGCCGGTGTGACTTGGCGAACGGCGCGCCCGCTCCGATCATGAAACCGTTCTCGTCGACCGGGTAGGCGGCCAGGTTCGCCAGCACGTCCTGCCACTTCGGCAGCAGCGGGTCCCGCACGCCCAGCAGGCGCGCGGACTCGACCAGCGTCCGGCAGCCCCAGCGGATCAGCGCCAGGTCGTAGTTCGTGTCCGGCGCGTTGACCCCGTACTCGGGAGAGAACGTGGCGGGCAGGTGCAGTTTGCCGTCCGCGCCGGGGGCCAGGAAGCGCAGGTAGTAGTTGATCGCCCGGCGCAGCAGCGGGAACAGCACGTCCCGGACGATTCGAACATCCATCGTGTGCCGGTAGGACAGCCAGACGTTGTGCAGCGCCCAGGTCAGGTTGCCGACCTCGGGGACGGGAGTGTCCCGGCCGGGGATGCCCACCGGGAAACCGCTGTTGCCGATTCCGGCGCCGTTGTCGAGGGTCATGTCCGTGGTGCGCGGAATGCCCGCGGAGTCCTCGGGGAACGTCACCTGGTCGATGAGGCGCTGCCGGTACTGCGACAGGCTCCTGGTGACCGCGTCCAGCTCCAGGTGGTTCGACCCGTGGATCAGCCAGTATTCGAGCTGCACGTTGAGGTTCCACCAGGTCGCCGGCCACGGCGTCGGTTCCAGCCACGGCCCGGAGGTCGCCATGGGCGGCGCGTCCCGGCGCGCGGCGGCGGCCACCTTGTAGAGCTGGATCCAGTAGAAGCTCTGCGTCCGCTGGTCCGGCACCGACAGGAAGCTCATGCGGTAGTAGCGGTGCCACCAGTGCCGGTGGTCGACGGCCAGCGCCTCGATGGGCAGCCGCGCGGCCGAGCGCACCGATCTGACCGCCTCGTCGGCGGCCGTGTCGCCCGGGAAGGACCAGGCGACCGCGGCGTAGAGGGTACGGCGCCGGCCGCGCCGTACCTCCTGCCAGGCCGTCGCGTGCCCACCGCCGGCCACCAGCGGCTGGGTGATCAGCTCCAGGTCGCCGTGGCGGGTCACGGCCGGAGCGGGGTTGGTGGTGTAGCCGGGCGGGGGCGGCTTGTTGAAGATCGGGTTGGCGCGGGGGCTGATGGCCTCCTCGGGGTGGAAGGTCCAGCGGAAGTCCCGCTCGCCGTCGCTCGGGACGACGTCGACGGCCAGCACGGAGCGGTCGTTGTGGATCAGCGCGCTGATCGTCAGGCTGCCGGAGGCGGTGGTGATGGTGCCGGTCAGCTCGGCGTTCCACAGGTCGAGCCGCCAGTCGACGCCCGTGATCGCGCCGACGGGCTCCAGCGTGAGGTGGCCGATGGGCAGGCGGGCCAGGCCGAACAGCGCGCCGTACTCGGGACGGTGGTCCTGGACCTCGCTGTGCTGCACGTTGAAGCGCACCGCGTTGGCGTCCTGCTGGGCGTAGATGCCGGAGCCGAGGAAACCGTTGCCCAGGAACGGCCCTTCGTACCAGGTCCGCGGCATCCGCTGCCACACCAGGTCGGCGTCGGCCAGGAAGCCCTTCCAGTCGATCTCGTCGCGGAGCAGCGGGGAACCACCCAGGGCGCCGAGCGCGGGGGCGGCCAGCGCGGAGCCGAGCAGTGCGCGCCTGGACAGAACGCCTCCGGCCATGGGTGCCCCTCATCGTAGATAGATCGGATGTGTTAGGCACCCATGACGGTATTTCTGCACCGGATCGCGGTCAAGGGCCATGAAAGATCCGAGGGTCTCGAAGCTGCAACCGTTTGCCGGGGGGCGTTGACGTAATGTTACGTCCCAATTAACGTCCTGAGTTAAGTATTTTGCCCGGTTCATGGACGGACACCCCCGCATGAGTACTCTCAGCAGACGAGGATTCCTCCAAGTCGGCGCGGCCGCCGCGACTCTCGCGCTGGCCGGCTGCGCCGGAGGGGGAAGCTCGGGTGCCAGCCTCCAGTTCGCCTGGTGGGGCAGCACGGCACGCCATACCGCGACGCAGAAGGCCATCGACGCCTTCAAGAAGAAGAAACCCGGTGTCCAGATCAAGACCCAGTTCTCCGGCTGGGACGGGTACTGGGAGAAGCTGGCCACGCAGACCGCGGGCGGCAACGCCCCCGACGTGATCCAGATGGACTACTCCTACCTCGGCGAGTACGCCAGGCGCGGCAGCCTGCTGGACCTTGGCCCGTACGTCGGCAAGGGCCTGGACCTGTCCGGCTTCGAGCCCGACGTGGTGAACGCGGGGAAGATCAACGGCAAGCAGTACGCCGTGAACTTCGGCATCAACTCCATGGCCCTCATCGTCAACAAGAGCCTGGCGGCCGAACGCGGGGTGGAGATCCCCGACACCTTCACCTGGCCCGAGTACGGCGAGCTGGCCAAGAAGCTGGCGGGCAAGGGCGTCTTCGGCACCGAGGACGGCGCCCAGGACGGCGGCGCGCTGGAGAACTGGCTGCTGGAGCGGGGCAAGATGTTCTTCACCCCCGACGGCAAGCTGGCCTACGACGAGAACGACCTCAAGGAGTGGTTCACCTTCTGGGACGGCCTGCGCAAGGCCGGCGCGGCCACACCGCCGGACGTCCAGGCCACCGCGCTGGGCGACGTGCAGAACAGCCTGGTCGCCACCCGCAAGGCGGTCATGGACTTCGCCTGGTCGAACCAGCTCACCGCCTACATGTCGCTCACCAAGGACGAGATCGGCATCCATGCCTTCCCGACGGGTGACAAGCCGGGCCAGTACTACAAGCCGTCCATGCTCCTGACCGTCAGCGCCGGGAGCAAGGCCAAGGACGACGCGGTGGCGCTGGTCAACGCGCTCGTCTCGGACGTGGACGTGGCCGCCCAACTCGGCTCCGAGCGCGGCATCCCGCCCGCGGCCGCGATCCGCACCGCGCTGCGGCCCAAGGCGTCGCCGTCCGAGCAACTGGTCTACGGCTACATCGACTCGATCAAGGACAAGGTCGGCCCGCTCCCCCCACCGCAGCCGCTCGGCGCCGGTGAGCTGCACAACAAGGTGCTCATGAACATCAACCAGCAGATCGGCTTCGGCAAGCTGACGATCGATCAGGGGGTGTCCCGATTCTTCGAAGAAGCCGGACGAGTGCTCAAGTAGAGGGACGTTCGGCCTACCTGTTCCTGCTGCCGTGGTTCGCCGGTCTGCTGCTGCTGACCGGCGGGCCCATCCTGGCCTCGCTGGCGCTGTCGTTCACCGACTTCGACCTGCTCACCCCTCCGTCCTTCGTGGGGCTGGACAACTACGCCAGGATGCTCACCGACGACCCGCACTTCGTCAACGCCGTGCGGGTCACACTGATCTATGTCGTCTTCTCCGTGCCGCTGACCGGCGCGTTCGCGCTGCTGGTGGCGGTGCTGCTGAACCGGCCCATGCGGGCCACCGGGGTGTACCGCGCCGCCTACTACCTGCCGTCGCTGCTGGGCGGCAGTGTCGCGGTCGCGATCCTCTGGCGGCAGATCTTCGGGGCGGACGGCCTGATCAACGACGGGCTGCGATATTTCGGGATCGTGGGGCCGAGCTGGATCTCCACTCCCCAGTACGCGATCTACACGCTGATCGTGCTGCACGTCTGGCAGTTCGGCTCGCCCATGCTGATCTTCCTGGCCGGGTTGAAGCAGATCCCCGCCGAGCTCTACGACGCCGCGGCGGTGGACGGCGCCGGGCGGGTACGCGCGTTCTTCCGCATCACGCTGCCCATGCTCAGCCCGATCATCTTCTTCAACCTGGTCCTGCAGACGGTGAACTCCTTCAAGGCGTTCACCCCCGCGTTCATCATCAGCGGGGGCACCGGCGGACCGGCCGACTCCACGCTGTTCTACACACTGTTCATCTACCAGGAGGGTTTCGGGAACTTCCGGATGGGCTACGCCTCCGCGCTGGCCTGGGTGCTCCTCCTGGTGACCGCGGCCTTCACCGGGCTGGCCTTCCGTTCCGCGAGGTACTGGGTGCACTATGCCGACTAGCCGTCGCTGGGCCGTCCACCTGCTGGTCGTGGTGGGCGCGCTCGTCATGCTCTACCCGCTGTTCTGGCTGATCAGCTCCTCGTTCAAGCCCAACGACGAGATCTTCAGCAATCCCGGGCTGGTGCCGCAGACCGTGGTCGCGGACAACTACGCCACCGGGTGGACCGCCCTGGGCGTGCCCTTCAGCGGGTTCTTCGCGAACTCGTTCCTCATCGCCGCGGCGGCCGTGGTGGGGAACGTGATGTCGTGCTCGATGGCGGCCTATGCCTTCGCCCGGCTGAGTTTCCGGTTCAGGAAGCTCTGGTTCGCGATCATGATGATGTCGATCATGCTGCCGATCCACGTGCTGATCGTGCCGCAGTACACGCTGTTCAAGTATCTCGGGTGGGTGGACACGTTCCTGCCGCTGATCGTGCCGAAGTTCCTGGCCGTGGACGGGTTCTTCATCTTCCTGATGGTGCAGTTCATCCGGTCGCTGCCGCGCGAGCTGGACGACGCGGCCCGCATCGACGGGTGCGGGCCCGTCCTGGTGTACTGGCGGATCATCCTGCCGCTGTCGCGGCCGGCGCTGATCACCACCGCCATCTTCACGTTCATCTGGACGTGGGATGACTTCTTCAGCCAGCTCGTCTATTTGAGCGATGTGTCGACCTATACGGTGCCGCTCGCGCTCCGGGCGTTCCTCGATTCCAGCGGCGGCTCCTCCTGGGGTCCGATGCTCGCGATGGCGGTGCTGTCGCTGGTCCCGATCCTGGGCTTCTTCCTGATCTTCCAACGTCGCATCACCGAGGGCATCTCGACCACGGGCCTCAAGGGCTGAGGTGCGGCGGACCGCGTATCCAGCGGTCCGCCACACCAATGTTCTCAGCGGGCGCAGGTTGTCAGGCCGGGGCGCCAGCGGCAGGCGATGGCGGCGAAACCGCCCTCGGCGGGGACCTCAACCGCCAGCGTGCCGCCCTGCACCACGTGCGGCTCGCGCACAAGAGCGTCGGCGCCGTCCCTGGTCACCTCGACGAGCCAGCGCCCCCGCAGGAAGCCCGTCGGCACCTGGAGCGTACGGGCCGCCCCGGAGACTCCGGCGCCGATGAACCAGCGGTCGCCGCTGCGTCTGGCCATCACCGTGTGGTCGGCGGGCTTCCCGGACAGCAGCCGCGTCTCATCCCACACGTTGGGCACCTGGTCGAGGAAGCGCTCGGCCTCGGGCCGCTCCCGGTAGGCCTCCAGCGACCCGGCCAGATTCTCCAGCCCCGACTCGAACACCACCGACAGCGCCAGCTCGTGAGCGTCGGAGGTGGGCCGGCTCTCCCGCTGGAAGGCCATCGGCGTGTAGTCCATCGAGCCGATCTCGTTCCTGGTGTACGGCAGGGCCGCCAGGTGGCTGGTGTTCAGGTTCGACGACTTCTCCGCGCCGTGCACCCCTTCCATGCTCATCACGTGGGGCCACGTCCGGTTGATCCCCTTGGGCACGGTGGAGCCGTGGAAGTTGACCATGAGCTGGTTGTCGGCCAGGTCCCGCAGTGTCCCGTCGTACCACTGCAGCCGCTCCTGCGCCTCGGAGTCGATGAAGTCCAGCTTGACGCCCTTCACACCCCATTGGTGCAGCAGGCCGAAGCGCTGGACGCGCTCGTCGTGGGTGTCGAAGTCGGAGAAGCGCAGCCACGTCATGATGCCGACTCCGTGCGCCTTGCCGTACTCGACGAGCTGCGGCATCCAGGTGAAGTCGGCTGTCCGATCCGTCCAGGCCCGCTCGCCGGTGACCGGATCGTCGTACCAACCGGCGTCGACCAGCACGTACGGCCAGCGGTGCTGCGCGGCGTAGTCGACGAACTCCTTCTGACGATCCAGGCTCTGCTGCACGGGCCGGCCACCGGCCAGCCAGCTCCACAGCACCTTGCCCGGCTTGATCCACGAGGTGTCGGTGAGCCGGGAGCCGGGAGCGAGGTCGTCGACGAGGGTGGACTCGGTGACGGTCGCGAGGTCGCCCGTGACCATGACCCGCCACGGCGTGGTCAGGCCGGCGTCGTAGGGCACCCGCGCGTCCCAGAGGGCGATCTTGTAGGTGCCCTGGTCGCTGACCAGGTGGGGGCCGGTATAGGAGCCGTTCAGCGCCGATTCGGCCAGCAGGAGGTAGTTCTGGCCCACCCCGAACAGGGCGGGCATCTGGTATTCGGCCGGGGGGACGTCGGCGTACTGGATGAACGGGTTCTCGTAGTCGCGGCGATGCCCGGCCAGCCACGCGGTCGACCCGGCCGGAATCGTGAACGCCGAGGCCTCGCCGAGGACGGCGCCCGCGCCGGGCAGCTCGTAGCGGTAGGCGACGCCGTCGCGGGCGGCCCTGACGACCAGGTCGAGCTTGGCATCGCCGCGAGTGAAGCGGAAACGGGTCTCGTTCATCACGGACAGGCGATCGAGGCGCTTGCCCGCCGTGGTGGTGTACTTCTCGACGACCGCGCGGCTGGAGCGGCCGGTCAGGCTCAGGCCGGTGGTGAGGTCGGCCTGTTCGGTGGTGACGCCGAGCGGGCTGGGGGCCAGCACGGCCGCTCCGTCCCGCGCCACGGCCACGGAGGGGCGGCCCTGCGGGTCGAGGTGGACGGTGGCGACGGGGCCGCCCGCAGGGGCCTTGACGGTCCAGGTATCGGTGGGCTTGGGGGTGGCGGGGGCTGTCATCAGTCCGGCCAGCAACGCGCCGGTGAGTAGCCAGTTCAACAGGTGCCTCCCGAAGGCTGGGGGTTGCAACCGATTGTAGCCATAATTAACTTCTTCAAGAATTGAATTCGCCCGACGCCTCCGCGATCACGGTCAAGGAGCTTGACAGAGGCGGTCATGCGGTCATCAAAATCCCACCGCACGGCGCACATTTCCTCGGAGGTATCGCCTCAGGCGGTGCCGCTGTGGTCGCGGCCTCCCCCGCGTGGGCGCAGGCCGCGCCGGAGTCAACGAACGTCTACGGCGACGTCCTGCGTGACGCCGCCATGATCTGGAAGCGGCTGCCCAGCGACAGGGCAGAACGGGCCCGTTCGAGGTACGCGACGAACGCGGCAACCGCCTCCCCTAGCCGGACGGGAAATTCGGCCTCATTGTCGTGTCGGCCTGCTGCGCGTGTCACGCTCGCGGCGGACGGTCGGTCTCCGCCCCTTGATCGTGGCCTGCCGGAGGGCCGCGATCACCTCGTTGGCCGCGGCCTGCGGCACCTCCACCAGCGAGAACCGGTCGGCGATCTCGATCGCGCCGATGTCGCGGCCGCTCAGGCTCGACTCGCCGGCTATCGCGCCGACCAGGTCCTGTGGCCGGATGCCCGCGCTGCGTCCCACACTGAAGAACAGGCGGACCATCCCACCCGCCGGGGCGCGGCCGTATCGCGCGCCGTCCTGGCCGCCGTCCCGGTGGTCACGCCGCTTCTCCACGGCCCGCGGGGCCACCTCGGGAATCTCCTGCTCGTCCAGCGCGGCCCCGCTGGCCTGGTGCGCCAGCTTGACGGCGGCGAGCGCCACTTCCATGAGGTCGAACTCGTCGGTGAGCGACTCGACCACGACGTGGAAGGGCTCCAGGTCGTCCTGGAGCAGGCATTCCTCCAGCGCGGAACGGGTCAGCTCCATCCGGCGCGCCTGGAGGTCGGCGACGGTCGGCAGCCGCTCCACCGTGATCCGCTGCTTGGTCACCCGCTCGATCGCCTTGAGCATGCGGTGCTCGCGTGGCTCCACCAGGGTCAACGCCACCCCCTCGCGGCCGGCGCGGCCCACCCTGCCGATGCGGTGTACGTACGCCTCGGGCGCGGACGGGACGTTGTAGTTGACGACGTGCGTGAGCTGTTCGACGTCCAGGCCGCGCGCGGCCACGTCGGTCGCGATGAGCAGGTCGGCGGTCCCGGCCCGCAGCCGTGACATCACGCGATCGCGTTGCTCCTGCTCCATCCCGCCGTGCAGCGCCTCGGCACGGTGTCCGCGCCCGTTCATGGTCTCGGTGAGCTGGTCGACCTCGTCACGGGTACGGCAGAAAATGATCGCGGCCGTCGGCGCCTCGATGTCGAGGAGGCGGCCCAGCGCCGCCGGTTTGTGCGCCCTGGCGACCAGGTACGCGCTCTGCTCCACCAAGGGCGTCGCCTGGCGCCCCTCCGCGGCCGCATGTCCCATCTCCAGCCGGACCGGGTCGTGCAGGTGGCGGCGGGCGATCCCGTCGATGCGCGGCGGAAGCGTGGCCGAGAACAGCACGGTCTGGCGATCCTCCGGAGTCTCCGCCAGAATCGCCTCGATGTCGTCGGCGAACCCCATGTCGAGCATCTCGTCCGCCTCGTCCAGCACGACCGTGCGCAGACCCCGCAGGTCGAGCGCTCCCCGGCCGATGAGGTCGAGGGCCCGTCCCGGTGTCGCGACCACGACGTCCACGCCACGCTTGAGCGCCTGCAACTGCCGGACGATGGGCGCTCCGCCGTAGACCGGCAGAACGCGGGTCCCGAGCGTGCGGCCATACCGATGGAACGCCTCCGAGACCTGAACGGCCAGCTCACGCGTGGGCACGAGCACCACTGTCACCGGCCCGTCACCATCACCGGGGTGGGACATGCGCTGCAGCACGGGCAACGCGAACGCCGCGGTCTTCCCCGTGCCCGTCGCCGCCTGCCCGAGCAGATCACGCCCCTGCACCAACGGGGGGATCGCCTCTGCCTGGATCGGAGTGGGCTCCTCGTACCCCAGAGCGGACAGCACATCCAGGAGCTCAGATCGGAGCCCCAGATCGGCGAAGGTTGCCTCGCCGCCGGTTGCGTTCATGGTCATCGCCGACTCCTCACAAACTTCCACACCTTACTTCGACATCCCTGCTGCCGGTCAGCTCCTGGGAAGGCGTCGATGCGCCCAAATCCTCGCCCTCGCCGACGACAGGCCTGTTCGGGAGCATAAGGGGTGCAGACTCGTCCCCGTCCAGCATGGCAGCCGTCGCGATCCCCCTGCGGGCGATACCGCTGCTCTATCCTCGCAAAGAGCCGGGAAACATCTCGAGGCGGCCGTCGGAAGTGAGGCGCGCGAGGCTGAATCGCCCGGTCAGGACGGACAGCTGGTGGTACCGGACTGTCCATGCCGCCCCGGGCCGGCGAGACCGGCCAGCGAGAGCAGCAGCGCCTTGACGTCGGTGGCCGCGTAGACATCCCGGTCGAGTGGTTCCGAGCACAGCAGTATCGGCCCATCGGCGGGATCGGCGGGGAGCCGCCCGCGGCTGCCGCGGACCAGCCGCGGGTCGAGGGGAACGACGTTCATCGCATAGCGAAGGCCCAGGTGCCTGCGCGCGAGCGCCGCCGCGGCACGGGCCTTCACCAGCGGATCCGCCGGATCGAAGAACAGCTCCGCCGGGTCGTAGCCGGGTTTGCGATGGATCTCCACCTGGCGGGCGAGATCCGGGGCACGGGCGGCATCGAGCCAGTAGTAGTACGTGAACCACGCGTCAGGCTCGGCCACCGCGATGAATTCTCCTGCCCTGGGGTGGTCAAGGCCGTACGAGCTCTTTCCGGAGGAATCGAGAAGTTCTTCGACGCCGGGCAGTTCCTTCAACACGGCGTGGACGGTCTGCCGGTCCGCGGGGTCGCGGACGTACACGTGTGCGATCTGGTGGTCCGCGACCGCGAACGCCCGTGACCTCCATGGATCGAGGTATTCCATGCCGGCCTGCCGGTGAACGGACAGCAGTCCGGCCCGGCGCAGCGCCCGGTTGATGTCGACCGGGCGGGAGACGCCCGTGATGCCGTACTCGGAGAGCACGACCGTGATCATGCCGGCCCTGGCGGCATCGGCGAGCAACGGGGCGAGGATCTCGTCGACGTCCCTGGCCGCCGCCATCGCCTCCGGGCCGTCTGGGCCGAAGCGCTGAAGGTCGTAGTCGAGGTGGGGTACGTACACGAGAGTGAGATCCGGGCTTTCTCGTTCGAGCAGCAGGCGTGCGGCGTCGACGATTCACTGGCTGGAGGCCAGGCTGGCCTTGGGACCCCAGTAGGAGAAGAGCGGGAATCTGCCGAGCTCCCGGGTGAGGTCCACCCGTAAGGAAGGCGGCACCGTGTAGCAGTCGGGTGACTTGCGGCCGTCCGCGTGGTAGATGGGCCGTGGGGTGACGCAGAAGTCCGTCGCGGCACCCATGGCATACCACCAGCAGACGTTGGCGACCCGATAGCCGGGCTTGACGCGCCGCGCGTCGTCCCAGATCTTGTCACCCCCGACGAGGCCGTTGTGCTGGCGCCACAGCAACACCTCACCGAGTTCCCGGAAGTACCACCCGTTGACCACGATGCCATGCGTGCTCGGCGGCGCGCCGGTCAGGAAGGTGGACTGCACGGAGCACGTGACGGCCGGAAGCGCTTGAGATCGACGACGACGAGACCGCCGCGGGTCTCGCCGGCCTGCTGACTCACGAGTCTCCGCAACGCGCCGGCCGCCACATCGAGAACGGTGGCCGCATCCGCTATTTCGGCCATGCCTGCCTCGTGCTGCAGTCGCCGGAAGCGACCATCATCACCGATCCGTTCATCAGCGGGGACAGCACGGCGACGGGCCGGTACACCTACGACGACCTGCCCGACCACATCGACGTCTGCCTGATCACCCATGGTCATCAGGACCACATCGTGCTCGAATCGCTGCTCCAGCTGCGTGGCCGCATCGGCACGGTCGTCGTGCCGCGTTCCTCGGGTGGCAACCTCTCGGATCCATCGCTCGCCCTCTACCTGTCGGCGCTGGGCATGGATGTGACCGAGGCCGACATCTTCGAGGAGGTGCCCTTCCCGGGCGGAAGACTGGTGGCCACGCCGTTCCTCGGCGAACACGCGGACCTGGACATCCGCGCCAAGTCGACTTACTGGGTGCAGCTGGCCGGGCGGTCGATATTCATCGGAGCGGATTCGTCCGGCGTCGATCCGGCCCTTTACCGTCATGTTCGCTCGCATCTGGGCGCGACGGACATGGCCTTCCTGGGCATGGAATGCGACGGCGCTCCGCTGACCTGGCTCTACCAGGCTCTGCTGACCCGGCCGATCCCCAAGCGCATGAGCGACTCGCGGAAGCTTTCCGGTTCGAACGCCGTACAGGCGGCCGACATCGTCACCGAACTCGGTGCCCGCGAAGCGTATGTGTACGCGATGGGCGAAGAGAGCTGGCTGGGTCACGTCATGGCGACCAGCTATGACGAGAGCTCGTACCAGTTGCAGCAGATCGAGGAGTTCCTCGGCTGGTGCAAGGCCCACGACGTCGAGGCCGGGCACCTGTTGAACCAGCGCGAGTGGCGTTGGTGACCACGGGCGCCGCTGATCGACTCTGAGCGGAAGCCGGCTCGATGGCCGGCTTCCGTTCATTGACGGACCTCGACTCTCGGCTCGTGGCGGCTCTCCTCCCGCAGGCCGAATCGTCCATGGAGTCTGCGCAGCGGCGTGGGGGCCCACCAGTTCGCCTTTCCCATCAGCGTCATCACCGATGGCACCAGCAGGCACCGTACGAGAGTGGCGTCCACCAGAACCGCCGCGAACAGCCCGATGCCGATCTGCTCGATGTCCCCCATCCTCGCCGTTCCGAACGCGCCGAACACCACCAGCATCAGCAACGCGGCCGAGGTGATGATCCGCCCGGTGTCCCGCAACCCCGCCCGGATCGCGTCGCGGGTGTCGAGACCCCCACTGACATGCTCACGGATCCGGCCGAGCAGGAAGACCTCATAGTCGATCGAAAGACCGAACGCGAAGGCGAAGATGACCGTGAGTGCGAACGGGTCGAGCCCTCCTACGACGAGCGTGTCCAGCACCCCGGACAGCCATCCCTCCTGGAACACCAGCACCAGCACCCCGAACGTGGCTCCCAGGGAGACCACCGCCATGGCCACCGCCGTCAGCGGTATCGTGATCGACCCGCTGAGCAGGAAGAGCAGCACCAGCATGGCAGTGGCGGTGACGGTCACCGCCAGCGGCATCCCCTCGCGCAGCAGGGTGGTGACGTCCACGAGTTCGGCCGCCTGTCCGGCGACCCAGATCCGGTAGTCGGCCGGTCGTTCCGCGCGCACCCGATCGACCAGCCCAAGGGCGGCCGGCCCCTGCGAGTCACCCCGCACCGCCAGCACCACCGAGGACAACCCCGCTCCGTCCGGCCGAGCCGACTCGACCCGCACGACCGCCGGATCACCGCTCCACCGGGCCGCCCACGTGGAAAGGCGAGCCGGATCGGCCTGGGCGACCACGAGGACGGCGGGCCGCTCGGTTCGCCCGTAGTTGGCGGCGAGCACATTGGTCACCTGGACCGACTCCAGGTCCGGCGGGAGAATCCGGGTGCCCGACAGCGCGATCTTCGCACCGAGCATCGGCGCGCCCAAGGAGAGCAGCACGGCCACGATTCCGACCGCCACCAGCAGCGGCGACCGCTGGACCAAGCCGATCAGCTTCGCGAAGAACCCTCCCACGCGGTCCTCACCACGCAGGGCACTTCGCGAGGGATGAATCCGCCCGCCGAACAGGCTCATCAACGCGGCGGCCATCGTCAGGGCCGTCGTCATGGCGACCAGCGAGGCGGCGACGCCGCCCGCCGCCACCGCGCGCAGGCCCGTGGCGTTGAACACCATGAGCCCGCTCAGTGCCGCGGCGACGGTCAGGCGCTGAACATCACCGTCCGGCCCGCCGTGGCCCACGTCCGCTCGACCGCCGCGGCGCGTTCGGCCCGGCTGATCCCCTTCCGCCCGGCGGCCGTCGCCCGCCGGTACGGGAGCACCAGCTCCTCGCGGTATCGGCCGACCAGCAGCAGACCGTAGTCGATGCACAGTCCGAGCCCCAGCAGTGTCACCACCGTGGTGACGTTGCCGTCGAGCGGTATCAGCTGGGAGAGCGCGAGGAGCACCACGAACGCCGCGCCGACACTGATGATCGTGGTGATCAGTGGCAGCCCTGCGGCGACCAGCCCGCCGAACACCACCACCAAGGCCACGAACGTCAGGGGCAGCGCCTTGAACTCCGCGTCGCGCATGTCCTTCTGCGCCGTGCCCTTGGTCTCGTACCGGAGCCACGCGTCCCCGCCGATGCGCACCTTCGCCCCGGGCAGGCTGTCGCGGATCATCCGCAGCCGGTCGGCGACACGTACCGCGGTCTCCTCCTCCTCGGTCTGCGAGATGCCGACGGCGAGCATGACGCCGCTGCCATCGGATGCGGTGCGGGGCTGCTCGACGCCCGTGACCCCCTTCAGGGTCCGGGCGGCGGCGGCCGTCTCACGCAGCGCCTCCTGAGTCCGCGCCGCCTTCGGATCCACCCCTTCGACCAGCAGCACCACCTGCGAACCGCCTTCGCCGAGCAGCTGTCTGGCCTGCAGCGACTCCGGTACGTTCCGCTGCTGGACGGCCGACATCCCGCCGACCACCGAGCCTGCGGAGGCGAACCCGGCCACCATCAACAGCAGCGATGCGACGACCACCTTCCAGCGATGCTCGAAGCAGAACCTGCCTATCGATCTCGTCATGCCACCAACGATGCATCCGTTGATCTCGACCGTCAGTGGAGTGAAACCCCTGACTTGAGGGGGTCTAGGCCTATGCCGCCGGCAGCACGGAATCCCCGCCCTTCCCTAAGCGACGCCCAGCGCGTCTCGTCGATGATGGAAATCAGGAGCCGAACGTGAGCGAGTCACCCTCCTTCGCCGTGATCTCCGGCGCTCAGGTATGCCGAGCCATCGCGCACTAAGAGGCCGAAGTCACCGACGTGGTCCGGCTCGCCTACGAGCTGCACGGCAGGGGTGCGACGATCAATCCGGACTCGTACTTCCTCCGTTTTCCGGACCGTCCGTCGTCTCGGATCATCGCGCTGCCCGCCTCGGTCAAGGGCGATGTCGACGTGCACGGAATCAAGTGGATCTCGAGCTTCCCGGAGAACGTCGCGGCCGGCATCCCGCGGGCTTCCGCCGTACTGATCCTCAACGACACCGAGACGGGCTATCCGTTCGCGTGCCTGGAGAGTTCGGTGATCAGTGCCGCGCGCACGGCCGCGTCAGCCGCC
Organism: Nonomuraea sp. NPDC049141; assembly: GCF_040648415.1. Taxonomy (NCBI): domain Bacteria; kingdom Bacillati; phylum Actinomycetota; class Actinomycetes; order Streptosporangiales; family Streptosporangiaceae; genus Nonomuraea; species Nonomuraea sp. NPDC049141. The sequence continues at coordinate 436,479 of NZ_JBEZDR010000006.1, forward strand.
CTGGCCGCGGCCGAACTGAGCGACCTGCGCGGTGCGCGGCCGACCCGGGTGGGCTTCGTGGGAACCGGGCTGATCGCCCGCTACATCCACACCTACCTGGCCGGCAACGGTTTCACGTTCCAGGAACTCGGCATCCATGACCTGGCGGCCGAGCACGCGGAAGGCTTCAAGCACTACCTGGAACGTAGCGAACCGGGACGGATCACGATCCACGACACCGCCGACGATCTGATCCGGTCGTACGATCTGATCGTCTTCGCGACCGTGGCCGGCGAGCCGCACGTCACCGATCCCCGTTGTCTCGCGCACAACCCCCTGGTGCTCCACGTCTCGCTACGCGACCTGTCACCGGAGATCATCCTGTCGTCGTACAACGTGCTCGACGACGTCGAACACTGCATGAAGGCCGGCACCTCGCCGCATCGGGCCGAGCAGCACGTCGGCCACCGCGATTTCGTGGCGGGCACGCTCTACGACGTCCTCGCGGGGGAACTGCGGCCACCGGCCGGTCAGCCGGTGATCTTCTCACCGTTCGGCCTCGGCGTCCTGGACCTCGCGGTCGCCAAGTACGTCTACGACCGGGTGGCCGACTCGCGGGAGCTGCGAACCGTTCCGGACTTCTTTTACGACATGAGCCGCTACGGCTGACCTCGGCCGGTCCGTGCTAGGGGATGCGGCCGACGCCGCCCTGGTAGTCGTACCAGTCGAAGCCCGCGCTGCCGTCCGTGACGTACATGCCGATGACCCGCCCCGTGAAGCCGGTCGCCACCTCGGTGGACAGGTAGCGGCCGTCGAGCTCGGCCAGCAGGACCCCGTCGGCGGAGAAGGCGATGGTGTCCGGGCCTCGGGCTCCGACGCCGACCGGCTCGGCGATGGGCGCGGTCACCGACGGCGGCAGGAGGTCGCGCGTACGGACGTCGATGGCGAGGGTGAGCGGGCCCGAAGAGACCGGATGGTCGGCCACGCACTGGCGCAGCGGGCCGATCCGAGCGAACAGGCGGGCGCGCCCTTCGTGTACCTCCAGGTCGTAGTGGTGCGCCTCGTCCATGCGGACGGACAGTCCGGCCGTGGCCGATCCCGGGTCCAGGCGGGCGGTGACGCGGCAGTCGTGGTGCTGCTGGCGGCGCCCGACGAAGGTGCATCCCGGGCGGTCCAGCGTGGAGCCGGTGGCGTGCAGGGTCAGCCAGCCGGGGCGCTCGGCCAGCGACCAGGAGTCGTCCGGGCGGCCGCGCGGCGAGACCCAGTGCGGTGCCAGAGCGCCGGAGTCGAAATCGTCCCGGGGCGGGAGCTCAGGGAGGGGGTGCCAGGCGGCCGGTGCCGGATGGCGTTCGAGGACCGGGCCGACGACGGGCCAGCCGTCCACCCAGTCCACCGGGGTGAGGAACGTCTCGCGCCCGAGGACCTGGAACTCCGGCGTGTAGCCGCGCGGGCGGGTGCCGAGCAGGATCATCCACCAGGTGCCGTCGGCCGCCTGCACCATGTCGGCGTGACCGGTGCTCTGGATCGGCCGGTCGGTGCCGCTGTGCGACAGGATCGGGTTGACCGGGCCCGCCTCGTACGGGCCGCGCGGCGAGCGGGCGCGGGCGATCGAGACGCTGTGGCCGCGCTCGGTGCCGCCCTCGGACATCAGCAGGTACCACCAGTCGCCCACGTGGAAGAGGTGCGGGCCTTCCGGATATTTCATGCCCACACCGGACCAGGCGTGATACGGCCCCTCCAGCACCTTGCCGGCCACCGGGTCGATCCGCGCCACCTCCGTACCGGAGAAGGCGCACCAGCAGGAGCCGTCCTCGTCCCAGGACAGATGGGGGTCGATGCCCGGCAGGTCGATCCAGACGGGGTCCGACCACGGTCCTTCGGGACGGTCGGCGGTGACGATGAAGTTGCCCCGGCCGCCCACGTTGGTGGTGATCAGGTAGAACCGGCCGTCGTGGTGCCGGATCGTCGGCGCGTAGATCCCGCCGGAGGCGAGCGTCTCAGGGGGCAGCTCCAGTTGCGACGGCCGGTCGAGGACGTTGCCCACCTGCCGCCAGTGCACCAGGTCCCGGCTGTGGAAGATCGGGACGCCGGGGAAGTACTCGAAGCTGGAGCAGACGAGATAGTAGTCCTCGCCGACCCGGCACACGCTCGGATCCGGGTGGAATCCGCTGATCACCGGATTGTCGTACATCGGCACGTTGAGCGGTTTCCTTTCTGCGAGAGGATCAGCCCTTGAAGGCGCCGTCCATGATCCCGGCCACCATGCGCCGGCCCACGAAGACGAACAGCACCAGCAGCGGGATGGTGGCCAGGAACGAGCCCGACATGGCGAGCCCGAGATCGATGTTCAAGCTGTTCTGCAGCGCCTTGATGGCGATCTGCGCGGTGTACATCTCCGGCGACTTCAGCACGATGAACGGCCACAGGAAGTCGTTCCAGGCGGTGACGAAGGCGAGTAGGCCGAGCACGAACGCGGCCGGCCGCACCAGCGGGAACGCAATGCGCCAGAAGATCTGCCAGGTGGTGGCGCCGTCTATGCGCGCGGCCTGGAGGATCTCGTCGCTGATCGTGGTGGACAGGTGCTGGCGCATCCAGAAGATCCCGAACGCGCTGGCCAGGCCGGGCACGATGAGCGCCTGGAGCGTGTCCACCCAGCCCAGCGAGGAGATGATCATGTACTGCGGGATGACGGAGAGCTGCGTCGGCACCGTCATGGTGAGCACGACGATCAGGAACAGCACATTGCGGCCGGGAAAGCGCAACTTGGCGAAGGCGAACCCGGCCAGCGAGCACAGCAGGGCTTGCCCGACCGCGATCGTGCCGGCCACGATGAGGCTGTTGACGATCGAGCTCACGAACGGCACCGTCGTGAACACCAGGTCGGCCAGATGGAAGAAGTTGCCGCCGGGCGCGATCGCGGGCGGCAGCCGCGCGGCGGTCGCGGTGTCGGTCGTGGCCACCACGAACATCCAGTACAGCGGGAACAGGCAGGCGAACACGGCCAGCCCCAGCAGGACGTAAGCCCACCAGCGGACGCGCTCACCCGAGCGCCGGATCGTCTTGGTCATCATCGCTCCGGACGGATGCGGGTGGACAGAAGGTAGTTGACCGTCGCGAGCCCGACCACCAGCACGAACAGCGCCACGCCGATGGCCGCGCCGTACCCGAACTGGTACTGGCCGAAGCCCTGCTCATAGAGGAACAGCGTCAGTGTCTGGCACTGCCGGACCGCTCCGCAGGTCGTGCTGCGGGAGACGAGCAGCGGCTCAGTGAAGATCTGCAGGCCGCCGATCGTCGAGGTCACGATCGTGAACACGATGACCGGCCGCAGCGACGGGATCGAGATGTGGCGGAACTGCTTCCACCCGCCCGCGCCGTCCACGGCCGCCGCCTCGTAGATCGCGCGCGGGATGGCCTGCAGGGAGGCCAGGTAGAGCAGCGTGGTGTAGCCGAACCAGCGCCAGGCCACCATGGCCGCGATCAGCACGTGGCTGCCCAGCACCGACTGCTTGAAGTCGATCGGCCCCACACCGGCGAACCCGAGCAGCCAGTTGAGCAGGCCGAAGTCGCGGTCGAACATCTGGGCGAAGACGATCGCGGTGGCCGCCACCGACGTGATGTACGGCACCATCATCGACATCCGGAAGAACACCGCCAGCCGGAGCCGGGCGTGGTTGAGCAGGTGCGCCAGGCCCAGCGCCACCACCAGTTGCGGCACGGTGGACAGCAGCCAGATGCTGATCGTGTTCCACGCCGCGTTCCAGAACCGCGCGTCGGCGAACAAGCGGGTGAAGTTGTCCACGCCGATGAAGACGTGCTCGCCGATGGGGTTCCAGTCGAACAGCGCCACGTAGAACGTGGACAGCAGCGGCACCAGCCCGAACACCGCGAAGAGCACGAAGAACGGCGCGATGTAGGCGTACGGCGCGATGCGTTCGGCAATGCTCTGCCGCACCGAGGTCGCCCCGGCGGGCACGGCCTGCGCCCGCCGGGTGCTGAGAGTCGTCGTCACGCTCGTCCTACTTGCCGATGGCGGTCTTGATGTTGGCCAGGGCCGCGTCCCACGCCTTGGCCGCGTCGCCCTTGCCCTGCTCGACGTTGGTGATCGCGTTCAGGAACTCCGAGCCGATGGGAGAGCTGTCCGGCCCGATGTAGAACGGCTTGAGCCCGAGCACCGAGTTGGTGTAGATCGTCCCGGTCGGCGCGTCGGAGAAGAACGGGTCCTTCAGGGACGTGAGCTTGGCGTCCTTGTAGACCGACGGGGTGGTGGGCAGCGCGCCGGAGTCGACGAAGTGCGTCAGCTGGCCCTGCGGGGACTGGGTCTTGGTGATGTAGTCCCAGGCGGCCTTGGGGTTCTTGGCGCCCTTGGGGATGGCCAGGTAGCTGCCGCCCCAGTTGCCCGCGCCGCCCGGGATAGTGGCGATGTCCCACTTGCCCTTGGTGCTGGGGGCGTTGCTCCGGATGGCGCCGAGCATCCAGGACGGCGCGGAGATCACCGCGAACTGGCCCTTGCCCATGCCGGCGGTCCATCCCTCGGTGAAGGAGCTCTGCTTGGCGGAGATGCCCGCCTGCACGGCCTTGATGCCGTAGTCGAATGCCGCCTTGACCTGCGGGCTGGTGCTGTAGACGACGTTGCCCGACGGGTCGTAGTACTTCTGCGGCCCCTGGTTGACCGCCTGGTAGAACACGCTGGTGCCGGCGTTGTCGATGAACGCCTTCTTGGTCGCCGCGGTGTACTTCTTGCCGGTCTCGATGAAGGCGTCCCAGGTGGGCCAGAGCTTGCTCACCTCCTCGCGATCGGTCGGCAGTCCGGCGGCCTTGAACAGGTCCGTCCGGTAGGCGACGGCCATGCCGCCCACGTCCGTCGGGATGCCGATGATCGTGCCGTCCTTGGCCACGCTCTGGCTGATCACCCAGTCCAGATAGTCGCCCTTGATCTTGTCGGCGCCCAGTTGCCGCAGGTCGTAGAAGTTCTGCGGCTGCTGGACGAACTTGGGCAGGTCATCGCCCTGGATCAGCACGAGGTCGGGCACCTTGCCGCCGGCCAGCGCCGTCGTCAGCGCCTGCGCCGTCTCCACGGAGCTGCCGACCTCGGTGAGCTTCACCTGGATGCCGGGGTTGTTCTTCTGGTAGTCCTCGACCGAGGCTTTCTGGTTGATCCCGCTGAACGACCAGAAGTCGAACGACTTGCCGCCCTCGGGCGGCGCGACGGCGGAGGTGCCGCCGCCGCCACCGCAGGCGGCCGTGGTCAGGGCGAGGGCCGCGGCGAGGGCGACCGGGGTTACGATGCGGAGCTTCACGGCGATCTCTTCTACTGGGGGCCGATGCTGAAGAGCTGGTACGGAACTAGTTGCCGAAAACTTTCGGATATTTGGCCGATCGTTAACCGGGGACTCTAGGCACCTACCTGGAAACTCGTCAACAATCTGCCGGTAAGACGTACGAAACAATCGCCCTTGTTTCCGAAACCTCTGCGTCTAGACTGCGGCCATGACCGCGACCCAGGAGCCGCCCGGCCCCGGCACCACGCACAAGCAGTCTCTGACGCTCGCCCAGCTCGCCGAGCTGGCCGGGGTCTCCACGGCGACGGTCTCCAAAGTGGTGAACGGCCGTTCCGAAGTCGCGCCGGAGACCCGGGCCCTCGTCGAGGGGCTCATCCGCGAGCACGGCTACCGGCGGCAGCGGCGGCGCGAGAGCCCGGCCGCCCTGGTGGAGCTGGTCTTCCACGCGCTGGAGGGCGACTACCCGATAGAGATCATCAAGGGTGTCGAGCAGGTGGCGCGGGAGCACGACCTGGCCGTGGTGCTGTCGGAGTTGCAGCACCGCCACGTTCCGGGCCGGAGCTGGATCGAGGGCGTGCTGGGCCGCCGTCCCACCGGCGTCATCGCGGTGTTCAGCGGGCTGACCGACGCCCAGCACGACCAGCTCGCCGCCCGTGGCATCCCCCTCGTCCTGCTGGACCCGAGCGGCGAACCCGGCCATCAGGTGCCCTCGGTGGGCGCCGGCAACTGGCACGGCGGGCTCTCGGCGACCCGTTACCTGGTGCAGCTCGGGCACCGGCGGATCGGCATCATCACCGGCCCCGAATACGCGCTGTCCAGCCGGGCCCGCCTCGACGGCTACCGCGCCGCGCTGGACATGGCCGGCGTGCCCGTCGACCCGGACCTGATCTGCCGGGGCGACTTCCTCGTCGAAGGCGGCCTGGCCCAGGCCCATCGGCTGCTGCGGCTGCCCGATCCACCCACCGCGATCTTCGCCTGCAACGACGGGCAGGCCATGGGCGTCTACCGGGCGGCGTACGAGCTGGGCCTGCGCATCCCGGACGACCTGAACGTGGTCGGCTTCGACGACCTCCCCCCGACGCGGTGGGCCATCCCGCCGCTGACCACGATCCGCCAGCCGCTCACCGAGATGGCCTCCGCCGCGACCACCATGCTGGTGCGGCTGGCGCGGGGCGAGCCGGTGGCGCAGAGCCGGATCGAGCTGGGCACCGAGCTCATCGTGCGGAGCAGCACCGCCGCTCTCGCACGCTAGCCGAAACTTTTGGTTTCCATCCCGTACGTAATCGCTACGGTCTTTCCGGGTGCCGGAGGAGTTGCAGGCTGATGCCGCGGGCGGCGGCCAGGACCGCGGGCACGACGCCGGGCGTGTGCGTGCCCTGCGGAGAGCCGGGCATGGACGCACCCGGCAGGGCGATGCGGCTGCTCTTCGCGGGCACGCCCGAGACGGCGCCGCCGTCACCGTCGGCGCGGACGACGACGGAGAGCGCGGCCACCACCTCGTTGCCGGCGTCACGCACGGGTGCGGCCACCGAGACCGCGTCGAGGGTGACCTGCCGGTCGCTGACGGCGTAGCCGGTGCGCCGTACCTCGGCCAGCACCCGGCGCAAGGCGTCCGGCGTCATGATGGTCTTCTTGGTGAAGGTCGCCAGCGGGCTGGCCAGGTAGCGCTCCTGGGCCGGCCGGGACGCGTACGCGAGCAGCACGAGGCCGACGCCGGTGGTGTGCGCGGGCCACCGTCCGCCGACCCGGCTGTGCACGCCGACGGCGTCCCGGCTGGAGATCCGCTCGATGTACACGACGTCCAGGTCGTCGAGGACGGCGAGCTGGACGTGTTGACGGGTCGCCACGAAGAGCTCTTCGAGGAAGGGCATGGCCACCTCGCGCAGCCCCAGACCGCGAGGGGCCAGTGCCGCGACCTCCCACAGGTGCAGGCCGATCTGGTAGCGGCCGTCACGGTCACGTTCGAGCGCGCCCCACGAGACCAGCTCGCCGACCAGACGGTGGGCGGTCGTCAGCGGCATCCTGGTCCGCCGGCTGATGTCGGACAGGGTCAGCCGGCGGCGCTCGCCGGAGAACGCGTCCAAGACGCTGAGGACCCGGCTGGCCACGGATCGGCCGGAGTCCGGTTGCTCGGACGGGCTTGACATCGTCGCTGTGGTCATGGTCATGGGCACTGCCTCCGACTGTCGATCGTGCTGCGAAACGCCCACGTCGTCAGATGCACCGGATCCCGGCCTCACCATTTCGTTGAATGTTGTTTGCGGCAACGTAATCCGCGGAGGCGAGCGGGTCTAGCCCCATTTCCGGGCTAATTGGTTGCCGTCGATAACAATCTAGAAACACGTCTGTCATGTGCTGGGTCAGCACGCCGGCGGCGAATAGCGGCGAACGCGCAGGTGACGCGGCATGGAAAGCCGGGCACGGCGGCCTCGGCCACCGTGCCCGGCTGTTTCCGGCCGGTGTGGTCAGAACGGGCAGGTGTCCGTCCACTGGGTCACCAGCGAGGTGTTGGTCCGGTCGGCGTCACGCTGGGTGCCGCACAGGAACGGGGTGAAGCGGGTGTCGTTGCGCAGCCAGCGGCTGAAGAACGACACGAGCCACTTGCCCTGCTTGGCCTTGTTGCCGTAGCCGGTCATCGGGCAGAGGTGGTCGCCGGGAACCTCGATGTACAGCTTCTCGGCCTGCGTCATGCTGTTGTACCAGGGCCTGGCGTAGGTGGCGCCGGGCGCGGCGACGTCGCTCGCGCAGGTCAGGAAGAAGGTCGGCTTGGTGACGCCGGCGAAGTTCGGACTCGTGTGGTACGGGGCCAGGGGCGCGCCCGCCGCGAACCGGCTGTCGTCACGCAGCGCCACCATCGTGCCGCCACCGCCCATGGAGTGGCCCGACACTCCGAGCGTGCCGTTCACCTTGCCCGAGATGGGGTTGCCGGTGGCGTTGCTCAGGTTGAGCAGCTGGGTGCCGGCCGCCCGGATCTCGGTGCCCCGCTGGTCGGGAGTGTCGGTCAGCGTGTTGGTGTCGACGTTGACGACGACGAAGCCCCACGAGGCCAGGCGCGGGCCGAGCCAGCTCAGGTTCTGTTGCGTGCCCTGGTAGCCCGGCATCAGGACGATGCCCGGGTAGGAGCCGCCGGCCGTCGGGTACGTGATGGTGCCGGCCTTGTACCCGCTGGGGCTCGGGACCGTGTACGTCGCGGTGGCCAGCGGACCGGCGGTCGCCTCCAGCGAGGCGATCGTCGGGTCGGGGATGGTGCCGTTCCCCGGCGGCGGCGTGGTGCCGCCCCCTGAGCCGTAGACCTGGAACTCCCGCAGGGAGTAGCCATAGGCGGTCCCGCGGGTGAGGCCGAGCATCCGTACGTACCGCCCGGTCCCGGTCACGGGGAGCGTCTGCACCCCACCGGTGCCGGCGACGGTCAGATAGACGGTGGTCCAGGTGAGAGCGTCGGCGGAGGTCTGGATCTGGAACACCCGGCCGTAGGCGGCCTCCCAGTTCAGCACGACCTGGCTGATGGTGGCGCTGGCGCCGAGGTCGACCCGCAGCCACTGCTGGTCGCTGAAGGCGCTCGACCACCGGGTGGCTACGTTGCCGTCCACGGCCGCCGAAGCCGGCGTGCCGGCGTTCTCGACGGACGACGCGGTCGCCGGCTTGCCCTGGGACAGCAGCTCGTCGGCGGCTCGGACGGTGACGGCGGCCCGGGCGGTGACGGCGCCGCCGGCCAGCGCGGTCGCGACGGCGACGGTCAGCGCGAGTAACGCCGCCGACCAGGCGGATCGGGCGCGGCCCCGCGCTCGATCGAGGGGGGATGTCATGGTCTTACCTCTCCGGAACGGGTTCGGCGGGCATGGCTCCGCCGACACGGGGACAGGAAGGGACGGCGCCGCAGGACACGGCTCTGAGCCGAGCCGGGCCGTGAGAGCGCTCTTGGGGTACATCCATCGATGAATGTCGAGCTGATGCGACGCGCCCCGAACCATATGCGGTGATATGCGGCCTAAAAAGGCATCCAACCGCTGAACGGAAGATAAATAGCGCTCTCCCCCATCGTCTTCCGGACGGCGGAAGAGGCCCTTGCCGGGCATTCGACCTGACCATATGTTGTCGGGCACAACATATGGCGAAGATCATTCCGCCGTCCGCATCGACCAGTCCCACCTCAGGTCACGGTCCCCCGAGCCCTGGCCACCTCCTGAGAGAGGACCTCGCAGATGCCCGGACGACTCCATGGCGCGACCGCCCTGGCAGCCGCCGCCCTCCTTGTGCTGACGGGTGTCGCCCAGCCGCCACCGGCGGCCGGGGACAGCGCTCCCGCGTCGAGCAGGCCGGCAAGGGCCACAACATCGCCCTGGCACCGACGATCAACATCGTGCGCTCGCCGGGCTCTTTCGTCCGCCTCCACCGTCGCGGAGGCGGACGAAGGGTTTCAAGGACCGATCAAGGTCAGAGCGCGTTCCACAGATCGCAGTTGTGCTCGGCGGCCATCTCGGCGACCGGGACCATCATCGACCGTCCGCCCGCGCGCAGCGACATGACGCGCGAGGCGCGGTTGTAGTCCGCCCACGAGGACGCGAACGGCGCCTGCGGCCGGCCGAGCCGGGCGAACGATCCCCAGTAGTGCACCATGTCCGCGGCCAGCCGGCGTTCGGCCGCGTCGAAAGTGGGCGCGATCGGCGTGCCGTTGTCGAAACTCGGCCACAGGTAGGCCAGTTCGGCGGCGTGCCCGGCGCCCCATTCGTAGCCGACCGGCTCGGGGCGCAGGCCCGGACCTGTCCGGTGGTCGAACCGGTAGGCGAACACGCGGGTGTAGGCCGACAGGTCCTTGATGAACGTGAGCGTCGGGCAGCCGCCCAGCCCCGCGATGAACCCGGAGTCGGTGAGGATCGCCGCCGTCAGGTACGCGGAGGTGAACTGGTCCGGCGCCGCCGGCCAGGGATACCGTCCCAGGACGGCGTCGGCCTTGTCGCCGTACAGGCTCCGGACGAAGCCCTCGTACTGCTCCTCGGTCCACCCCAGGTTGCCCTGCGCGAACGTACGGCCCTCATCGCGGGTGGAACCCACGATCAGCGGTACGCGCTGGAAGCGACCCGCACGGACGGCGTCGCCGGGGCCCTCCGGCAGCACCGGACCGCCGTGCGTGAACGAGCTGTACTGCGGCCCGTCGATCAGCCGCGCCGGGGTCAGCGCGCGCAGGCAGGCGACGGCGGTCGCGTCGTCGGCGCAGCCGAGCTGGGTGGCGATCGACGTGCCGGACTGCTCTGCCTGGCTGACGGGCTGGCTGACGCAGGAGCCGCTCTGGATGATCGCCCGCTCGAACAGCCCTTTCGATCCGGGAGCGGTCAGGTGCGCGCAGACGGAGAACCCGCCGGCCGACTCACCGTCGATGGTCACCTGGCGGGGGTCGCCGCCGAAGGCGCCGATGTTGCGCTGCACCCACCGCAGCGCCGCCTGCTGGTCGAGGAGCCCGTAGTTGCCGGATTGGCCGGACTCCCGGGTGAGCGCCGGGTGCGCGAGGTAGCCGAGCACGCCCAGGCGGTAGTTGATGCTCACCACCACGACGTTCTCGAGCCGGGCGATCAGGCTGCCGTCGTGCTGGTTGCCGGAGCCGTTGACCAGGCCGCCGCCGTGGATCCAGAAGAGCACGGGCAGCCGCTGCCCGGCCCGGGTGCCGGCGGGCCGGAACACGTTGAGGTACAGGCAGTCCTCGGTCTCCGAGCGCGGCCCGTTGCCGCTGACCGTGGCGGGACAGCGGTTGCCCCACCCGGCCGCGTCACGGACGCCCGTCCACGGGACGGCCGGGCGGGGCGCTCTCCAGCGCAGTTCGCCGACCGGCGGCTGCGCGTACGGGACGGCCAGGAACCGGTCCACGCGCTCGGCCTCGGCGCCCTTGAGCAGGCCGGTTTCGGTACGCACCACCGGGCGTGACGCGCCGGCGAGAGCGGGGGCGGCGGGGAACCCGCCGAGCAGGGCGACGACCGCGCTCACCAGCGCGAGGACGCGACGGCCTCGCCTCCGGTTGGATAACATCCTCGAATCCAGAATTTCAGGCATGTACGCGACTCCTTCGGAACATCCAGGACGGACCTGCCGATTTCGTGCGCCTGAACCATAGATCTCGCTCGGTCTCCCGGATACCGCTCTCCCCGTCAGATGGAAGACATTCCGGCCTTCTGGAGAACGGCTCGTGCTCGCGCCGCCATGGCCTCGTCCACCATGTCCCCTTCGAAGGTGATCGCTCCAGCGCCGCGTGCCTGCGCCTCCTCCACGGCGGCGATCATCCGCGCGTAGCGGGCGAGCTCCTCGGGGGTGGGTGAGAACGCCTCGTTGATCACGGGGATGTGGGAGGGGTGGATGGCCATCATGCCCTCGTAACCGAGGGAGCGGTTCTGCTCGGCGAACGCCCGCAGCCCTTCGAGGTCGGCGAGGTTGGTCCACAGGCCGGCGATCGGGCAGGGCGCGCCCGCCGCCCGGACGTCCAGCAGGACCCGGGAACGCAGTGTCAGGGTTTCGGTGCCCTGCGGGCTCCAGCGGTAGCCGATCGCCCGCTCGACGTCGCCGCCCTTGCCGGTGACCGCGCCCAGGTAGGCGACGCGGGGAGCGGCCCTGGCGATGTCGTACGCCCCACGCAGCGCGGCGGCGCTCTCCAGCAGCGGCACCAGCGCGAGGTGGCCCTCGGGCAGGCCGTGTTCGCGCTCGCACCAGGTCAGGAGCCGGTCGGCCAGGCGTACGTCCTCTGGGTCACCGACCTTGGGCAGGACCACTCCGGCGAGGCGGGCGTGCGTGATGGCGCGCAGGTCCTCTGCGGCCGTCCAGCCGTCGAGCGGGTTGATCCGGACGAAGAGCGCCATGTCGCCCGTCGCGCCGGCGATGGCGTCGGCCACCCGGGCCCGCGCGGCGGCCTTGCCGGCCGGCGGGACGGCGTCCTCCAGGTCGAGGATGGCCGCGTCGGCTCCGGCGGCCGCCGCCTTGGCCAGCCACTCGGTTCTGGTGCCCGGGACGAAGAGCAGGGAGCGCAGCGGGAGGCGTTCAGATGACACCGCGCTTCTCCAGTTCCGCGAGCTCGTCCGCGCCGAGCCCGAGCCACTGGCGGTAGACGAGGGCGTTGTCCTGGCCGAGCGCGGGTCCGGTTCGCCAGACGTGCCCGGGCCGCTGATGGAAGTGCGGGAGAGCGGCCTGCATGCGGACCGGCCCGAGGTCGGGGTCGTCGACCGTGATGATGTCGCCGCGTTCGGCGTACACGGGATCGGCGGCGATGTCCTCGGCCGTGAAGACGCGTGAGGCGACCACCTCGGCGTCGGCGAACGCGCGCAGGCACTCGGCGGTCCCGCGGGCGGCCACCCAGTCACGCAGCCCTTGGTCCAGCGTCTCCCGTCCGGCGAGCTGCCGCTGCGTCGTGGCGTACTCCTCCTCGGGCAGGCCCAGGAGCCGGACGACGTTCAGCACCGAGCGGACGGTCGCGGAGGTCACGGTGATCCAGTCGCCGTCGCGCGACAGGTAGGTGTTGATGACCGCGGCGGGGGCGACGGCAAGCTGGTTGCCGGACCTGCCGGGTACGACGCCGAGCTGGTCGTGCGTGATGACCTGCCATTCGACGAGCCGGAACAGGGGCTCGAACAGGGCCAGGTCGATCCACTCGCCGTCGAAGCCGGGGTCGTGCGCCCGGCGGTGCAGGGCGGCGAGCACGGCGTAGGCGCCCATCAGCCCGGTCACCGCGTCGCCGTGGGAGAATCCGGTGTGCACAGGAGGACCGTCGGGGAACCCGGTCAGGTGCACCACGCCGCTCCTGGCCTCGCCGACCTTGCCGAAGCCCGGTGCGTCCGCCAGGGACGACGTCGCGCCGAATCCGGAGATCTGCAGCAGGACGGCCTTGGGGTTGATCCGGTGTACGGCCTCCCAGTCGAGCTCCCAGGCCCGCAGCCGGCCGGGGCGGAGCGTGACGATCACCACGTCGGCCCAGGCCACGAGCCGGTGCGCCACCTGCCGGCCGTCGGGGTCGTGCAGGTCCAGGGTGACGGAGCGTTTGTTGCGGCCCGCGACCTTGAACCACAACGGCACGCCGTCGCGGGTGGGGCCCATGGCACGGGCGGCGTCGCCGACGCCCGGGGGTTCGACGTGGATCACGTCGGCGCCCTGGTCGGCGAGCATGGACCCGGCCAGCGGCCCGGCGACCACATGGGCGAACTCCACCACTTTCAGACCACGCAACTGCCCCTGGCCGTGCTGCTGTTCGGTCGCCACGCATGAGCTCCTTCGCACTGTCCGGTCCTGTCATCCTGCCCAAGGCGAGAAATGCGGGTCCAGCACAAAAGATCGATAAATTCATGCTATTTACGCATTAACCAATCCACGAGACCCCGGCCGGCAGCTCCGTACGGAACTCTTCGAGCAGGCCGAGGAACGCGCTCGCCGCCAGCGGCAGGGTGCGGCGCGCGCGGACAACGACGTCCAGGCGCCGCTCGACCACGGGACCGGTCAACCGGCGATGCACGACGCGCCCCGGACCCAGGAGGGGCAGCACCAGGGCGGGCATGGCCGACACCCCGAGACCGGCGGCGACCAGGCCGCCCACCGTCGCCACGTTGCCGGCCTCCGCCGCGAGCGTCGGGCGGGCTCCCGCCTGGGCGAACGCCGCGTCGGTGAGCCTGCGGACACTGGATTCCGGCCCGACGGCCAGGAACGGCTCGGCGGCCAGGTCCTCCCAGGTGACCTCGTCCCGGTCGGCGAGCGGGTGCCCCTCGGGCAGCACGGCGTGGAACTGGTCGCGGATCAGCGGACGATGCTCAAGCCGGTCCGGCGACGCGCCGACCGTGGTGATCGCGAAGTCGGCGTCGCCCGACAGCACCCGGCCGAGCACGGCCCGTTCGAGCCCGTCCATGATGCGGACCGCCACCTGCGGGCGCTGCCGCCGGAAAGCGGAGATCATGCGCGGCAGCAGCACCGCCGCGACCGAGGGCAGGGTGGCCACGGCCACCACCCCCGACTCACCGAGCAGGAAGCGCCGCAGCTCCTTCATCCCCGACTCGTGGGCGCCGACGATCTGCTCGGCCACCCGCAGGGTCTCCAGGCCCGCCGCGGTGAGCTGGACGTTGCGGGTGTCGCGCTCCAGCAGGCGGACGTCGAGCACCCGCTCCAGGTCGGCGACCGCGCGGCTCAACGTCGACTGCGAGACGTGCAGCTTCGCCGCCGCGGCGGTGAAGCTCGCCGCTCTGGCCACGGCGACATAGGCGGCGAGTTGCCGGAGGGTAGCGTCCATGGGACCAACCTATGCATATACCGCATGGATAAATCCTCTTTTGATGGTGGACGCGAAAGGTCAGCGCTCGGAAACTTCTCCGTAACCCTCCGAAAGGTCCTCGATGATCGCGCTCCTCGGCTTTCTCACCATCGGCCTGTTCCTGGCACTCACCATGACCAGGCGTGTCTCGGTCCTCACCGCGCTGGTGCTGGTGCCGGTGCTGACCGCGCTGGCCGGCGGCTTCGGTGCCGAGATGGGGCCGATGATCCTCAGCGGCCTGGGCAAGGTGGCGCCCACGGGCATCATGATCGCTTTCGCGGTGCTCTATTTCAGCCTGATGATCGACACGGGGCTCTTCGATCCGCTGATCCGCGGCATCCTGCGCCTGGCCAAGGACGACCCGCTGCGGATCGCCGTCGGCACCGCCGTCATCACGATGTGCGTGGCCCTGGACGGCGACGGCGCCTCGACCTTCCTCATCACCGTCTCCGCCCTGCTGCCCGTCTACAAGCGGCTCAAGATGAGCCCCCTGGTGCTCACCGGTGTCGTCTGCCTGGGCGCGGGCGTGATGAACATGATCCCCTGGGGCGGTCCCACCGCGCGGGCGATGGCCGTGCTGAAGCTGGACAGCTCGCAGGTGTTCACCCCGGTCCTGCCCGCGATGGTCATCGGCATCGTCTGGGTGCTGGTGGCGTCGTACCTGATCGGCCTGCGGGAACGCCGCCGCCTCGGCACCGTGTCCCTGCCCGAGCCGGAGCCGGAGCCCGAGCTGGTAGTCGGAGACGGGCCCGGAACGCCCCTCGCACCGCCGCGCACCCGCCCGCTGCTGACCGCCTTCAACCTGGCGCTGACCATCGCGTTGCTGGCCGGGCTGATCCTTCAGGTGATGCCGCTTCCGGTGCTGTTCGTGATCGGGTTCGCGATCGCCGCGCTGGTCAACCATCCCTCCTGGGAGAAGCAGCAGGAGCTCCTCGACAGGCACGCCAAGAGCGTCGTCCTGGTCACCACGATGATCTTCGCGGCGGGGGTCTTCACCGGGATCCTCACCGGGACCAAGATGATCAACGAGATGGCCACCGCGTTCGTCAACGTCATCCCCGACTCCTTCGGCGGTCACCTGCCGGTGCTGGTCGCGATCACGAGCATGCCGCTCAGCCTGGTCTTCACCCCTGACGCCTACTACTTCGGCGTGCTGCCCGTCCTGGCCCAGACCGCCGGCGGCTTCGGCATCGAGTCCGCCGAGGTGGCCAGGGCCGCCATTCTCGGCCAGATGACCACCGGCTTCCCGCTCAGCCCGCTCACCGCCGCGACGTTCATCCTCATCGGCCTCAGCGGCGTGCAACTCGGCCGGCACCAGCGCTTCATCTTCGGCTGGGCGTTCGCCACCACCCTGGTCATGACCGTGGCCGCTCTCCTGACCGGCGCCATCTCCCTCTGACCGTGTTGGAGCCCCCCATGAAGTACGGCAGGATCGCCGCCGCCCTGTCCGCCGTCTTGACGCTGCCGCTCATCGCGCCGGCCCCCGTACACGCCGACACCGTGCTGCCGGCCGATCCCTTCTTCTCCTACGACCGGGCCGCCACGTACGGCGTGCACACCGAGCGGGTCTCGGTGCCGTTGCGCGACGGCGGTCACCTGGCCTGCGACCTGCACCGGCCCGCGGGCGCGGACGGCCGGCCCGCCGACGGCCGCTTCCCCGGCATCGTCTACGACTACAACGCCTACGACCAACTGCAGGGGCAGGGCCAAGCGGCCGCCTTCTTCGTCACCCGCGGCTACAACGCCGCCGTGTGCAACGTCCGTGGCACGGGCGCCTCGCCCGGACGCCTCGACCCGTTCAGCGCGCAGGAACAACGCGACAACTACGACCTCATCGAGTGGCTGGCCGCCCAGCCCTGGTCCACCGGCCGGATCGGGCAGACCGGCGTCAGCTACGGCGGCCACACCTCCCTGCTGGTCGCGGTGAACAAGCCGCCCCACCTGGCCGCGATCATCCCCGTCGACGGCATCAGCGACTGGTACGAGAACACCATCTACCGAGGCGGCATCTACTCGGCCAGGATCCGCGACTGGCAGCGCGCCGTCGCGCCGGACACCCTGGTGACCTACGCCCAGCACCCGCTCTACGACGACTACTGGCGAGAGCGCAGCGTCAAGGCCCGCTGGCAGAACCTGGACGTCCCGGTCCTGGAGATCGCCGGATGGTACGACAGGTACCGAGCCGCCATGGTGGCGAACTACCAGGCCCGTCCGAAGAACGTGTGGCTGGTCGCAGGCCCGTGGGTGCACGGCTGGCCGTCGGGCCAGCCCGCCGATCTCGGCAACGGCGCCTACCTCGCCTGGTGGGACCGGTGGCTCGGCAACCGCGGTGACGCGCCGCTGCCCGCCGCCAAAGTGACCTCCTACCAGGTTCCGGGCACCGGCTGGCAGCAGTTCACCACCTGGCCGCCTCCCGGCACCCGGCGGACCCGGCTCGGCCTGAGCGCCGACGGTGCGCTGACGACCGGCTGGAGCAAGCCGGCCACCCTCGGCTTCACCGTCAACACCGAGACGACCCCCTCGGCCCCGGACGAGAAGCTCACCTTCCAGACGCGGCCCTACCAGCAGGACACCGTCCTCGCCGGTGACGTCACCGCGAAGGTGCGCGCCACCTTCAGCGCCACCGACGGCAACATCGCGGTCGTGGTCGAGGACGTCGCCCCCGACGGCACGGCCGGCCGCGTCACCCAGGGCTGGCTGAAGGCGAGCCACCGGTCCGGCCACGAACGCGCGGTCCCCGTCCGGCCGGGCAAGACCTATGACCTGGAGATCCGCACCTGGCCGACCCACTATCGGCTGAGCGCCGGCCACAGCCTGCGCGTGACCGTGTCCAGCGACGACTATCCCGAGATCGACTCCGACGCCCCGGCGGGCCGGGTCCGGCTGAGCGTGGGACACGGCGGGACCGAAATCCGCTTCGGCACGGTCACGCCATGATCCGCCTGAGGACGGTCACCGGGAAGGACATCCGCTTTCGGACGCTTTTGGCCGCGATCGCCGTACTGTCGATGGCGTTCCCCTTGAGCGTTCCCTCCGCCGCGGCGGCGGAGAGCGGCACGTGCGAGAGCCTGACCGCCACGACGCTGCCCGACGCGACCGTCACCCTCGCCGAAGCGGTCCCCGCGGGGAGCTACACCGCTCCCGACGGCCGGGTCCTGCCGTCGGTGCCCGCGTTCTGCCGGGTCCACGGCATCGCCAAGCCGGTGCCCGGCTCCACCATCGGTTTCGAGGTGTGGATCCCCCGCCAGGGGTGGAATCAGCGGCTGCTGATGTTCGGCAACGGCGGATACAGCTCGGCCATGGACTTCCCGTCCATGGGTAGTGCCGCGCTGGCGGCCGGGTACGCGACCGTCGCCACCGACACCGGGCACACCGGTGACGACCCTGACGTGTTCCGCCAGGGCGCCGCCAACCCGGAGATCATCGTGGACTGGGGCCACCGCGCGGTCCACGAGACGATCGTCAACGCCAAGCCGATCGTCGCGGCGTACACCGGGTCCAAGCCGCGCTACTCCTATTTCATCGGCTGCTCCACCGGCGGTCACCAAGCGCTGATGGAGGCCCAGCGCTACCCGGGCGACTTCGACGGCATCGTGGCGGGTGACCCGGGAAACAACCGGGTCGCGCTCAACGCGGGATTCCTCTGGCAGTTCCTCCGCAATCACACCGCCGGCACCCCTGACCCGATCCTCCCGGCGGCCAAGCTGCCCCTGCTGACGAACGCGGCCGTCCGGCAGTGCCGAGGCAGGGACGGCGGCCTGGTGACCGACGACTTCCTCACCGACCCGCGCCGCTGCTCCTTCGATCCCGCCTCGCTCCAGTGCCCCGCCGACGACTCCCCCACCTGCCTGACGAAGCGTCAGGTACAGGCGGTACGAGAGATGTACGCCGGCGCCCGCGACCCGCGTACCGGCGAACAGATCTACCCAGGCTGGCCGGTCGGCAGCGAAGCGCCCGTGGTGGACGCGTCGGGCACCGTACGGGTGGGATGGAACGGGTACTGGGGCACCACCGCGCCGACCCGGGCGAACTTCTGGCGCTACTGGGTCTTCAACGATCCGGACTGGAACTGGTGGTCCTTCGACTACCACCGCGACCTGCGCGTCGCGGAGAAGAAACTCGGCTCGATCATCGACGCCACCGACCCGGACCTCACGCCGTTCCGGCGCGGCGGCGGCAAGCTCATCATGTACACGGGCTGGGCCGACCCGGTCGTCTCCGCCTACGACACCATCGACTACTACCGCCAGGTGGTCCGCGCCACCGGCGGCGCGCATCAGGCCGTCCGGCGGACACAGGAGTTCGCCCGGCTGTTCATGGTCCCCGGCATGACCCACTGCGCGGGCGGCCCCGGCCCGAACGTCTTCGACACGCTGACCCCGATCGTGCGCTGGGTCGAGCGGGGAACGGCGCCGGCCGAGATCGTCGCGACCAAGTACGTGCACGACAACCCGGCGGACGGCGTCGCGCTGACCCGTCCGCTCAGGCCCTTCACGTGTTGACCGGCCGACGCCGGTTCAGGCATTGGGGTCGAACGGGATGCCGGCCGGTTTGGCCTTCGCCAGTTCCCCGTTGAAGGAGGCGTCCTTGAGCCCGAAGACGGCCGAGCCGAAATTGTGCGCCACCAGGAGGTCGCGGAAGCCGGGCGGGTAGTCGTCCCAGCCGACCAGTGCCGGGAACTGCCACGTGCCCTTGTGGTTCTCCGGCTGCTCGTCGAAGTTGGCGAAGCGGAACGCGTGGGTGGAGAGCCCGTCCTTATGGTAAATGATCTTCGGGTGCGTTCCGGTGTCATCCCAGGGGAGCTGCGCACGCGAGCGGATGCTGTAGCTGCCGTGCGCGGACGCCGCCACGTACTGCGCGGTGCCGCCCTGGACCCAGACCACGACGTGCTCCCAGTCGTGCCGATGCCCACAGCATCCGGGCAATGCCTGGTCCTTTTCAAAGTAGAGCCCGTAAATGTAGGCACACCACCCGTTATTGCACTTGGAACGTGAATAGGAGTTGGTGTTGTCGAGGTCGGACAGGTCATGGCATTGCCCGTTGACCGCGCCGCCCAGCGCCAGGCCCGGCGCGATGGTTCCGTCGCGTCCGATGGCGGGCGTGGGATAACAGCCGTCTCCGTCATAGTCGAACGCCGGCTGGTAGGTGCGGTCACTCGACGGCGCGGCCCCGTCGAGGGCGGTCGGCGGGACGGCGTAGGCGATGCCCGGAATGGCTAAGACGATCGCGACGGCGCCCACCAGCACGCGCACGGCGAACGATAATCGCCTTGACCACCCGACCGCCGGATGCCGAGCACTCTGGAGATCTTTCGCATCGATCATGCCTATATCAGACGACGGCTAACCCGACAAAGCAATAATCAGCAGAATTAGCCAACGGCTTTCCCGGCACAATGGAGAAGTGTTCGGACGCATTCGCAACAGGGGCCCACATCATCCTGTAGAGCCGGTCAGAGGCGGTAGACCCGGGTGGCCGTCGCGGTGAACACGTCCCGGAGCTCCGCCGCGGATCTGCCGGACAGCACGTCCTGCCAGGTGGAGAGCAGGGTGGGCAGGTCGGTCCAGAGCTTCTCGATCGGGAAGTTGCTCCCCCACATGCAGCGGCGGGAGCCGAACAGGTCCAGGCAGGTGCCCGCCACCCTCTCGATCAGCGGCCGGTCCACGCGGTGCACGAAGGTGCCCTGGCCGGTGAGCTTCACCACGACGTTGGGCCACCCGGCCAGGAGCCCCAGGCCACGCGTCCACTCCGCGACGGCCGCCGGTTCGGCGCCCACCGGCATCCCTGCGTGGACCAGCACGAACGTCACATCGGGGAAATCGTTGACGAGGTCCGCGGCGTCGGCCATCTGGGCGGGGAACACCTGGAGCTCGAACAGCCAGCCCAGATCGGCGAGCGCGGCGAGGTTGCGCCGGAAGACGGGGTCCTTCATACGATCGGGGGCGGAGGCGAAGCGGAACTCCGGCCGTTCGTGCCAGTGCAGTTGCAGCCGGGTGCCGCGGACGAGCGGCGTGATGGCGGCCTGGTGCCGCAGGACGTCGGCCGCCCCCTCGTCGAACAGGTCGGCGGAGCCCACCACGGCGGTGGGCCAGCCCGTCTCGGCGTGCACGTCGCGCAGCCACCGCACCTCGTCCACGGACCGGTCGAGCGGCCAGTTGGCCTGGACGTAGACCGCCGAGGTGATACCGCAGGCGGTGGCCTCCGCGGCGTATTCGGACACGGGGTAGTCGCGGCGGATCGGCTCGTACGGTCCGAAGATGCGCGGCACCATCTCCCCTTGGAGCCAGGGCAGGTCGGCGGCCCGCCAGATGTGGTGATGCGCGTCGACGATTCCGGTATCGGGGGCGAAAGAGGAGGTCATCGGGTCTCTCCCATCGTGGACCAGCGCCGCGCCGCGGTGTGGCGGGGGCCGGACAGGACGGCGGGCAGGCGGCGTACCTCCGCCAGCGCGGTGGCCAGATCGCGTACGCCGCCGAGGTGGTCCAGGCTCGGGAGCTGCGCGGCCATGGCGCGCGTGGCGGGGCGGTAGGTGGGCGAGCAGGCCAGCGGGGACCACCAGACGAGCCGGTGGCCGAGCCGCGACAGGCGAGCCGTGGCGCGCACCATGGGGGCGCAGTCGCCGCGTTCGAGCCCGTCGGACAGCACGATCACGAGCGCGCCGCGGGCGAGCGCCGCGAACCGCGGGTTGCCCAGGAAGCGCTCCAGCACGGCGCCGATCGCCGTGCCACCGTCGGCGTCCGTGACCAGCCCCGACACCGCTCGCAGCGCCCGGTCGGCGTGCGGGTGCGACAGCGCGGCGGTGATCCGGGTGAGCCGGGTGCCGAAGCAGAACACCTCGGTACGGGCCGGCGCCGCGCGCAGCGCGGTGTGCGCCACGCGGAGCAGGTCCGGGGTGTGCTGCCGCAGCGAGCCGGAGACGTCGACCAGGATCAGCAGGCGGCGCGGGCGCGGTGGGCGGGCCAGGCGCCGCAGCTCGATGATCTCCCCGTCGTGGCGGTGGGCGCGCCGCAACGCGTGCCGTACGTCCAGCCGGTCCCCCGACCGGGCCGGTCGACGCCGCCGTGACGGCGTCGCGGGCAGTACGGCGGGCCAGGCGGCTTCGAGCGTGCGCATGAGCACGCGCCGCCGTTCGCCGGTCCGGCCGAACTCGCGCGTGCCGTACGTGCTCAGAGTGCTGGCCTCGACACCGTCGCCCGGCCGCACCTCATGAGGCGGCGGGTCGTCCTCGCCGGGTCCGCCGGGGGACGGCGCACCACCGTTGTCGCCTTCGGGCGGCGGCCCGGCGGGCCCGGGGCCGCCCTGCCGGAACCAGGCATCGAAGACCCGGTCGAAGGCGGGCAGGTCGCCGATGTCCTGGAGCAGGGTGATCCGGGCGTACCAGTACAGCGTGGTCAGGTCGGGCGGCGGGGACTCGGCGATCACCCGCAGCAGGTCCGCCCGCTTGGCCGGCGCGGCGGGCACGCCCGCGCCGCGCAGCGCGGTCAGGAACCCCCACAGGAGGTCCGCAGCGAGCGCGACCGGGTCACGCACCACCGAACAGCTTCCGCGCGACCGGTTCACACACCACCGAACAGCTCCTCCGCGTGCTCGAGGAGCAGCCGGGTGTCCTCCTCGTCCTTGATCAGCAGGCCGAGTGCCCGCCGCAGTGCCACCGGCCACGGGCTGCCGCCCTCGGCGAGCGCCAGCGCACCGCGTGCCCACTCCACCGACTCGGCGATGCCGGGCCGTTTGAGCAGCGGCAGCCGCCGTACCCGCTCTACCGCCCGGACGAGCCCGTCCGCCGCCCGGTCCTCCAGCCCGGGGATCGCCGCGCGCAGGATCGCCCGCTCCCGGTCCGGCTCCGGGAAGGCGATCCAGTGGTAGAGGCAGCGCCGCTTGAGCGCGTCGTGCAGTTCGCGCGTGCGGTTGGAGGTCAGCACCACGATCGGCGGCGTGCCCGCCCGCACCGTGCCCAGCTCCGGGATCGTGATCTGGAAGTCGCCCAGGAACTCCAGCAGGAACGCCTCGAACTCACTGTCGGCCCGGTCGATCTCGTCGATCAGCAGCACCGCCCCCCGCTCGGCCCGCACGGCACGCAGCAGCGGCCGGCGCAGCAGGAACTCCTCGCGGTACAGATCGCCGATGTCCTCGCCCCGGCTCTCGGCCACCCGGACGTGGAGGAGCTGCTTGGGGTAGTCCCACTCGTACAGGGCCTGGCCCGAGTCCAGCCCCTCGAAGCACTGCAGGCGGATCAGTTCCAGGCCGGTGACGCGCGAGAGCACCGCGGCGACCTCGGTCTTGCCGACGCCCGGCTCGCCCTCCAGCAGGAGCGGCCGGCCCAGCCGCAGCGCCAGGTGGACGGCCGTGCACAGCCCCTCGTCGGCGAAGTACCCCTCCCCCGCCAGCGCGGCGGCCAGCTCGCGCTCGTGCGAGAGCCAGGAGGCGGCGGGGGTCACAACTGCGCGTGCTCGGTGGTCAGCAGGTGGACGCGCTGGGAGGTGTGCGCGGCGGCGTCGGCCGCCGCGGCCTTGCCGTGCTCGGAGCCGAACGCGGCGGCGCGGGCGTCCTCGTCGTCGAAGTACAGCTCGTTCACCGAGTCGTAGGGACCGCCGTCGCCGGTGGCGACGCTGACGGTGTACTTGCGCAGGCCGGGCAGCCGCCTGGCGAACTCGGCGTGGTCCTCCAGCACCCACTTCGCGAACTCCTCGTGGGACAGGCCCTCGGCGCGCTTGAGCAGCGAGACGACTTTCAGCATGGTTCCTCCGGTTTCAGGTGTCGCGCAGGGCGTCCAGCCCGCGCAGGACGCGTTCGGGGGTGAACGGCATCGACTCCAGGCGCACGCCGCAGGCGTCGAAGATGGCGTTGGCGATGGCCGGGATCGGGGCGTTCGCCGTCATCTCCCCGATCCCTTTCGCGCCGTACGGCCCGTTGCCGGCCGGGCGCTCCAGGAACAGGCTGTGCTGGATGGGAATGTCGGCGGGACCGGGCATCAGGTACCCGGCGAAGTCGTGCGGCCCGTGGTCGCGCGAGGGGTAGTACGGCTCGGTGGTCTCGAACAGGGCGTGCGACACGCCCATCCAGGCCCCGCCCTCCACCTGCTGCGTCGCCATGGCCGGGTTGAGCGCCCGGCCGATCTCGTAGGCGTTGTACAGCTCCAGCACCTCGACCACCCCGGTCTCGTCGTCGACCTCGACGACGGCGGCCGTGCACGCGTGCGCCTGGCAGGAGTCGGGGTCCATCTCCCCGGTCTCGGGCACCGGTGCGCTCGGCTCCTTGAGATAGATGCCGCGGCCGGAGATCGTCCGTCCGTGCTTGAAGTGCGCGGCCAGCGCCAGGTCGGTGATGTGGATGGCCTTCTCCTGCGCGCCCTTGAGCCTGATGTAGCCGGTCCCGTCGGTCTCCAGGTCCGCGGCGTCGACCTCCAATTCCTCGGCGGCCACCTCCAGCATCACGCCGCGCGCCTCGGCCGCGGCCATGATGACGGCGTTGCCGACGCGGTGGGTGCCGCGGCTGGCGAAGGTGCCCATGCAGTGCGGGCCGGTGTCGGTGTCGGCGGTGTCGACCAGCACGTTCCCGATCGGCAGGCCGAGCGTCTCCGCGGCGCACTGTGCGGCGATCGTCTTGATGCCCTGGCCGAGGTCCACCGAGGACAGCGAGATCACGAACGTGCCCGTGGTCGTGGCGTGGATCAGCGCCTGCGAGGGGTCGCCGCCCAGGTTCATGCCGGTCGGGTAGTTCACCGACGCGTACCCGCGCCCGCGCAGCTTCGCCATGGCTACCGCCCTTCCCTGCTCGTGGAGGACATGCGGCGGTACGCCTCGGGCAGCTCGTGCCCCGCCATCTCCGCCGCCTTCTGGATCACTTCGACCAGGGCCGTGCCCTCGGCGACCTTGCGGTGGGCCTTGAGGTCCCCGTCGCGGTAGGCGTTGAGCAGGCGCAGCCGCAGCGGATCCAGGTCCAGAGCGCGGGCGATCCGGTCCATCTGCGACTCCAGCGCGAAGTCGGCGATGGTCACGCCGAACCCGCGCATGGCGCTGGACGGCGTGCGGTTGGTGAACACGCAGTGGCAGTCGGCCCACACGTTCGGGATCGCGTACGGGCCGGGCAGGTGCGCGGCGGCCTTGGTGGTGCCGTACGGGCTGTGGCGGGCGTACGCGCCGGCGTCGACGTACAGCGTGACCTTGCGGCCGATGATCTGGCCGTCGTCCATCACGGCGTCCTTGATGTAGATGCGCTCGGCCGCGCGCGGCGAGGAGACCTGCATCTCCTCGGCCCGGTCGTAGACGAACCTGACCGGGCGGTCGGCCGCCATCGCGGCCACGCACGCGACCGGCTCGACCACCACGTCCACCTTGCCGCCGAAGCCGCCGCCGACCGTCCCGCCGACGATGCGCAGCTTGTTGAACGGCGTGCCCAGGATCAGCGCGGTGTTGTCCAGGGTGAAGAAGCACGCCTGGGTGTCGGAGTGGATGCGCAGCCGCCCATCGGCCTGCGGGACGACGACGCAGCCGGTGGTCTCGGCGGGAGCCTGCTCGATCGGCGCGGACTGGTAACGCCACTCGAAGACGTGGTCGGCCCGCGCGAACGCCTCCTCCACGTCGCCGAAGCGGATCCGGCGGCAGTGGTGGCCTTCGTAGATGAAGTGGTTCTGCCCGTGGTACTCGTTGACCAGCGGCGCGCCGTCCTTCAACGCCTCCTCGACGTCGAAGACCGGCGGCAGGTCCTCGTACGCGACCCTGATCCTCGCCGCGCCTTCCAGCGCGGCGGACTCGGTCTCGGCGACCACCGCGCAGATGGGCTCGCCGAGGTAGCGCACCTTGTCCACGGCCAGGATGGGCTCGTCGTCCGGTCCGACGCCGATCAGCTTGAGCGGGGTGTAGAGGTTGTTCGGGATGTCGGCGTGGGTGAGGATCCGCAGGACGCCCGGCACGGCCAGGGCCTCGGTCAGGTCCACGTCCAGGATCCTGGCGTGATGCCGGGCCGAGCGGTGCATCTTCAGGTGCGCCAGCCGCGGCGGGAGCACGTCCTCGAAGAACTCGGTACGCCCGGTGACGTGCCCGCGCGCGTCCGAGCGCTGGACGACCGAGCCGATGACGGTGAAGTCGCCGCCGTCCACGCCCGTGCCCGCGGCGGAGCGTTCGGCGGCGAAGGTGCTCGTGTCGATGGGGGCGAGCCGGTAGGTCATCGCGACACCGCCGCGCGACGGCGTCTGGCCGCCTCCATGATGGCGATCACGATGGGCCGGTAGCCGGTGCACCGGCAGACGTTGCCCGAGATCGCCTCGACGACGTCGGCCTCGCTCGGATCGGCGTTCCGGTCGAGCAGCGCCTCGGCGACCATGATCATGCCGGCCGTGCAGAAGCCGCACTGGGTGGCGAAGCAGTCGACGAAGGCGCTCTGCACCTCGTCCAGCTCACCGCCGGCGGCGACCCCCTCCAGCGTACGGACCGAGCGGCCCGCGACGGTCTCCACCGCGACCAGGCAGGCGGCCTCGGGCCGGTCGTCGACCAGGACGGTGCAGGTGCCGCAGGCGCCCTGCGCGCAGCCGCGCTTGGCCGCGGTGAGCCCGAGCGACTCGCGCAGGCTCGCGAGCAGCGTGGCCCCCGGCGCGGCGATGAACTCCCGTCGCTCGCCGTTGACGACGAGCGAGACGATCTGTGACGGCACGGCCCACCTCTCATCTGGCCAACTCATTCAGGGGACGAAGGCGCGGCGCAGATGCACCGGCAGGACCCGAGCCCGGTACCACGCGCTGGCGTAGGCGTCGTCGAAGGGGTCGATGTCGCTTTGGGCCGCCACGCCGGCCTCGGTGAGGACCTCGTGGGTCAGCGGACGGCCCAGCAGCAGGCGCTCGGCCGACAGCGCGCGGACCGGACGCGCGGCGACTCCGCCGAGCGCGATCCTGGAGAAGGTGACCAGGCCGTCGGCGGTGCGGGTCACGGAGGCGACGGTCACGATCGCCGCCGAGTTCAGGCGGCGGCGCATGGCCTTGTGGTAGCGCCAGGCACCCGGCTCGGGAGGCGCGGCCCGTACCGCCACGACGATCTCCCCTGAGGCGACCCGGAGGTCAGCACCTCGGCCAAGGGCGCGTCACGCCGGCCGTCCGGCCCGGCGATCTCGCAGGTCGCGTCGAGGGCGAGCAGGCAGATGGCCAGGTCGCCGTACGGCTGGGCGACGAACAGGTTGCCGCCCACGGTGGCCTGGTTGCGGATGGTCGGGGAGGCGATCGTCCGCAGCGCCGGGCGCAGGAAGGCGAGCCCGGGATGCTCGCCGACGGCGGTGAGGGTGGCCGCCGCGCCGATCCTGGCCACCCCTGCGCGGACTTCGACGCCGTCCAGCCCGGCCCGGCACAGGCTGACCAGCTCGGTCGCGGGCGCGGCCCCGCTGTTCACCAGCGGCATCACCACGGTGCCGCCGCCCATGATCCAGGCTCCCCGTGCCGAGTAGGTGACCGCGGCCTCGGCCGATTCCGGCACGTGCACGGCCTGGATCACCATGTGCGGCCCCTTTCGTTAATTATCGATAATTGATTATCGTGCGGACATCGTCAAGAGGAGCCTTTAGGATCGGTTTCATGACCGAAGAGCCCTCCAAGCTGCCGCGGCTCACGCTGGCGCGGCAGATCCGCGACTCGTTGGTCAGCAGGATCGTGTCCGGCCAGTTCAGGCCCGGCGAGCGGCTGGTGGAGACGCGGCTCGCGGCGACCTACGGCACCAGCCAGGCGCCCGTGCGCGAGGCGCTGCGCGAGCTGGAGGTCATGCGGCTGGTGGAGACCCAGCCGCGCCGCGGCACCTTCGTCCGTCCCTTCGTCCAGGAGACGCTGCGCGAGAGCTACGTCGTGCGGGCGGCGCTGGAGGAGACGGCCACCCGGCTCGCCCTGCTGGCCGGGACCGTGCCGGTGGAGGCGCTGCGGGCGGATGTGGCGGCGATGCGGGCCGCCGCCGAGAGCGGTGACGGCGAGGCGTCGGCGCGCGCCAGCGTGTCCTTCCACCGGCGCATCGTCGAGGCCGCGCACAACGAGCTGCTCAAGCTCTCCTGGGAGGGCCTGCAGATCGAGGCGCGCACGTCGGTCACGATGGTCGCCACCGAGGTCGACCTGCACGACATCGTGCGCGACCACGCCGAGTTGCTGGCCGCGATGGAGGACGGCGACCTGGAGACCGCGTGCCGGCAGGCCCGCGACCACCAGTGGCACTACGCCGACCTCCCGCACGACGCCCACGGCCGCACCCGCGACTCCGCCGCCGGCTAACCGGTGTGGGTGGGTTTCGGTATCTTGCGTAGTTCAAGACGGACCGAAACCTGCGACAGAAGGGATGGCACGTGCTCGACGATGCCGGTCTCCAGGCGCTCCGCGATGCGGCGCGTCTCTCTCCGGACAACCTTCCCCTCCGGCAGCATCTCGCCGGGCAGCTCCTGGCCAAGGGGTATCTCGGCGAGGCCGAGGCCGAATACCGCGCCGCGCTCGTCCTCGCGCCCAAGGACGCGGACATCACGGCCGGGCTGGCGGAGGCGTTCGTCCGGCAGAGCGCCTATGGCGCCGCGCTGGCCGCGCTCGAGCCGTTGCTGACCTCGTCCGCCTACCAGCCCAAGCTGGGTGTGCTGGCGGCTCGGGCGCTGCTCGGGGAGGGGGACACGGCCGGGGCTGCCTACCGCTACCACGAGGCGGTCTCCCGTGATCCGTCCGTAGGCGATCCTGACCTCGCCGCGCGGCTGTCGGCCCCACCCGTGTCGCCGTACGCCGCACCGCCGGCGCCCGCCTCGCCCTACCCCGCGCCCGCCCCGCACGCGGCGCCCTACCCGGCACCGCCCGCGCCCGCTCCGGCGGACCAGGCTACTGCGGAGGTCGAGCGTTCCAAGCTCACCTTCGCGGAGGTGGCGGGCATGGAGGCGGTCAAGGAGTCGCTAAGGGTCAAGCTCCTGCTGCCGATCCAGCAGCCGGAGCTGTTCGCCGCGTACGGCAAGCGCGCCGGTGGCGGGGTGCTGCTGTACGGCCCACCGGGAGCGGGCAAGACGCACCTGGCCAGGGCCGCCGCCGGTGAGCTCGGCGCGTCGTTCGTCAACGTCGGGCTGGCCGACATCCTGGACATGTACATCGGCTCCAGCGAGCGCAACCTGCGGGCCACGTTCGATCTGGCCCGCCGCAACCGGCCGTGCGTGCTGTTCTTCGACGAGGTCGACGCGCTGGCCGCCCGCCGCTCGGACATGCGCCAGGCGCACACGCGGCAGCTGGTCAACCAGTTCCTGGCCGAGCTCGACGGCGTGGACCAGAACGCCAACGAGGGTGTCCTGGTGCTGGCGGCCACGAACGCCCCCTGGTACGTGGACGTGGCGTTCCGCCGTCCCGGCCGCTTCGACCAGCCGGTGTTCGTACCACCGCCCGACCCCGCGGCCCGCGCGGCCATCCTGCGCATCCTGTGCCGTGACAAGCCGCTGGCCGAGATGGACTTCGACGCGGTCGCGCGGGTCACCGACCACTTCGTCGGAGCGGACCTGAAGGGTGTGGTGGACCGGGCGGTGGAGGTCAAGCTCCAGCAGTCGATCAGCGCGGGCCGGCCCATCCCGCTGTCGACGCCCGACCTGCTGGCCGCGGCGCAGAGCGTACGGCCGACCGCGGTTCGCGAGTGGATGGCCACCGCGCGCAACTACGTGATGCACGCCAACGACTCCGGCGCCTGGGACGAGCTGATGCCCTGGGTCAAGGGCAAGTGGTGACCGTCGCCGACCCGGTGCAGCGGGCGCGGACACTGCTGCAGATGCGCCGCCCGGCCGAGGCCGAACGGGAGCTGCGCGGCGCCCTCGCCCAGGAACCGCAGCACACCACCGCGCACTCCTTCCTGGCCCTCGCCCTGGTCCAGCAGGGCAACGTGGCCGAGGCGATCGCGGAGGCGCATGAGGCGGTACGGCTGGCGCCCGACCAGTGGTTCACGCACTACGTGGCCGGACAGGTGCATCTGCGAGCCGGCCGGCCCGATGAGGCGCTGACCGCCGTCCACGCCTCCCTGGACCTCGAGCCCGAGTACGCGCCGACCTGGGAGCTGCTGGCCCGCGTCCACGTGTTCAAGGGCCAGTGGCCGCAGGCGGCCGATGCGGCCCGCCGTGGACTGGCCGTCGATCCGCAGGAGTCCGACCTGGCCAGCCTGCTGGCGGTGGCCCTCACCGGGCTCGGCGAGGCGGAGCAGGCCACGGCCGCCGCCGCGCACGCCGTACAGCTGGACCCGGAGAGCGCCACCGCGCACCTGGCGTACGGCCGCGCGGAGCTGGCCTTCGGCGACCCCCGCCGGGCGGCGGACGCCTTCCGCGAGGTCCTCCGCCTCGACCCCGGCTTCGACCAGGCCCGGGATCTGCTCGTGCTCGCGCTGAAGCAGCGCAATCCCCTCTACCGGCAGCTCTCGCGGTTGCGGGGCAGGTTCCGCGGGGGGTGGCGGCTGGTGTTCCTGCTGCCCGCGGTCCCGCCCCTCATCGTGGTCTTCATCCTCATCGCGGTCCTGCACTGGGCGGCGTGGGTCGCCGAGGCCTGGACCACGCTCCGGCTGGCCCGCGCCAAGGCCACCCGGCTGCTCTTCGAGGGCGCGGAGTCCCGCGTGGCCGTCCTGTGCTGCGGCCTGGTGATCGCGGGCGCGGCGCTGCTCGTCCTGGGCGTGGCTCTCGGCCAGGACGCCCTCGGCACGGCGGGCGTGGCCGTCATGGCTCTGGTCACCGCGGTCCAGGAGGCCGTGCACACGGGCTCGGCTCGCGGGCGGGCGCTCTTGTACGGCTGGACGGCCGTGCTCGTCCTGGCGATCGTCACGTCGGTGGTGCTCGGGTCGGCGAGCATGGCGCTGCTGGGCGTGTATGCCGGGCTGGCCACGATCTGGGGGGCGGCGGGAGTGCGGCGCGTGCTCGGCCACGAGGGGTAGTTAGCTGGTGACGTCGGTCGCCTGCGGTACGGCCCAGCACACACCGTCATAGTCCGGCACGACCGCAGAAGGAGTCATCGGCAGGGCGATAGAGAGCATCGGACTCATAATCCGTGGGTCGTGGGTTCAAGTCCCATCCGCCCTACTCTCCAATACCGCGTTCGACCTGGGGTTTCTCGGTTCCCGTCGGCCTCTGAGCTCGCTGTTGATCATGGTTGGTTGCTCGCTGGTTGCTCTTGTGTACGGACCGTGTATCGCGGTAGATCATCTAGAACGTCACCGTAAGCTCAGAGCCCAGAGATGACCATCCGAAGATCAAGCGGGAACGTCTGCACATCGTTGCTGGTCAGTGGTGGCTTCATGACCGGTCAAACCTTATCCAAGTGGGCTCGTCTCGCCAGCCAGGCCGTTCGTGACCAGCAGATAAAAGATCCGCTGCTTCTCGAAGCGCTTACGCATGGCCGGTTCACGCGAGGCTCAGGATCGATCGGCTACATCACCTACACGACAGCTGCTGAAGACAAAGGCAGGCCCGCCGGAGGATCGGCGGGCCTGTTGGGTTTTGGTGGTTCAGCTGGTGGTGTCGCCGATGTGGGTCGGCAGTGTGATTAGCCGGGCGGTCTGGGCGCCTGCGGCCGCGGTGTTGACCATGGCGGCGGTGGATTCGGCGGCGGCGCGGGCCACCTCCGGGTAGACGCTGGTGTAGGTGTCGCGGGTGAAGGTGGAGGAGACATGGCCGAGGGTCTCCTGCACGACCTTCAGATCGACCCCGGCGGCCAGCATCAGCGAGGCGGCCCCATGGCGGAGATCGTGCAGCCGCACCGGTGGCAGCCCCACCTGAAAGGCCAGCTGGTAGAACTGGTCGCTGACCTGCTGCGGATGCAGCGGCCCGCCGATCTCGTCGGTGAACACGAACCCGCTGTTCGTCCAGGCCTCGCCCGCAGCCAGCCGCTCAGCAGCCTGCCGCTTGCGATGCCCGCGCAGCCCGGTGATGGTGTCTTCGTCGAGGGCGATGGTGCGGTCGCTGGCCTCGGTCTTCGGCGTGCCCTGTACCGGTTCCCAGCCCAGCTGGGTGATCTGCCAGTGCACCCCGGCGGTCCCGGCGGTCGGGTCGACGTCCTTCCAGCGCAGCCCGACCGCCTCGCCCCGGCGCAGCCCGCGCAGGGCGATCAGCCGATAGAGAGCCGACAGCCGGTGGGTGGCTGTTTGGGCGAGGAAGGTGTAGGTGTGGGAGGGCGTCCAGACCATCACCGGCGACGGCCTCCGGCACGGACGCGTACACGTTGATCATGCTGGCGCGGCTGAGCCGGGCCCCGCGCCGCCGCTGCTCGACGCCGAGCCGGTCTTGCAGGTGGCGGTTCCAGTCGGCGACCCGCTCATCGGTCCACACCAGTGCTTTGGGGCGGTCGGCGTCGGGGAGTTCGACCACCGCGGCGGGGTTGAAGTCGATCAGCCGGTCCTGCTTGATCGCGATGTTCAGCGCGTGCCGGAGGATGGCGCGGATGCGGTGCATGGTGGCCGGGCCGACCGGCCGCCGATACCGCACGCCGCCGGCGCGGGCAGAGGTGATGACGTCGTTAAACTCCTCGATCGCGTCGAACATCCCCGCCACATCGGACACCCGCAGCCGATCCAGCCGGATGTCACCCAGGTAGGGGGTGAAGTACAGGCGGATGTGCGCCTCATACGAGCGCCGGGTGGTGGCGTCGATCTTCCGCTTGCGCCGCAGGAACTCTTGCATCCATTCGGCGACGGTGACGGTGGGGTTGAGGTCTTGGCGGGTGCGGACCTTGCGCCGGACCTCTTCCACCGCGGGAAGGGTCTTGGTGTCCTTGAGCATGGCCAGCATCAGCTCGGTGATCTTCCGCTGGATGTGCGGGTCTTCATCCAGCGCCAGCAGGGCGCGGGCGTGCTCCAGTTCGGCCTCGACCTCCTCCAGCGTGGCAAAACCGCGCCGTCGCAGCGGGTTGCGCCGCCGCCCGTCCGCGTGCGCGGGCAACTCGAGTTGGTAGGCCCAGCGGCCGTGGGTGCTGCTCCACCACTCCCCACCGCCCGGGCGGCGCAGCTTCGGGCAGGCCTTGCCCAATTTCTTGCCGATCGCCTCATCCCGGCAGGAACACGTCTTGAAGGTGGTTCCGTTCATCGTCGCTGTCGTACCTTCCCTTGTTCACTGACCTCGCGTCACCGCTTGCTCGGCGTCGCGTCCCTGCGGCGCTCCCCCGCCCCCGCGCCCCCGCCGAGCGCCGTCGGTACGGTACGGCCCG
The DNA here is from genome assembly GCF_040648415.1 of Nonomuraea sp. NPDC049141. Classification (NCBI taxonomy): domain Bacteria; kingdom Bacillati; phylum Actinomycetota; class Actinomycetes; order Streptosporangiales; family Streptosporangiaceae; genus Nonomuraea; species Nonomuraea sp. NPDC049141. Next base: position 469,147 of record NZ_JBEZDR010000006.1, read on the forward strand.
TGCAGGACGCCACCGGCGGCGCCGGCGGCATCGCGTACCCGGCCCATCACCGCGGGGTCGCCGTCCGGCGGCCCGGAGCGGGGGGTTGCCGTGCCCCGGGGCCGGAGGGCGGCCCCGTCGGCCCGCACAGGCCCGTTATGGGGGCCGCAGCGGGGACGTGCGGGCCACCGGCTGGCCCGGGGCGGTCGGTATCGACGCCCACCTCCACCACCCATGTCAAGCGATATCCGCTGGTCGCATGTCCCCGGCCCCACTCCGGCCAAGCTCGGGCATCCGGTTACGTACCTCAACCGGAAAACGCCAGCCTTACGCACAAAGGCCCCGCGCTGATCACATGGCGGCCGCCCCATCTGGCGTGAAAGGCACAGCATGAAGAGGCGGCGAAGTAGCTGGACTTTACGGTCACAATCAAACGCCCCGATCCGGCGGGCCAACTCATCCCGTCACTTATCTAAATACCGACCAGAAGAGCCGAGTTAGGACAGCGCAATAGGTCAGCCTTTGGTCAAGCCGACATCGGAATCCGCTCCGCAATGGCGGCACCTGGTTGGTCACGGTCTGGGCACTGGCCTTCCGTACGGCTGTTAGCGCCGCGATGCTCAGGCCATGGCGGACTGGGCGAAGTTGATCGAAGCGGTCGCAGGCTTGGTAGGGGCTGTCGCTTGGCCTGCGGCTTTTGCCGTCGCGGTGTGGCTTGTGATGCGACGCCACAAGGATGCCGTTGCCCGGCTCATTGACCGGCTGGAACAGATCATGCTTCCCGGTGGGCTTGAGATTCGCCTGAAAGTGGCCGAACAGCAGGCTCGCGACGAAATTCAATCTCTCGTGGAACGAGCAGCGACGGAACTCGACCCTCACGCGAGAAAGCAAGCCGCCGAAGAACTCGCCGAACGAGCTGAGGAACTCGGCGCGTTGGGAATCATCAGCCAGGGGCCATGGGTGGAAGCAGAGCCAGACATCCGTACAGAGCGACAGTGGGCGAAGTTCGCTGAGTGGGTTGAAGCCGCGAGGAGGAAACGGCGATCTTCTGAGCCCCCTAAAGACGCTCCCGAGTAGCCTCTCGTTCACGGCAGACTGGAGTAGTCCTCACCCTTGATCGGCCCATCCTCGGAGGCAGGCAGGACGATCGGCCGTGCTCTCGTAGTCCGCCCCCTCCGTCCTGCAGTCCGTGCGCCGGGTCGAGACGCCGAGCAGATAGCTGGTGGCGATCACGCTGATCAGCGCCTGCTCGGCCCGCCGCCGTCGTTCCAGCAGCCAGTCGGGGGAAGTAGGAGCCGGAGCGGAGCTTGGGGATGGCCAGCTCGACCGATCCTGCGCGGGTGTCCCACTCGCGCTGCGGACCGCAGCTCCCCCTCGCTCACCGCCCCGTCGCTCTCGCGGAAGCGCCGGGGTTCCGCGAGAGCGCGGAACAAGGTCTGGCGCAGCGAGATGTCGGGCCCCTGCCACCTCGGCGGCCCTTGGAGCCGGTCGATCATCTCGATGCCGCGTGCGACCATCCGCCGGTAGAGCTCATCGATGTCGAGGACGCGCGGCGTGAGCTCCCGCGGACTGCCCACTCTGATGACTCCGTGCCGCTCGGCGGTGACCCTGGCGATGGAGCCGATCGGCGCGGCGTCGCCTCCGCGGCGTTCGAGCACGTCGACGTTTACCTCGTTCGAGACCTCCAGCAAGGTCGAGTCCGCCGCGACCTCGGTTCCGTACAGCTCGGAGAGGCGGTGCGCGAACCACGCCCGCAACTGCCAGGTGGTGGCCAAAGTTAACCCCTCCCCGAAGTGTAAATCTAAGACTCTATTCTCGAATTCTCAGCATGATGGCCAGCCAATATGCCCGTCAAGCAACTATTCTGGCATATTTTACTGGAGAATATTTGAGACTTGATTCTCGGTTCTAGGTACCGAGGTCATGTGCGCCGTCCCTGTCAGCCCCTACGCTTGGGCCTGTGATCGCAAACGACTGGGCCGGTGGCGGAGCGCGCAAGGATGCCGTGCGCAACCGTCAACGACTGCTCGAAGCCGCCGGCGAGATCATCAGGACATCCCCGGAAGAGGCGACGATGCCGAAGATCGCCAAAGCCGCCGGGCTGTCCACGGCCACCGCGTACCGCTACTACCCCACTCTCGGCGAGTTGCTCAATCACTACCTGTACAGCGTGCTGGTACAACTGCGCGACTTCAGCCATGACTGCCCCGCCACGGGACTGGAGCTCTACTCGCGCGTCATCGACGAGTGGATCCGGCTCGTGCACGTATACGGGCGTACGATGGTCCAGCTCCGCCCCCGTACGGGATTACTGGCCCGGCTGCGCGCTCACGACTCCGTCATCACCGCCAGCCGCGACGCATGGGAACGCCCCATCCGGGCCGTGCTGCGCAGCGAGAGGCTCGCCGACGACACCTTCGAGCCCGCCTTCTTCCTGCACAACCTGATGTTCGACGCGCGGGAGATCCTCGATCTCAACGACCTGGGGCTCAGCGACGACGAGATCAAGCGACGCATGGTGAGCGCCTTCAAGGGCGCCATCCGCGGTTGGGCGAACTTCCGCTGACGAGCCGCTAATCTTGCGACTCGATTCTCAGCCTCTCTCGCTTACGCATCCAATCAAAGCTCCTGAGGGCCTTCACCCTTCTGCGGTCGCATGCCATAACACGTCGTCAGCGGATCTCGACCCTGCCGCAGCTGAAGAAGTCGTCGCGGATCGTGGCCAGGACGGCGAAGGTGTTCATCGAGGAGCCGGAGCTCATCGAGGAGACCGACTTACGCGAACGCGGACCTGCCCGGAGAGGGCGGTGGACCGCGACGCTTACGTGGTGTGCGTACTGGCAGCTCTTCACAGGCTCAAGCGCCGCGACATCTACGCCTCTCCTCGCAGCGCTGGTCCGACCCGCGCGCCCGCCTGCCGGGTCGAGAAGATGCTCCCGAAGACCGACCTGCCGGACCTGCTGTTCGAGGTGCACGCCTGGACCAGGTTCCTGGACGCCTTCGTACACCTGGGCGACGGCCGGGCCCGCGTGAAGGACCTCACCACCACGGTCGTCGCCATGCTCATGAGCGAGGCTTGCAACATCGGCATGACCCCGGTCATCAACCCGGACTACGCGGCGCTCACCCGGGCCCGCATGGTCCACGTCGACCAGTACTACCTAGCACCCGCCCTATGAACCCGCTTGAGCTGCAACGCACCTACCTCGGCCTCACCACGCCCCATGTCGCCGATGCGATCATGCGCCTCGGTATCTCCGTCCGACGGGCACCGGCGAACGTCCACCCCGTATGGGGTGGCACGCACATCGTCGGCCGGGTCCAACCAGCGCGCCACTACGGCAGCGTCGATGTCTTGCTCAAAACCCTCGAACACGCCGAGCCCGGGGGACGTGCTCGTGGTCGACAACGCCGGACGAGACGACGAGGCCTGCGTCAGTGACCTCATTACCCTCGAGGTCCGGCACTCCGGGCTCTCCGGCATCGTGATCTGGGGTCTGCACCGAGACACCTCCGAGCTGTGCGTCATCCGGCTGCCCGTGGTCAGCCAGGGAGCGCTCCCCCGTGGGCCCGCAACGACTCGACGCGCAGGAACCGGACGCGCTCGCCTCCGCGCGATTTGGGACCACCTCGTGACCGGGGATGACTTCGTCCTCGCCGACGACGGCGTGCTGTGCCTCCCGCTCGACCGCGCCGCGGACATCGCCGAGCCGGCGAGTAGGATCAGAGACACCGAACGGCGCCAGACTGCTCGCATGAACCTCGGCGACAGCCTCCGAGACCAGGCCAGGTTCTCCGGCTGCCTCGCCGTGCGAGCAGGATGGCACGACGTTCCGCCAGTACCTCCGTTCCATCGGCGGAGCAGTTGAGGAGCGAACCGGCTGATGCAGCCACGACAGCACCCGTCTGGTCCGGCGCGATGACCACCTCCGATCGCCGCCGGGGCACGCCCGAGCATCCTTGGCGTGGAATTCACCTCGACGTGTACGAGCGACACATGGGCGACCCAGGGGTAGGGCAGCTTCAGCGGCTCCGCGATATCACCGGTGAACAGCTCGCGGCGTACCCATTCCGTGCAATCGGCGTGCTGGGAATCGCGGGAGGCAACGGACTCGACCTCATCCACCCGGAGACCACGGACGCCGTGTACGGGTACGACATCAACCCCGACTACCTCGACGCCTGCGAGACCCGATATCGCGACACCCTCGGCGATCGCCTCCATCTGATCGAGACGAGCATCGACCGCTCCGTGAGGATCGAGCGCGTCGACCTCCTCATCGCCAACCTCATCATCGAGTATGTGGGCGTCGAAGAGTTCGTCGCCTTCGCGGCCGCGAACGCCCGCTCCATCGGCGTGCTGTCGTGCGTGATCCAGCGCAACGACGCGGCAGGCTTCGTCAGCTCGACGGACTACTCATCGTCGTTCGACACCCTCGCCTCGGTGTCATCGGACATCGACCCCGAGACGCTGACCTCAGCGATGTCGGATGCAGGGTTCGCAGCCCTGGGCCGCTGCGAGTACCCCTTGCCGAACGGTAAATCCCTGGTGCGACAGGACTTCCAGACCATCCCATTCCCATAAACAACCAGACCCTTGCGCCCGCGACCGCTGTCGGGCGATAGCGCGGCTGGAGGAGCTGATCACGATCGAGGACCCCGATACCGAGGGCGCATCGGGCGGCGGAATGCGCAGCTTCCTGCAGGAGTCGAAGGAGAATCCCGGGCCGCGGCAGTTGGAGACGCCGCTGGGCGAGATCGTCAAGCTGGAGCGGGTCAAGGCGATCGGGCTGCCGGAGGGGGCGTCGGAGAAGGTCGTGGAGGCTGGCGGGCCGGGCGATGAAGATGTACCCCTCCGACTTCGCCGCCGCCCAGCCGCCGGTCCGGGCGAGGCTGCTGGCCGCGCAGTGCTGGTTACGCAAGACCGAGATGATCGACGGCCTGGGTGGCTGCTGATCCAGCTCGTGCACACGATCAGCATGCGGGCACAGAAGAAGAAGGTCGAAAACGAGATCAGCACCGAGTTCGCCCGGGTGCGCGGCAAGAATGACATCCTCGTACGGCTCGCCCAGGCCGCCCTGGTAAGAGATAAGCCTTGGGTTCCCTGAGGCCACTGTGGCCTCAGGGAACCTGAGGCTTATCTCTTAATCTGTGCGCCGCGTCGTAGCCGATGACGTCCAGTGACCCGGCCACCTCTGGGTTTGGCGGACGGGTCACTGCCCGGGATGGGCGGGGCGCTACGGTCGGGCGTGCCCGCGGACGGAGTGATGGACGCTGGTAGCGTGCTCCGACCAGCCCGTGAAAGCTAGGTCACGCCGCAGCCGTCGCGCGGGCACCGGAACTGCTGGGAACCCGAGCCGACAGAAGGATCCTCGGCAGCAGGTTGAAGTCCCGCGGTTCGTCGCAGTTACTCCATGCGTGCCGGGCCGTGGTCGCAGAGCCCGTGGTTGGTCCGGCTCGACCTCCACCTGCATGTCCGCGGTTCGGGCTCGTAGACCCACGCCAAGGACTCGATCTACGTCCTGGGCGACGGGTCATCGGCCTGGGGGAAATCCACGGAGCGGGAGACGTTCTCGTGGGCGCGGATCTCGGTGAGCATGGGCTCCAGCTCGCCGATCACCGCGTCGTATCCGGCGCCCCCGAGCACGAGACGGTGAGGCGGGTCGTCCCGGTCGATCGCGGCCACGACGGCCCTCGCGCCCTGGAGTGGGTCTCCGGGCTGGTTGCCGTCCTGCTCGATCATGACCGCGCGGACGTTGTCCAGCATCGGCCGGTAGTCCTCGATGCTCTCCCGCACCGGCTCGTCGGCGAACCCGGCGTACGCACGGGTGCGGAAGGCCCCCGGCTGCACGGCCAGCACCTTGACGCCCAGTGGAGCCACCTCCTGGCGCAGGACATCGGTCATGCCCTCGATGGCGTGCTTGGCCGCGGTGTAGTAACCGAAGCCGAGCACCCCTCTCAGCCCGGCGACGGACGAGAGGTTGATGATCCAGCCGCTGCGCCGGGCGCGCATGCCGGGCAGGACGGCGCGGGTGACGGTCAGCACGGCGAAGAAGTTCAGTTCGAACAGCTGCCTGACGGCCGCGTCATCCATGCCTTCCACCGAGCCGTACCAGCCGCGTCCGGCGTTGTTGACCAGGATGTCGATGCCGCCGAAGTGCGCCTCGGCGGCGGCGACGGCCTGGTGGACCTGCCTGGTGTCGGTGACGTCGAGCCGAAGCACCAGCACCCTGTCGCCGTGCGGTTCGGCCCAGTCGCGCAGTTCCCCGGGCCTGCGGGCGGTCAGGGCGACGCGGTCGCCGGACTCCAGGGCCGCGTCGGCGAAGGCCATGCCGAACCCGCCGGGCGTGCCTCCGGTGATGAACCAGGTCCTGTTCATGGCTCGATGACCAGGCGCTGGATGAGGCCGTCGCGAAGGGTGAAGCGGAAGCGCAGGTCCACGGTGCCCCCGGGGAAGTCGCCGGCCAGGTGCTGGGTGACGCTGTAGTCGCCCTCGCCGGACTGCTCGGCGGCGATCGGGGTGATCGTGTACGTATAGGCGCCGGCGGAACGGTTCATCCACGCGGCGATAGCGCTGCTCCCGACGTGGGTGTGGCCTTCGTCGACCGCCGTGGCGTCGGCGGCGAACAGACCGAGCTGGGCTGCGATGGCGCGGTCGCGGTGGGCGGTGAGGTAGGCGGTGATGGTGCCGGGCAGCACGTCAAAGGCGATTGCCTGGTTGTCGGGCATGGCATGTCCCTCGCATGTCGATGGTGGGCGTCGCACAGGCGACCTAGTTACTGCTAAAATGAAACCTACTTACTTCGACAATAGCAGTGACCGTTGGAGGGTTGTCCCATGCCGGCCCGGATCAGGCAAGAAGACCGTGAGTGCCCGCTGTCCGCCACGATCGAGCACATCGGCGAGTGGTGGACTCTGTTGCTGCTGCATGACGCCTTCGACGGCTATACCCGCTTCGACCAGTTCCAGGAAAACCTGCGCATCTCCTCCAGCATGCTCACCAGCCGGCTCAAGACCCTGGTCGCCGACGGCCTCCTGGAGCGCCGCCCGTACCAGACGAACCCGGTGCGCCACGAGTACGTGCTGACGGAGCTGGGCCGTTCGCTGCGCCCGGTCATCGTCGCGATGGCCGCCTGGGGCAATGCCCGCCTGGCGCCCGAGGAGCGCAGCATGATCCTGGTCGACACGGCCACCGGGGAGGAGGTCGAGCCCGTCATGATCGACGCCAAGACCGGCCGCCGCCTGGACGACAGCCGCGCGTACGTCTTCACCGCCGGCCCGGCCGCCGGCCCCGCCATGCGCGCCCGCTACACCCCGCAGCAAGGGGAACGCGGCGACCGATCCCCCGATGATCATCGGTGACATGCTGCACACCGTGCTCCGCCGCCGTGGAGGGGGCTGTCACCCAGGCACCTCCGTAGATCTCCTCGGGCGTGTCGGCGGGGATGCCGATCGACCGAACGCGATCACCGGACCGAGCTCCCATCGATAACCGCCCGGCATCGGATCATGCCAAAGCGATCATTGTTCGCGCAGGTGGCATGGGGTGTGCTGGAGAGGCGGGCCGCCATGGGCCCGCGTCCACAGAGGAATCAGGGGAGATCTAATATGGGTCAGCTCAACGGCAAGGTCACGGTGGTGACGGGCGCCAGCAAGGGGATCGGGTTCGCCTCCGCCCTGCGTTTCGCCGAGGAAGGCGCGTACGTCTACCTCACCGGACGTGGCAAGGAGGAGCTCGACGCGGCGGTGTCGGAGATCGGCGCGGCACGCGCCACCGGGGTGCCCGGCGATGTCACGGACCTGGCCGACCTCGACCGGCTCTTCGCGTCCATCAACGCCGATGGACGCCGCATCGACGTGCTCTTCGCCAACGCCGGCGGTACGACCTTCGTCCCGCTGGCGGACGTGACCGAGGAGGACTACGAGCGGAGCATGAGGCTCAACGTGCGCAGCGCGCTGTTCACCGTGCAGAAGGCTCTGCCACTGCTCAACGACAACGCGTCGGTCATCCTCGCCTCATCCACCACGGCCGGGAGGGGGTCGGCGGGCGTCGGCGTCTACGCCGCGTCCAAGGCCGGGGTCCGGTCGTTGACCCGCACCTGGGCGAACGAGCTGAAAGACCGGGGCATCCGGGTCAACGCCCTCGCACCGGGTGGTACGGAGACACCGGCCTTCGCGGCCGCCACCCCGGAAGGGGCCAGCCTGGACGAGTTCCGCGCGATGCTGGCCGGACAAGTGCCGCTCGGGCGCGTCGCCGAGCCGGCCGAACAGGCCGCGGCGGCCCTGTTCCTGGCTTCCGACCAGAGCAGCTACATCACCGGCATCGAACTGCTCGTGGACGGCGGCATCAACCAGATCTGACCGACAGCCGATCGTGGTCCCGGCCTGCCGACACCGGGTCGACGTCCGGTCGGCTCCGCGCCACCGCGGCCGCGGCGCCGGTCAGCCGGTCGCGGACGGCCAGCGGGGTGGCGCGTGGCCAGGCCAGAACGAGTCGGCTGCGTGGCGCGCCGGTCACCGGGACGGCCACGACGGACGGCCCGAGCCGGCTGGTCGCGCTCGCCCCCAGTACGACCACGAGGTCTCCGATCGCGACCCGGTCGATGATCTTCGTCCAGTCCGACCCGCGGGGGTTGCTCGCGGAACTCGGTATCGGCCCGCACGTCGCGGGCGGTGAGGCTGCCACGCGCGGCGAGCGGGTGCCCGGCCGGGAGGAGCGCGACCGGGGACTCATCGAGGAGATCGACGGTGTCCAGGCCGTCGAGATCGTCGCTGCCGCACATCAGCGCCAGGTCGGCGGTGCCGTCCCGCAGGGCAGCGGCCAGATCGACGGTGAACAGCACCTCCACCGGCACCGGATCGGGGCCGCTCCGGTACGCGTCCAGCACCAGGGACAGCAGGGCCGCGCCGGTGCCAGGCGGGGCGGCGATCACCAACCGCTGCGGGCGCGCGGCCCGCTGGGCACGACGTACCGCGCCGTCCGCCGCGGCGAGGACCTTGCGGCTCTCGCGCAGGAGCACCTCGCCGGCCTCGGTCAGGCTGACCCGTCGGCTGGTGCGCTCGAACAACTGGACCCCCATCCGGCGCTCCAGCCTGCTGATCGCCCGCGACAACGCCGGTTGCGCGATGCCCAGTTGCTCGGCGGCGCGGCTGAAGTGCATCTTCTCCGCCAGGGCGATGAAGTAGAGGAGTTCTCGCACTTCCAGGTGGTCCATAGCCATAAAAGTACAGCCGCGGCAGCGGTGACCGGCTGACGTTCTTCCCGACCTCGTCGGCCGATACGGCTACGAGGTCCGTTCTCGGGGGCGGCGAGTCGGGGGTCAGAGAGCTTTGGAATGGAATCCGGCGCTAGCGCGGCTCCCGCTGGTCAGCGCGCCCGGTCTTCGCCGATCGGCCCTGCCGTTTCGGTGACACCACATGGGCAAGCCTGCACCTCCCCGGGCGCCGGAAACGCCCGTACAGGCAAAGTCAAGGACCGCGGGAATCCGAGACGGGGCCGCTGCGAACGAGCAAGTCCTGGGTTGTCCGAGCCGACGCGGCTATCTGCTCCGCCCTGGTCGGCCGACCAACGTCGACGCCTCCCTGGCACAGCGTTCTACAATACGGTTTACAACCGTCATTCTGTTGTATTGTCGCCGGCAGGTGGTCAGCGCATCAGAGCTCTTCTGCCGGGGCACCTGAGGCTGCCTCCCGGAGAAGGAGCCTTCGATGACCATGTCTGCCGAACCCGAGATCCACATCATGAGCGGGACGGTCCGCGGTCGTCGCGAAGCGGGGCCGGCGGTCTTCCGCGGCATCCCTTTCGCGCAGCCGCCTGTCGGACCGGCGCGCTTCGCGGCTCCACAGCCGGTGCGCGGGTGGGACGGCGTGCGTGAGGCGTTCGCGTATGGCCCGCCGCCCCCGCAAGCGTCGATGACCGGGGCGCCCCCTTCAGTGAACGACGTCGTGGGCGACGACTGGCTGACGCTCAACGTCTGGACTCCCGAACCCGGTCCCGGCGCCGGGCTGCCGGTCATGGTGTGGATCTATGGTGGCGCCTACGTGTTCGGCGTGTCGAGCGATCCCGGCTACGACGGGACCCGGCTGGCGGACGCGGGTGTGGTCGTGGTGACCCTCAATTATCGGGTCGGGATGGAGGGGTTCGCCCAGATCGACGGGGCGCCCGCCAACCGTGGCCTGCTCGACCAGGTGGCCGCGCTGGAATGGGTGCGCGAGAACATCACGGCGTTCGGCGGGGACCCCGACCGGGTCACCGTCTTCGGCGAGTCCGCCGGCGCCGGGTCGATCGCCGCGCTGATGGCCATGCCACGGGCGGCGGGACTGTTCCGGCGCGCCATCGCCCAGAGCGTTCCCGGCACGTTCTTCTCCGCGGAGCTGGCCGGTGACATCGCCGCTGTCATCGCCGACGAGCTTGGCCTGTCCGCGACCGTTGACGACTTCTCCGCTGTCGCCCCCGGGCGGCTGGCCGCCGCCGGTGACGCGGCGACCGCCAAGATGCGCCAGTTCGAGGACCGATGGGGTGTGGTCGCGCATACTCCTACGCTGTTCTCACCGGTGGTCGACGGTGAGGTGCTGCCCACCACCCCGTGGCAGGCCCTGGCGGATGGCGCCGGCCGGGCGGTCGAGCTGATCGTGGGGCACAACCGGGATGAGTACCGGCTGTTCGTCGCCTTCGGCGGGCTGCTGGGCCAGGTCACCGACGAGCAGGCGGCCGCGGCACTGAGCGTGTTCGCGCCGGACGGCGGGCGCGCCTACCGCGAGGCCTTCCCCGGCGCGGGCGCCGGGGAGCTGTTCGAGCTGGTCCAGTCTGATTGGTTGTTCCGCATGCCCTCGCTCCACCTCGCCCAGGCGCAGACCGGCGGTGGGGGTCGCGCACACCTGTACGAGCTGACCTGGCCCGCGCCCGGCATGGGCGGGAACCTGGGCGCCTGCCACGGCCTGGACGTCCCCCTCACCTTCGGCGTCTTCGACGCGGGCCTCGGCGCCGGCCTGATGGGCGATCCGCTCTCTCCCGAGGGCCAAGCTCTATCCCAGCACATCCGGACGACATGGACCGCCTTCGCCGCGACCGGCGACCCCGGCTGGGCCGCCTACGACCCCAAGCGCCGACTCACGCAGGTTCTGAACACCGAACCGGCGGTCACCACCTACCCGGAGGAGACCTCCCGTCGGCTCTGGCAGCACCACACCTTCGCCCCTCTGCCCCGTCTGTGACCACAACAGCGGCAGGATTCCCGCGTTGTCGTGCCGCTGTCGGACAGCTCAAGCCGGGCGCCTTGATGTGGGCGGCGCCGGGCCTGCATACGACGTCAGGTCTGCTTTTGGGACAAGCGCCGCCATTCGGCGCGTCCGGGTGTACGCCATCTGGCGTATCGGCGTCGAAACCGCTCCGCTGCCTGGGATCCACTCGAGCCGACCCGCCGAGGCAATACTCGGCCAGGAAGATCCGCGTCCCCGTCCCTCACCGTCGAGGAACACCTCCTGATTGCCGATCGACACCGCAGCCGGGGCCAATGGACGCGGGAACGCGTCTACGAGACGATGCCACGACTCGCCGAGCGCCGGGATCACCTGGCCGCGCAACTGTCCGGCGGCGAGCAGCAGATGCTCGCCATCGGCAGAGCCCTCCTCGGAAATCCCCGGCTGCTGCTTCTCGACGAGCCGTCCGACGGGCTCGCCTCGGTCATCGTCGATCACATCCAGGACCTGCTGCTCTCCCTGGTGTCCGGAGGGACGGCCATGCTCCTGGTCGAGCAGAACCTGCGCCTCGCCCTGACCCTGGCCTCCCGCGTCCTCGTGATGTCCAAAGGGGTGATCGTGCACAACTCCTCTGTCGCCGACTTCCGCTCCGACGCCGACCGCGCCACGGAACTCGTCATTCGCGGTAGTACCGCTACTCTGCGGCCCCGAAGGCGTCGCGGCCGGTTCAACTGGGGTATGCAACGCCGAATGCGGTCTTCTCCACACGTCGTGGACGTGTGGAGAAGACGTCGCCCTTCGCCTGCACCTGCGACCTGGTCGGTCGGCCAGGACCGCCGGCTAGCCCCAGAACGCCAGGGCCTGCCTGCCGAGCGACTGCTGGCCCGCCGTATTGGCATGGCAGCCGTCGGCGACCTCGTTGCTCCTGAGACGGAACGCCCCAGGGTAGGTCACGTTCTGCGTCGTGTCGGCAGCCGCCTGCCTGGCAAGACCGTCGGTCAGTTGCGGACCGTTGGGGCCCGCCAGGAAACACGTCTGGCCGGGATCGTAGAGCGGCTGACCCGTGATGAAAATCTTGGCGCCGGAGGCCGCGTGCAAGCGCGCGTTGGCGATGAGCCGCTTCACTTCGTCATAGGTCGCGTTGGCGTTGAACACGCAGATCTGCACCCACACCGTCGTCGGTCTGCCGAACCTGCTCACCTGCTGGTCGAACTTCTGCCACGCGCTGGAATTGGGGTCGGTCCACGACTGCACGACCAAGCCGCCCGTCCCGTACGGACCCCACATGCGTCCGCCTCCGACCGCTACATACCCCTGGGCGACGTTCTCCGCCATCGAGCAGCCGATGAAGCCCATGGAGTTCGCTTGCTGAGGTCCGGTCGGAGTGACCGTCGGCGTCGGCTCGCCCGTACCGCCCGTGCACGTGACGCCGTTGAGCGCGAAGGTGGACGGTACCGGGTTACTGCTGTTGTTCCACGAACCGCTGAACCCCAAGCTCGTATTGCCGCCGGTCGCGAGGTTGCCGTTCCACGCGGCATTGCGAGCGGTCACCTGCGGACCGTTCTGGGAGACCGTGGCGCCCCATGCCTGAGTCACCTGCTGGCCGGCGCCAAACGACCAGGTCAGCATCCAGCCGGTGCCTGGATCGCCCAGATTCGTCAGGCTTACATTGGCGGTGAAACCTCCCGTCCACTGGGAGGCCACCGAGTAGGTGACCCGGCAACCGGTCGCGGCATGCGCGGTCGTCAGAACCCCGCTGACAGCGGCGGCCGCTGCTACCGAAACGACGGCTGCGACGAAGAGACGTAACCAAGATAGGCGCATCGCTTCTCCCTCAACTGCGTACTTCCGTGGTGGGCTTACGATCACAGGTCGACGTCCACAGCGACGGTCCTGGAGCATTCAGATACGTCGGGGCGGCGACGAAGTCCCCTTTCGGATATCCGGCGTACGGATGCGCCGAGCCGTGGCCCAGCGCGAGCGCGGCCATTCGGCGACATGGTCGACCGGGCGCTGTTGCCCGACGGGTAGCGGCGCCGGGGTAACGGCGAGCCCGCCCTTCATCGAAGCCATCGCTGCCTCCACCGACGACTGCCATCCGCAAGGGACCGTAAGACATTTCTGCGACGGTGGTCAACGCCTTTGTCAAATTTCCGGGAGATTCGGCTGGTGGCAGCCTTGTCGCAGGGCTGCGGTCGTGAAAGTTCCACGGTCGTACTGACCCGATCTTCAAGTCGGGATGGCGCGGCACCTCTGTCTCGGCCACGCCCGGCTGCGGTCTGCCGTCTTCATCTGGACGCCGGTGTCGGCCGTCGGCGTGGCGCGCCATCCACGGCGAACAGTTCGAACGGCATCACACGCGTCTTCCCATCTGGCCGTGATGATGGGGCACTTGGTGATCGAGTGGCCGGCTACCGCAATACAATCCGCACATGCGCTCTGACCTCGCCCGCAGCTGCACAGCCGGCCGCCGGCATGTCTGAGCCTCGAGACGAAACGGCGCCGGCCGGCCCGTTCAACAACGCCTCCGAGGAACGGTTCGTCCTGTCCCGCCGCTACGCCGCGGGCACGGGCGGTGTTCGGGGACTGTTGATCACGGTTCTCGGTGACTATGTGCGTCCGGCGGGGCGACCGGCGCCTACCTCGGCCTTCGTCGATGCGCTGGGCCGCTTCGGCGTAAAGGAGGAAGCCTGCAGGCAAGCCCTGGCGCGCGCCTCCGCGGATGGCTGGCTCCTTCCCGAACGTGAAGGGCGATACACGTGGTGGCACCTCAGCCCGGCGTTCGCCCAATTCCTCAACCTTGGCACTGAACGGATCTTCGGCTTCACCGCGACTCAGCCGGAGTGGGACGGCCGGTGGCTGGTGGTGCTGGCACGAGCCGCGGAAACGAACCGGGCCGGACGCCACCTGCTGCGCACGCGACTGCGGTGGGCTGGGTTCGGGAACCCCGCGCCGGGGGTGTGGGTCAGCACGCACACCGACCGGGTCGGCGAGGCGGATTTTATACTGGACGAAGCCGGGGTTCGCGAGGATGCGCAGGTCTTCCTGTCCGAATACCTCGCCGGCGGTGAAGTGTCGACCCTCGTCCGCCAAGCGTGGGACCTTGACGATGTCGCGCGGCAGTATGAGGTGTTCCTCGCCGAGTTCAGGCGGCCGCCTTCCAATGATCCGTTGGTCAGGCACACACAACTCGTGCACGCCTGGCGCCGGCTTGCGCTGATCGATCCCGCACTGCCTGCGGAACTGCTGCCTTCGGGGTGGAGCGGCGCTCGCGCCGCGAAGCTCTTCCATCGGCAACATGCGAGGTGGGAGCCGGACGCGATGCGCGAGTGGGAACGCATCAGCAGACCGTCTGGATAGACCTCGATTCGCCGGCAGTGGGTCAATGCCACGGCCAAAGGCCCCGCCTGCGAACCAAGGACGCAAAGCGGGCTTCTTGGCGAAGATCGCCGCGCGGTCCACCGCGTCGGTCAGCCCCTGGCCGCCGCCCTGCTGCGGTCCACGGTGACCACCAAGTCGATCCAGCGCCCGATGGGCAGGGTGGTGTTCAGGCCAACGTTCGCGCCGGCACCGATGAAGCGCAGGCTGTTCGACGGGGTTACGTCGACGAGCACGCCGTCGGTGCCAGGATTGCCGGATGGTGGGAGTCGGTCCCGCCGCTGACGGTGGCGTCGCGTCCGTTACCCGAGGAGTTGGTGACCGTGCCTCCCTGCTCGGGGTTCCGGGCGACCAGGACCGAGCCGGACTCGTGCCCTAATGCGGCTTGAACTGCGTGGATGAGGTTTCGGCAGGCACACAGTACCGGCCGTTCGAGATCGAAGTGAGGGAGGCACATGGCTGACACACTGACCGGCGTAGCGACTTCACCGCGACCGATCTCTTGACCGGCGGCGAAGTGTGATCCATCACCTCGAAGCCGGTCTTCACCGCCACGATGACAATGTCTGGCACCACGAGTTGGGGCCGAGACCGCCACCGCGCTGCGCCACTACAGCCGGCAGCAGGTTTCTGTCAGTCGTTGGAGCAACCGCAGGTTCCGCCACGCCACACCACACACGCGAGAGTTTCATGACGGCTCGCGTCTTCGTTGCCCTCGAGGGCTTCGAGGAGGATCCGCACCGCGACCCGCCCGACGTCCTCCATTGGCTGTCGCACCGTCGTCAAGTGCGGTGTGATCAGTCGTCCCGCCAGTATTCCGTCGAAGCCGGTCACCGCCACTTGGGCCGGCACGTCCATGCCCTGTCCCCGAAGCGCGTCGATGGCGACGATGGCCTCCTGATCGGTCGCGCACACGAGAGCCTGCGGGAAGGAAGGTCGATCGAGAAGGCCGCGGACGGCGTCGATAGTCGACTGATCGTCGCCGGGATGGCTTCTGACCGGGGGCGGAGGGGCGATGCGCGCCTGCCGCAGGACTTCGGAGAAGCCCTCATAGCGCGCCACGAACTCCGGGGTGCCCAACTCGCCGAGGTACGCGAATTCGCGATAACCGTGATCGATCAGCAAGTGCTCGGTAAGACGGGCCATGGCGGCGCGGTTGTCGACGAAGACGGTGTGCATCCCCTCTCGCCGGATTTCCCCGCCGAGTTCGACGACGGGTATACGGGCTGAGATCTGTTCCAAAAGAGCGCCCGATGCGGCACCGGCGAACGCTATGAGGCCGTCCACGCGCCCCGCGACATCGATCACGCTCGGCAAATGTCCAGGATTATGGCCGGAACCGAGCATCAGCGCGTAACCGTGCCGCCGGCACTCCAACTGGACGCCCCGCTGGACCTCGTCCGAATACAACGGGAAAAGCCGTCCGTCAGGAACGCGAGTCAAATCAAGCGGAGCGGAATCCGGGAAATCCGCAGCCGGCTCGAGCAGATAGTCGAACGCATACAGGCCCAGCGCTCCGGTCTTTCCTTTGGCAAGCCCACGGGCATTCGCGCTGGGCACATAGCCGATGGAGTCGGCAGCGCGCAGAACCGCTTGCAAAGTGTCCGCCTTCACCCGCTCTGGCTTGGTGAACGCAAAGGAAACCGTTGCGATCGACACTCCGGCAAGTTGCGCGACATCGTATACCGTCGGTCGACTCGTCACGTCCGCCCCAATTCACGTCAGGAACCCATCAAGAGCACTCGTACAGTACCGGTTCGCCGGCGCTCCAAGGCGCTCCCTTCGATTGTCGCCCGGTGACCGGAGGGCTCAGCCTTGGCACGCGACCGCGCGGTGGACACAGTCAGCCGGGACCCTCATCACGATCATGTCCCGCACGAGGAGAGCCGCCCCTGGAAAACGCGGCCGCCATGCGGAAGCCGCGCGCCCGGGATGACGAGCAGGCCGCGTCGATCTTGAGATCCATCCCTTCGACCAGGACTTATCGCCGCACGGATCAAGAACGGCGATCCGCGTCGGGCGCGCGGCGCGCGCATCACCGTGCGAAGAGTTCAGCAGTGAGCATGGTTGCGCCACCCCATGTTATGCGCTTAGATGCCGGAACGGAGTCGATCCGGCACGACCTGTGCTCGCAGTGGAGCACCGTTCGCGCACCCCGCAACCCCCCATGCACGAAGGGGAACGATGATGATCCGACGGAATATGGCAACGGCCACAGCCGTCACCGCGACGCTTGCACTCATGCTCAGCGGTTGTGGGCGTTCGAACGACCGCCCACAGAACGACGTGTCAGCAAGTCGCCTGACGAATGGTCCGGCCACTGGCACCGTCACTATCTGGGCGCAAGGCACGGAGGGTGAAGCGCTCGCCGACTTCCTCAAGCCCTTCAAAGAGAAGAACCCCGGCATCGAGGTCAAGGTGACCCCGATTCCGTGGGACTCGGCGCAGAACAAATATCAAACGGCGATCGCCGGCGGAACGACTCCAGATATCGGCATGCTGGGGACCGACTGGATGCCGACGTTCGCCTCGGCGCTCCGTCCGACGCCCACCGAGATCGACACGAGTGACATTTTCCCGGTTTCGCGGCAGACGACGAACATCGGCGGAGCGCAGCTGGGTGTGCCGTGGTACGTCGAAACGCGAGTGATCTTCTATCGTACCGACTTGATGAAGAAGGCGGGGTTCGACAGCTTCCCCAAAGACTGGCCGGGATTCAAGGCGCTCGCCAAGTCGTACCAGGACAAGGCCGGCGCGAAATACGGCGTCGTGCTTCCGTCCGGCGGCTGGAACGGTTTCTTGAGCAGTCTGCCGTTCGCCTGGTCGAACGGAGCCGACGTCATGAACTCCGACCAGACGAAGTGGACGTTCGACACCCCGAAGATGGTCGAGTCCCTCGAATACGTCAACAGCTTCTTCAAAGAAGGCATCGCCAACAAGAATCCCGATTCCGAGTCGGCGTCCACAGCCTCGGCCTTCGTTGACGGTACCGTCCCGATGTTCATCAGTGGCCCGTGGGACATCCCGGGGCTGAAGACCGCGGGCGGCGCCGGTTTCGAGGACAAGTTCGCGGTGGCGCCGATCCCGGCCCCGCCGGGCGGCACGTCCACCTCGTTCGCGGCCGGCGCCAACCTCACCGTGTTCAAGAACTCCAAGAACCCGGACGCGGCATGGAAGCTGATCCAGTGGCTCACGCAGCCCGAGGTCCAGGTCGACTGGTTCAAGGCGGTCAACGACCTTCCCTCGCGGCAGTCTGCGTGGAAGGACACCGCGCTGACGAGCGACCCGAAAGTGTCGGTGTTCGGTGAGCAGCTCAAGAGTGTCAAGACGGCTCCTGCCCTCACCACGTGGACGCAGGTGTCGGCGGCCGCCGACACGGAGATCGAGCGGATGGCCCGTGGCGGCAAGAGCCCGCAGGACGCGGTCAAGCAGCTGCAGTCCACCGCCGATTCGCTGGGAACCGGCGAATAGGCATGGCCGTGACACGAGTCGCCGGCGCCGGAGCGTTGTCGCGCTCCGGCGGCGACAGCACCACCAGGGCGCGTCGTCGCCGGATGACGGTGGTGGCCTACCTCTTCGCTCTGCCGTTCATCCTGAGCTTCGCCGTCTTCATGGTGTTCCCGCTCGTCTCGTCGTTCCTGATGTCCTTCACCGACTTCAGGAACAGCGACATCGAGAGCCCGCTGGCCGTCAAGTTCGTCGCGATGGACCAGTACCTCCGGCTGTTCGAGAACCAGCAGTTCGTGCGGTCGCTGCTGAATACCGTGTACTTCGTCGCAGTGGGCATCCCGCTCACGATGGTCGCGGCTCTCGCCCTCGCCGTGGCGCTCAACAACGGGATCACGCGATTCCGCACGGCATTTCGCGTCGGTTTCTACGCCCCCGTGATCACGAGCATCGTGGCGGTCGCGGTGGTGTGGCGGTTCATCCTCCAACCGGACGGCCTGCTGAACACCGCGCTCGATACCGTCGGCATCCAGGGCCCGGACTGGCTCAATGACCCGCTCTGGTCGATGCCTGCCATGATCCTCATGGCCATCTGGCGCAACATGGGCACCCTCATGATCATCTTTCTTGCCGGGCTGCAGAACATCCCCGCGAGTGTGCTGGAAGCGGCCGCCGTCGACGGCGCCACCGCCTGGCAGCGATTCGTCCGGGTGACGCTTCCGATGCTCCGCCCGACACTGCTCCTCGGCGCCGTGCTCCTCTCGGTCGGGTATCTGCAGTTCTTCGAGGAACCGTTCGTCATGACGAAGGGAGGCCCGCTGGACTCCACGCTCTCAATCAGCTATTTCACCTACAACCAGTTCGGATTCGGCAACTACGGCACCGCGTCGGCGGCGAGCTACGTGCTCTTCATCGCCATCGCGCTGCTCAGCATCGTGCAGTTCCGAGCCTTCCGCCCCAAGGAAGCGCCATGAGAAAGCCCATCATCCCGGGCCGGGCCCTGGTGTACATCGTGCTCGTCATCGCCGTTGTGGCCACGCTCATCCCGTTCGTCTGGATGTACCTCGGTTCGGCGAAGACGCAGTCGGAACTGCTGAGGCGACCGCCCACATGGTGGCCCGAGACTTTCACGTTCGAGAACTTCGCCACGTGGTTCGGCCGTCTGAATTTCCAGACGTTCTTTCTCAACAGCGTCATCGTGGCCGTCTTCACGGTCCTCGGAACGCTGTTGTTCTGCTCGATGGTCGGCTACGCGCTCGCGAAACTCGACTTCGCCGGCAAGCGGGCCCTCTTCCTGCTCGTGCTGGTCACGCTCATGGTTCCGGGCGTCGTCACTTTCATCCCGCTGTTCGTCGTGGTGAGCAAACTAGGGATGGTCAGCACCTACCCTGCGCTGATCATTCCGTTCCTCGCAGGGCCGATGGGCGTCTTCCTCATGCGCCAGTTCATCAGTGAGATCCCCGACGCGCTCATCGAAGCCGCCCGCATCGACGGCGCGGGCGAGGTGCGCATCTTCACGCGCATCATCCTGCCGCTCTGCGGGCCGGCATTGGCGACGCTCGCCATCCTCACCTTCCTCGGATCGTGGAACAACTTCCTGTGGCCGCTCGTGGTCGCGCAGACCGAGGACATGTACACCCTCCCCGTTGCGCTCTCCCTGTACTCGGTGGGGCAGAACGCGACCAACTACGGAGTCCTGCTGGCCGGCTCCGTGCTGGTCATCACCCCCATGCTGCTGCTCTTCGTGGCCCTGCAGCGCTACTTCATCCAAGGAATCGCGGCGACCGGAATCAAATGACCTTCGAAACGCGAAAAGGCAGGCGCCGCGAGGCCGCCGGCGTGCATCCCATCATCGGCGGCTTCTACCCCGACCCGAGCGTCTGCCGCGCCGACGCCGACTACTACCTGGTCAACTCCTCCTTCGAATACTCCCCCGGCGTCCCGGTCTGGCACAGCACCGACCTCACCCATTGGACCCAGATCGGCAACGCCCTGGCCGGCACCGATGGGTTCCAGGCGGGAAAAGCCGGCGCCAGCAAGGGAATCTACGCTCCGACACTCCGCCACCACGCGGGCCGCTTCTGGCTGATCACGACGAACGTCTCCACCAGCGGCGGCCAACTGTTGACGTCGACGACGGACCCGGCCGGCCCGTGGGCTCCGGCCGTGGTGATCGACGGCCTGGCGGGCATCGATCCCGACCTGGCCTGGGATGACGATGGCACCTGCTACGTCACGTACTGCTCGACACGCCCCGGCCTGGAGGGCATCGCCCAAGCCCGCGTCGATCTCGAAAAGGGGGTGACGCTGGAGGAGCCGAGGCCCGTATGGCAGGGGACCGGACTGGCCTTCCCGGAGGCTCCACATCTCTACCGCCGCGACGGGTGGTGGTACCTGGTGATCGCCGAGGGCGGCACGGAACGTGGCCACGCCATCACCATCGCCCGATCCCGAAACCCCGACGGCCCCTTTGAGCCCGCCCCCGGCAATCCCGTCTTCTCGCATCGCAGCACCACGCATCCCGTGCAGAACACGGGGCACGCGGACCTCGTCGAAACCCCCGACGGACGGTGGGCGGCCGTGTATCTCGGCGTCCGCCCGCGCGGGATGACCCCGATGTTCCACGTCAACGGCCGCGAGACATTCCTCGCCGGCATCGACTGGATCGACGGGTGGCCGCAGTTCGACGAGGGGCACTTCGTGTACGAGATCCCCGACCGCTCATTCTTGGATCGATTCGCCGACCCCTCACTCCATCCTCGCTGGGTCTCCCCCGGCGCTCCCCTCGGCGAATTCGTCTCACCCGCCGAACCCGGCATTTCGCTGATCCCTGCCGCCTCCGCCAGCGGGAACGTCAGTGCCCTCATGACCCGTGTGACCGACGAGCGCTGGCGCTTCGACGTCGCACTACGGACG
This sequence comes from Nonomuraea sp. NPDC049141, assembly GCF_040648415.1. Classification (NCBI taxonomy): domain Bacteria; kingdom Bacillati; phylum Actinomycetota; class Actinomycetes; order Streptosporangiales; family Streptosporangiaceae; genus Nonomuraea; species Nonomuraea sp. NPDC049141. Next base: position 490,066 of record NZ_JBEZDR010000006.1, read on the forward strand.
GCCGACGGCGCGGCGGGCGTCCTGCTCCGACTCGATGACCGCCACTGGTGCGAGGTGCGCGTGAACGACGGCTCCGCGCACGCGGTCCTGCGCATCGGTCCGCTCGAATCCCCCATCGGCGAGGCCGCGACCGGCCTCGGGCCGACGCCGACGGTGCGGATCGAGTCACTGCCCGCCACCCACGACGGCCCAGATGACATCGCATTGTCAGTGATCCGCAACGGCCACACCGTGATGCTCGCGCGCTTCGACGGCCGATACCTCTCCACCGAGGTCGCCGGCGGATTCACCGGCCGGGTCGCCGGCGTCCGCGCCATCAGCGGCACGGTCGAAGTCGCCTCTGTGCGGTACGAGGCGGATGACGCCTACCTCGATCCCCGGCCGTGACGCCATGACTCAAACCTTTCGCGAGGAGCTCCAGTGAGGTTTCCCCACGAGTTCGTCTTCGGGTCCGCGACGGCCGCGTACCAGATCGAAGGCGCCGCCACCGAGGACGGGCGCGGCCCGTCGATCTGGGACACCTTCAGCCACACGCCCGGTCGGACGTTCAACGGCGACACCGGAGACGTCGCCGACGATCACTACCACCGTCTCGACGCCGACCTCGACCTGATGGCCGAGCTCGGACTCGAGGCTTACCGGTTCTCCATCGCCTGGCCGCGGGTCATTCCGACCGGCGTGGGCCCGACCAACCACAAGGGCGTCGATTTCTATTCGCGCCTGGTCGACGGACTTCTCGAACGCGGCATCCGCCCGGTGGCGACGTTGTATCACTGGGACCTCCCCCAACCCCTGGAGGATGAGGGAGGGTGGACCAGCAGAGCCACCGCCGACACGTTCGCCGAGTATGCGCGGGTCATCAGCTCCGCGCTCGGGGACCGTGTCGACACCTGGACCACGCTCAACGAACCCTGGTGCTCGGCCTACCTCGGCTACGGCAGCGGCGTGCACGCGCCCGGACGCACGAGCAGGCTGGAGCCGCTGCTGGCCGTGCACCATCTCAACCGCGCGCATGGCCTGGCCATCCAGGCGATGCGTTCGGAGGTCAAACCCGACGCAAAGTTCTCCGTCACGCTCAACCTGCACGTGTTCCGCCCGGACGGCCCGAGTGGCGAGACCGGGCGCTCAAAAGTGGAGGCGCTGTCGAACGACGCGTTCCTGGGGCCGATGCTGGAGGGTCGTTACACCGACCGGCTCCTGGAAACGACGGCCGACATCACCGACTGGTCCTTCGTCCAGGATGGGGATCTGGAAATCATTCACCAGCCCATCGACGTTCTGGGCGTCAACTACTACAACACCAACCGGGTGCGGATGTCGGACGGGTCAGGCGGTCGGGAGCGGTCTGACGGACATGGCCGCTCGACCGCTTCTCCTTGGCCCGGTGCCGAAGACGTCGAGTTCCTCACCCAACGGGGCCCTCTGACCGAGATGGGCTGGAACATCGATCCAGACGGCCTCCGTGACCTCCTCACCGAACTTCATGAGCGATACCCGAACCAACCCCTCATGATCACCGAGAACGGCGCCGCCTTCCCGGACACCGTCGACAACGGGATGATTCACGACGAGGACCGGATCGACTACATCCGGCGGCACCTTCAGGCAGTATTCGACGTCATCGAAAAAGGTGTCGATGTGCGCGGCTACTTCTTGTGGTCGCTCATGGACAACTTCGAATGGGCGTATGGATACTCGAAACGCTTCGGGATCATCCGCGTCGACTACGACACCCAGGTCCGCACGCTGAAGGACAGCGGCCGCTGGTACGCCAACGTCATCCGCTCGCGCGAGCTCTCATGACCATGCTCAGCCGCATGGCCCTCCACTCCGGATAGACCGTTGAAGCTGCCGCCGACCGGATCCCGCCGGACCGCCGAACCCGTGGCCCCATTCCGGCGACGGTTCCGGCAACGGTGCATTCGGACCTGCTCGCGGCAGGGTTCATCGGCACGCCCACCGCGATCGCCCCCACCGCGAAGAGCGAGCTGATGGACAGGTCCAGCCCGCCGCGGGACTGTACGGTCTTCGGCAATGCCGTTGACTTGGGGATCCGGTCCTGTCGGTGTGGCGGGCAAGATCTTCACAGCGGCCAAGGGTTGCATGGTCGGCTGGAGAGGACGAGGCCGTTTGGGGTCCCAGCCGACGTAGCGGATGAGGTGACAGAGCACCAGCAGCTCAACGTCCTTGGACAGATCAGCGCGGACCAGCACCGCCAGCAGGACGTACAAGCCTCGCACCAACCGGTAGACAAGCGACACCAACACCTCGCGATGGTCCCAGCCGCCGCCCTGATCATGCAGCAAAACACCAGCTCAGAGCCGAAATTATATTTCCGAGCGGGACACGGCACCAGGAAGTTCCCAAACCCCGAACGCACGCGTATCGGCCAGCGCGCCACCGACCAAAGGAGGCTGTCAAGTCGCCGACCCGCCACACAACCCGCGTGGCAGTTCCACGACCCTGATCATGCAATCCCGGCACGATGGGCCACTGAACCACGCATCCCGTTGTCGCTTCGGCCGACATCGGAGCGTACGTTCATAACCGAAACCACGTTCGAGATGGTGATGATCATGACCACTCCGATACCTGCTCCCGAGCAGATCGGTACCGTCGACCTGGCCTCCTGGACCGTCGTCCCGGGCCAGTCCAACCCGGACAAAGACGACCACGGCGCCTGGGCGGTGACCGCTGGCGATGAGGAGCAGAACGCCCTGTACTTCGAGATCGCCGACGCGACCCACCCTCGGCAGGTGGCCGAGTTCCTCGTCGAGGCGGTACAGGCGCACGCCACCAGGATGCGGCTGGGCGCCGCGTTCGACGATGTCCTGCGCGAGCGTGAACGGGGCCGCCGCGCCCCCGTCGGCGCGGACCTTTACGAAAAGGATCGCGGGCGGCTGGTGGCGCTGATGGCCCAGCTTGGCCAGGTCGCCGCCGAGGTGTACGAGCCGGCGCCAGCGCCTGAGCGCGACGAGCAGCGGAAACGGGTCTATGACGGGGTTACTCAGGTCGCGGCTCTGGCGGTGGCCTGGCTGGAGGCCATTCACGCCCGCTATGGAATCGACGGCGCGTGAGAGTCACTCTGTGCGTGCCCCGTTGAGGGAGTCCACGACGGCGGCCAGGTGGTGCGACAGGGAATACGCCTTCCACTGGCTACCGCCGCCAGGGCCGCCGTCGCCGCGGGCCGCTCTGGCAATCTCGCGGTCGCCCCAGGAGAAGTCCGGCCCAGCCGACGGCCAGTCAGGAGATCCGACCAGGGCGTTGCACAGCTTGAAGAAGGAGGTGTGCTTGCCGCCCTCTTTCGGCCAGGCATACACAGACCACTGCTGGCCGGTGGTGTAGCGCAGATTGGGGTCGGGCCTGGCCCCGTCGTCGACCGGTGCGCCGCCGGGGTAATCAACTCCGTAGTCGCCGTAGCCCACCTCGGGCCACCGCTCCCTCACTTGGGTCCACAGGTCGGCCTCCAGCCTCGGAATCCGGCTCACCCGAGGTTGCCGTGCCGGGATGAAGGGTTTCGGAGGAGGCGGCGGGAATGAGCCCGCCGCGACGGTGACCTGCCAGTCATGCTCACGCAAATGCAGCAGCGGGCCAGCCACCCCAGCGCACGTGTCGGCGGCCGAGCACACGTGGCCGCAATCGAGCACCACATCGGCACGCCCCGCCGATTCGCCGACCGCGTGAAGCTGGTCCAGAAGAATACGTGAGTCGCTCAGCTTGCACGCGAAGGGCTCGGCCACGCGCAGACATACACCCTTGTGCTGTTCGGCGGCGGCGTGCCTCACCTCATCAAGATCCTCGGGCGGGTCGTCTGTGTGGATGACCGGGCGAAAGGAGTACGCGTCGAACTCATCGGCGAGAATCCGCAGGGCCTCTCTCGCCCCTGACTCGCCGAACCTCGGCGCGAGAGGTCTGGTATCGAATGCCAGATCGATACCGATGTGCGCGTCAAATTCGTCGACCTGCCCAACGAGACGATTCACGACATCGTTGATGTGCGCGTCCGTGGGTCGGGCAACTACTTCGATAATGGGCCGTATGACTTCTTTGACAAGCTCGCTCGCGTTTCCGAGCGCCTGCAAGTTCGGCCTGCGTCCTCTGAGAATTACGACGTACACCGTCATGACCTGGTTCTCCGTGCGGTTGGCGAACCTCATGACCGATGGAGCAGCCGTCCACGCCTATCGGAGAGCCGCCCACCTGTCCGACACCTTTGACGGTGAGGGGGACAGGAAAGCCCGTCAATAACCATGCCGATAGACCTTGCGCTGTAGAGGCCGTCAATAGATGTTCGCGCGTATCTCGGCCTTACGATCGAGTCAGCAGCCGAGCACATCAGCACCAGAGACCAAGCGTTGACGGCTCGCCTGATAGACGCGCCTCGCCCACGCACCCTGAGCGGCCTCGGCCTGCCTTTTTACGTACTCGCGCCCGCCCCCAGCGTCGTGGCAGCCCTCGGCCTTGAACCCACGGAGGGCATCTGCGGTTTCAGCCTCAGCGACGCCGCAGGCCAAGCACTTGTCTGCCGCCAGTGGCACGGTCACCTCGTCCACGACGGTAACTACGAACCGCTCCTGCCTGCAGCCGAAGGAGCGGATCTACTTATCCGTCCCGACCTGTTCACCCGTCTGCACGACACGATCGGCGACCCCCGCTGTCGATCCGGCGTCAAGGTCCACCACATGTCAGGGGACGGAGATGACAACCTTCGATGATGAGTAATTAGCCGGGGATACCCAGGTGGAAATGCGCATCTGGCCTTCCGGCTCACCGATGTCTTCGGGGCGGTCACCAACTGGGCCGCTGACTCAACTACTCAGCAGCCACTCCTCGTATGTCTTGACACTGCGCCTACCGAAAATCACATCCATGCACGTCAAGCAGGATCTCTGCATCGCCTTCGAAGCGACTACAAGTCATCCTGGCGAGCAGACGCACATCGCTTACCGATGACTGCTCGTTGGTTGCTCGTACGCGTTCGACCTGCCGTGGGGCTGGGCCTCGTCACGGACACCTGGCCCACCACAAGCGTGCCGAGATATGAGACAAAGGGCACATAATGGCGACGGTCACGGACGCATGGTTGCTCGATGGTTGCTCGCGTTATGCGATACAGCGCGGCAGGCATCGGCACAGGCCGACACGACGATGGGAAGAATCCCGGCCACAGCAACGGTCCGATCGGCCCAGTCCAGCTTCGGGAGCCCGGCCTGCCGCCGCAGCACCGCCACCTCGTGGCGCAACATCATGATCTCCGCGTCCTTCGACGCTTGGCTGCGGCTCAGCGTAATCAGCCGGCTGAACACCCGGAGCATGATCAGATAGAGCAGGCGAGCAAACACAAGACGTGATCTTGTCTGCAGGTACGGACCGGCAGGCGTATCACGCGTCAGCGGTTCGAGGAACGCGGATGGCCTCGACCCAGGCGGGCGGGGGCGGTGGGTCCGTGCCTATGAGCGCGGCGATGAGGCGGGACGACGACGGTGCCTCGGGCCATGGAGTGAAGCCATCGGTCAGCACGATCACGACGCCGGGCCGTTCGGGCAGGGCGAGGGCTGCCCTGATGCCGACCCGCATGTCGGTGCCGCCCCCACCGGCGAGATTCACCTGCTGCGCGGACGTCACTCGCGCAGCGGTCCGCACGTCGGCATCGCAGGCGAGCACCGTGACCCGATTGCCGCCGACGCCGACCTCCCGCAGCACGCCGGTGACCTCGGCGAGGGCCGCCGCGAGGTCGTCCTCGCCCATGGACCCCGAGGTGTCGATGACGATCGCGACGACCGGCAGTGGGCGGCGCAGGCTCGGCAGCACGACGCCGCGCAGTGCGGCGGTGCGGCGGGACGGGCGGTGGTACGTGTAGTCGACCGCCCCGGTGGCCCAGGCGACCGCCTCCCGTACGGCGCCCGCGAGCACGCGGCGCCAGTCGACCGTCGGTTCCAGGATCTGCTCCGCCCAGCGTTGCCAGCCGGCCGGGAGGCTGCCGCGGTTGCGCCGGTGGGCGCGCATCGCCTCGGCGGTATGCCGACGCAGAGCCTCGGCCTCGACCGTGTTGACGCCCGGTCCGCCGTCACCGGTGATATCCCAATCACCCGGTGAGCCGTGGGCGCCGGAGCCGCAGTCGGAGCAGACGGCGGACGGTGGCAGCTGCGGGAGATACTCTTCGAACAGTCGTCCGGTCGCCAGCCCGAAGGTGCCGGGTTCCACCCGGCCTTCCGGCAGCGTCAGGCCGTCGGCGAGCAGGTCATCGTTGATCTCGCAGTCCTGGGCGACGTTCACGCGCAGCCGGTCGAGCTGGTCGGTGGCCGGTAGCCGGTCCGCACGGCCGTGGTGGTCGCGTAGCACGTGAGCCAGCTCATGGATCCATACGCCCGCGAGTTCGGGAACGGACGTCGCCGCGACGAACGCCGGTGACACGTAGCACCGCCAGTGCCGGTCGACGGCCATCGTCGGCACGGCGCTGCTCGGCACGACCGTCAGCGAGTAGAGCGCGGAGGCGAGGTACGGCCGGTCGCTCGCGGCAAGGTACCGAGCGGCGAGCAACTTGACCCGGTCGAATTCGGTCATGGGTCAGAAAGCGCTCGGCAGCGCGCCGGACAGCTGGAGCAGATCGAGGAACGCGTCGATGCCGCTCGGCACCGGCCAGTCGGTGTCGCGCAGCGCCGCGAGATCCGCGGCGGCCCGGGCCGCGACGTCGGGTACGCCGGCGTCGACGGCCTTGGCCAGCACCGCCCAGCCGGCCTCCCAGCGCCGCCGCGTGAGGTCGCTCTGCACTGCTGAGACCACGGCCGTCAGGAAGGCGAGCTGCCGGTCGCCCCTCTCCGGTAGTGCGAAGGCGGCCGGATTGGCCAGAACGCGGTCCGGGTCGGGCAGGTCGAGCTGTTCGAGGTAGGCCAGCAGTTCCAGACCCGCGCCGTCGCCCACCGCGCCGATCACCGCGGCCGCGACCGCCTTCTGGTCGGCGCCGGCGGCGTACCCGACCGCCAGCAGGCGCAGCGCCATCTCCCAGGTACGCGGCGACGGCCAGGCATGGCCCCGGCTCTCCGCGTCGCCGGGCAGGTGGTGGGCCAGGCCGGGCCGTGCGGTGAGGAACCCGGAGACCACCCCGCGGGCGCGGGCGACCGCGCTGGGCACCCGGGCCGGGTCGATGAGCGGCAAGGGCACGGCCGGCCAGGTTCCGGCCATGCCTCGTGCGACCGTCCGCGGGTCGTGCGTCCACTGCAGGTGGACGAACCGGTTCGCCAGTGGCGGGCTGAGGTGCCAGCCGTCCGCGGCGCTGGACGGCGGGTTGGCGGCGGCGACCACACGGACCGACTCCGGGAGCGGCAGGCTGCCGACCCGGCGTTCGAGGACGACCCGCAGCAGCGCTGCCTGGACGGCAGGGGGAGCGGAGGACAGCTCGTCGAAGAACACGAGCCCGCGCCCGGCTGCGGTCAGCCGCACTGCCCAGTCCGGTGGGGCCATCGGCACCCCGGCGGTGGCCGGATCATCACCGATGATCGGAAGGCCGGCGAAGTCGGAGGGCTCGTGCACGCTCGCGATCACCGTCTCCAGTGGGAGGCGGAGCCCGGCGGCCAGTTGCTGGAGGCCGGCGGACTTGCCGATTCCCGGCTCGCCCCACAACAGCACGGGGAGGTTCGCCGACACCGCGAGCGACAGCGCCTCCAGCTGCGGGTTCGCGGCCGGCTCCGTTCGCTGGGAGCCGAGCCGGCGGACCAGTTCGTCGGCCGCGGCCAGCGGATCCGGTGCGAAGTCCTCGTCGGTGACGTTCACTGTTCGTCGTCCTTCCACGTCATCCAGCGGGGCGGTCCCGGTCCAGCAGGGCCAGGAGGAAGTCCAGGTCGGTGCGCTCGTAGAAGCGGATGAGCTGGGAGAGCGACTGGCCCGCGTCGTCGGCGACGTCGGGGTTCGCTCCGGCGGCCAGCAGCGCCCGTACCAGCGCGACGGAGCCGTTGTCCCCGACCGCCACGTGCAGCGCCGTGCGCCGGTTATGGTCCACGGCCTCGAGGTCGACCCCGGCCGCCAGCAGGCGCGGCAGCAGGACCTCGTGGTCCAGATGGATCAGCGCGTGCAGGAGCGTGCGGCGCCGACCGTCACGGAACCGCGGGTCGACCCCGGCGTCGAGGAGCCTGAGCACTCCCGGCGTGTCACCGTGCTGGGCGCGGCTGTACAGCTCCCGCCGCTGCTCCCGCAAGTCCTTCGGCAGCCGGCCCTCGCCGGAGGACACTGCCCGCGCCACGGCGAAGCAGCCGGCGACCGCGCCGCCGAACGCCCGCATCGCCTGCTCTCGCCGCTGCTCGTCCGCGCTGTGCGGCACCCGCAGCGCGCCGTCCTGGAAGCACACCTCGTGCCACTCACCGCGGCATCTCACCCGAACCGGGGACGGGAGCCGCGGTTCTGGCGGTCCGACCGGATCGGCGGGGTCCGCACGCAGCGGGAAGAGCGCGTCCCGGACCAGCGGATGCAGCCGGTCCGGATCCGCGTCGCCATGCCGGAGTACGTCGAGGTCCGGCAGCCGCCGCCAGCACGCCTCGGGCAGCACCGGGGTGCCTGTGATCTCCTCGGGGTCGATGATCCGGATCCACAGTTTGCCGGCCCACCTGCTGCCTTCGAGCAGCAGGGAACTGCCGTAGGGATGCGGAATCTGGAAGCGACGCCCGAAGCCCTCGCGGATGAGCAGCCGGGTCTCCGGCTCGAGCCTGGTCAGCGCCAGCGGGAGTTTTTCCGCAACAAGCAACGGATCGATCGTGGCGCCCCAGCGGGTCTCGAGCGGTGACGGATCCAGCGCGATCCCCGCCGCGGCGAACGCCGCCTCGATCTCCCCTCGCTCATGCAGCAGGGTCACCCATTCGGCGTGGGCCGGCGGGTCGGCGGGACCGGGGTCAGCCGTGGGCAGGTCCTCGGCGGCGCGCCGGGTCCCGTCCGCGTTGAAGAACGGCGGCCGGTTTCCGCCACCATGGCGTTCCAGCAGCGCGCCGGTGTGCCGTACATCCCACAGGTGCCGCAGCATGGTCCAGTTATGAAGGGCGTGCCGATGAGCGCCCGAGCTGAAGACCTGGTCGATCCGGCCGAAGCACAGGAGTAGCCGCTGCGGCCCGTCCACCATCGTCGGCGTGGTGACGTGCAGATACTGCGTGGCCTTGGCCGCACCCGGGTAACCGCCCAATGTCACCGTCTGGCCGGTGCGGAGCGTCGTACGTCCCTCCAGGACGCGCGGCAGATGCCAGCGCAGCAGGTCAGGTGCGAAATGGAGGAGGTCGTCCTCGACGGCGGCCGCGACGGCGCCGCCATGCTCCCGGGCGATGTCGGCCAGGTCGAACGCGACGTCGACGTTCGCGGCCGCGCAGGCGCCGCGCCAGTCTCCGTCGAGACGTCGTTCGGTGGCCCGCTCGATCATCCACCGGGGAACGGCGTACCGCAGGATCCGCCGTCGGCTCGACGCCTCGTCCGGTGGGTACGACGGCGTGCGGCGCGGCGCTGGTGCACCGGCTGTGGGGGCGGGAACTGGCGTGCTGACAGCGTTCACTCTTCCTCGGCGAGTTCCGGATGCTCGCGTTCGATCCGATCCGTGATGAAGTCCAGGTCATCGCGTTCGAGCCAGTCGATCAGGCGGTGGAGCGAAACGGGCTCGCCGTGGATCTCGCCGGTCAGGTCGATCCGCGCCCCTGCGGTGAGCAGCGCATGGACGAGCGCCACCGAACCGTCCCCGCAGATCGCGGAGAACAGCGGCGTGCGCCGGCTCTCATCCCTGGCATCGATGTCCAGGCCCGCCGCCAGGAGCCGCCCGAGCAGACCATCGTGGTCGAGGCGTCGCAACCGGTCCGGCGCCCTTGGATCGACGCCCGGCTCGAGCAAGTGCAGCATGTGGAGCAGGGTGCGCCGTCGGCCATCACGGACGCGTGGATCCACGCCGGCGTCCAGCAGCCGTAGGACTCCTGGGAGGTCGCCGTGCTGGACCAGCGAGAAAAGCTCTCCTCGCTGGTCGCGCAGGGCCTTGGGCAGCCGGCCGGTTCCGGACGTCCACGCATGCCGTGCGGCGAAGCATCCGGCGATCGCGCCCCCGAACGCCCGCATGGCGCTCTCCCGCTGCTGCTCCTCCGCGCTGTGCGGGATGTGAAGGACGCCGTCACAGAAGGAAACCTCGTGCCACTCGCCGCGGCAGCGGATGCGGACCGGCTTCGGGAGTTCCGGGCCGGACGGCCCCACAGGAACGCCGTGCGCGGCGCGGCTCGGGAACAGGGCCTCGCGTACGAGCGGATGGAGCCGCTCCGGCGGATAGCCGTCCCGCAGCAGATCAAGGTCGGGCAGGCGGCGCCAGCACGCTTCGGGAAGCACCGTGTCCGCGGGCTCCGTGCCCATCTCGAATTCGACGACTCGGACGCGCAGCCCCACATCCAGTCCGTCGGTCTCGAAGAGGAGCGCCGCGTACTGTCGGTAGGGAAGCCAGAAACGGTCGGTTCCCACTGAGGCCGCGAGGCGACGGATCTCCGCCTCCATCCGGGTCAAGGCAAGGGGCATCCGCGCGAGAACGTCGAGCGGATTCACCTCGTAATAGGACTCGATCTCGAGCGGCACGGCGTCCAGATCGATGCCGACGGCCCCGAACGCCGCTTCGACCTCGCCGCGTTCGTGCAGCAGCGTGACCCACTCGGTGAGCGACGCCGGGTCCGCGCGGCCAGGGTCGGCCGTGGGAAGCTCTTCCGCCCTGCGCGGTGTGCCGTCGCCGTGGAAGAACGGAGCCCGAGCCTTGTCGCCGCCGCAGCGTTCACGCAGGTCGTCGGCATGGCGCACATCCCACAGGTGGCGCGACGAGCTCCAGTCCTGGATGACGTTGCGCCAGAACGCGCTGTATGCCCAGTCGGTCTCCAGATAGGTGTCCGGTTGGTGAACCGGCCCGACGCGCAGGCGCAGCCGCTGCGGACCGTGCACCATCCAGCGGGGCGTCTCGAGGTACAGGTACGGGGCGTCCGAGGCCTCACCCAGCCGCCCCAGGACCATCACCTGGTCGGGCACGATCGTCGTACGCCCGCGGTCCAGACGGGGCAGGTGCCAGCGCAGCAGGTCCGGGGCGAAGGTGCACAGGTCGCCCTCGAGCGCCGTAGCGACAGCGTCGCCGTGCGCGTTCGCGATGTCGGGCAGGTCGAAGGTGACATCGACGTTGGCGGCGGCGCAGGCGCCACGCCAGTCGCCGGCGAGCCGTCGTTCGGTCGCCTGATCGACCATCCACGGGGGCACCGCGTACCGCCGGATCCGCCGCAACCGGGACGCCTCGTGCGGCGGATACGAACGGGACGGCGTACGAGGTGGCAGATCGGCCGATGGGGGCGCCGCGCTCACCGGTAGAGGCTCCCGATCGCGTGCAGGTCCGGATGGGTCCGGGCGGCGGGACGGAGCCGTGGCGCCAGCACACGCTTCACCCGGCGAGGCACGCCGGGGCCGAACCCGACGTATTCCAGGCAGGTGTCGTCGGGAACGGCAGCCAGCAGGGCCTTGGCGCCATGACCGGTGATCCCGGTCCGGCGCAGCTCCAGCCGACGCAGTGGGCTGCCGGGCAGAGCCGCGGCCAGCATGGCCGCGCCCGTGTCTCCGGTGACGTTCGCGGGTGCGCCGAGGCTCCGCTCCGATGGCGGACGTCCCAGGTCGAGTGCCTCGATACCGCTGAGTGCGTCGGCCAGCGCGCGTGCACCGTCCGGCCCGATGCCGTTGCCACCGAGGCCCAGGCGCACCGGTTTGGCGGGGTCGGCCACCGCGGCGAGCGTGGCCGCACCGGCGTCGCCGAGATGGTTCGCCGGAAGGTAGAGCTCGCGTACCCCGGCGTCCCGGATCAGCGCGGCCAGCAGGTCGCCGGACTCCGGGCCCAGCCCGTTCCCGCCCAGGAACAGCCGCTCGACCGGGTTCGGCCGCTCGGTGAGCACGACCAGCAGCGCCCGCAGTCCCTCCCGTGTCAGCCCGGTGTTGACCAGGTCGAGAGTGCGGATCGTCGTGTTCTGGCGCAGCATCGCGGCGAGGGCGCGGACTCCGTCGTCGCCCACCGGGTTCCGCTTGAGCCACAAGGCGCGCACGGTGGTGTCCGTGGCCAGTCGACCGGCGAGCGCCTCGGCGCCTGCCGCGTCGATGCGGTTGCAGCCGAGGTAGAGAGTCTCCAGGCCGTGGCCGGGAACGAGCGCGTCCGCGATGGTCCGGGCTCCGTCGTTCCCGATGGCGTTGGTGCCCAGCAGCAGATGGACGGCGTGCGGCGAAGCCACCGCGGCCGGGAGCAGCCGCGCCGCACCAGCCGGGCCGAGGCCCTGCTTGCACAGGTCGACCCGGCCATCGGGCCGTACGGTGCCAAGCGGGAAGGTCTCGTCGGCCGCCACCGGGGCCGGTGCGGCCAGCCGGGAGACCAGCGGACCCAGGTCCACCGGATCGGCCGGCGGCACGTCAACGTGCTCGATCGCGGGGCAGCGTACGGGCGTTGGCTCCATCATCACCAATCCACCGGTCGGTAGTCCTTCAAGAACAGGCCGGACACCCGGTTCCCGCCCACACCGCGCACGATCGGGTCGTAGACCCGGGCGGCGCCGTCGATGACGTCCAGCGGCGGGCGGAACCCCGCCTCCCGCTGAGCGGTCTTGTCCGGGTGGGGGCGTTCGTCGGTGACCCAGCCAGTGTCGACGCTGTTCATGTAGATGCCCGAGGCCGCATAGTCCGCGGCGGCGGTGCGGGTCAGCATGTTCAGGGCGGCTTTGGCCATGTTGGTGTGCGGATGGCGGACGGTCTTCTGCTCTCGGGAAAAGCTGCCCTCCATCGCCGAGACCTGCACGACGTACCGGTCTGGCCACGGCGAGGCCTCGAGCAGACCGCGCAGCCGGGACGTCAGCAGGAAGGGCGCGAAGGAGTTCACCCATTGGACCTCCAGCCACTCGGCCGGGTCCACCTCGTGCAGCCGGAGACTCCAGCTGTTGCGGTCGCGCAGGTCCAGCGGCTGACCGGTCTCGTCCGTCCGCCCGGCGGGGAACAGCGCCTCCAGGGCATCCCGCCGCGTGACGGCCTGCCCGGAGTCCGAAGGAGCCGCGACCGCCGGCGCGGGTTCCAGCCGCGCGGCGACGGCGGGCGCGGCTGTACCCGATACGTCCGCCACGTCGATCCGCGCGGCCAGGCCTCTCAGCGGCGCGCCCTCCGCCGCGCGCACTTCGCGGTGGTACACGGCGGGCCGGCGGATCGTCTGGGCCGCATTGTTGACGAGGATGTCGAGATGACTGGAACGCCGCTGAACGAACTCCAGCAGACCCGCGACGGCCGCCAGATCGAGCAGGTCGACACCATGGACGTGTACCCGGTCCAGCCACGCTTCGGCGTCGGGCACGGCCGCGAGCCGACGGGCGGCATCCCGCGGGAAGCGGGTGGTGACCAGGACGTCCGCGCCGTCGCGCAGCAGCTTCAGCGTCAGCTGGAAACCGATCTTCACCCGTCCCCCGGTCACGATCGCCCGGCGGCCACGCAGGTCGCAGTGGGCGTGCCGACGGGCCAGGTTCTCCTCGGCGCAATCCGGGCACAGCAGGTGGTATTCCGGATGCACCTGCTGGTAGGCGGACTTGCAGACGTAACAGCGTCGCGTGCCCACCAGCGTGCGCCGCATCGGCGCGGACCGGTCACCCGGCGGATCCGGCTCTGCGGAACCGACCTGATCCCGGGGGTCTGTCGAGGCTGCCGGCGGGACGAGCTCGGGGGATGGATCCTGCTCTTGATAGCGCGCTGCGGCCGCCGTGACCTCGCGGTCGCGTCGCCTGCGCTCGGCGTGCCGCGACGCCTTCCGTGTCTTCTTCCCCGTCCGGTACAAGTGCGCTGCGGCCTCGTGCACGACCGCCCATTGAGGATCGGCCGGATCCGCCGCGCGTGCCTGGGCCATCACCCGCAGGCAGGTCTCGATCTCGGCCTGGTTGGGGAGGGTTCCTGATCCGAGCGACGGTGTCCCGGTCAAGTCAGGATCGACGACCGACACCCACACCCCCACCGATGACTTCCCCGATTTGGGGCAAGGCTGGTCGGATTCGAACCGACGTCCTCCAACCTGCTGTAAGGCGCGACGACCTCTGCGCTACAGCCTTGCCGCTGAAGATCTTAGCGAAGAGCACCGGCATTAAATGACCAATATGGCCGCATGGGACCTATCCGGCGTATGGGGATGCGAGCCGCGTTCCGGCGCTCGGTGAGCAGGGTGCTCCGCCCTGGCGGATACCCCTGAAGTCCCGCCGCTCAGCCGCCGACCTACCTGTGCGATTGTCAGCAATTTTTGCCGGGTTATTGACGACATTTTAGCAACTGGACACACTCGCCGCAGGCCGCGCTGATGTGAAGGACGTGACTGATGACTGGTTCCGAGAACAGGTTGAACGTGAACCGACGGTCCCTGCTGGCGGGCGCCGCCGGCGTTCTGGGAGCGGCGGCACTGCCCGCGACCGCCGCGCAGGCGGCTGCGACGCGATACCCGTCGAACTGGCCGGACCTCGAGCCCTACGGCCTCGCCGACACCCGGCTCGACCTGTGGCCGCGCAAGGACAACTCCTTCATCCTGCCGCTGGAGCTGCGCCCTCGGGACAAGGAACTCGGCCGGGTCTGGATGCGGGACACGTACGTCAACTGCTTCGTCGTCAAGGGTCGCCCGATCTACGTCGCCACCGGCACCACCCGGTCGGCCGGGCTCGCGGGGGCCGCCCCGTGGAACGACGGCGTCTTCGTGTGGACGTCCCCGTCCCTGCGCGGGCCGTGGAGGCTGGCCGACACCACCGGCATCCGCCCCGGCGCCGAGAGGGGCAAGGTGTGGTCGCCCGAGTTCGCCGACGAGAACCGGGCCGGGCGCACGGTCGTCGCTCCGTGGCAGGAGTACTGGACCGACGAGGGCCAGTTCGGCAAGCGCGGCGATGTCTGGGCCCCGGAAGTGCACTATTTCCGGGGCAAGTGGTACATCGTCGCCTGCATGGGCGATCACTCGCAGAAGGTGGGCTCGTTCATGCTCGTGAGCGAGGGCGGGGTCGAAGGCCCGTACCGCGTCGTCCGAGGCAACCTCGAAAAGCCCTTCGGCGACTCTTTCATCGGCGGGCCCGCCTTCATCAAGCCCGGCGCCTACCACCACATCGACGGCGGCCTCTACTCCGAAGGCGACGAGGCCTGGCTCGTCCTGCACAACAACCTGTACGCGAAGTTCCGGGACGACATGGAGGACATCGTCCCGACCACCAACCTCCCGATGTTCCAGCAGACGCCCTACTCACCCGAGCCGTATCTGGAAGGCGCGTACGTCTTCAAGCACGGCGGCAAGTACTACCTCCTGCACGCCGCCTGGAACCGATCCTCGACCAACGCCGACGGCAGCACCCGCTACGCCTACGACCCGGCCGGCGCCGGTCGCGAGCAGTACCACTACGACGCGGTCGTCGCCGTCTCCGACCACTTCGAGGGACCGTATTCGCGACGGTGGACCCTGGGCGTCGGGGCCGGCCACAACAACATCTTCGCGGATCGCAGCGGCCGGCTGTGGGCGACGTTCTTCCGCAACCCCAGATACGGCTACTGGGCCGACCCGTCGCGCGTCGCCGACACGGCGGTGCCCGGGATCGTGCGGGTGGAATGGACAGGGCCGCAGGGCAACCGCCTGTACGTCCAGCGCCGCAACCACGGGAACACGATCAACGACTGACAGCGCCTCCATGCAGGGTCTGACCCAGCGACTGACTGACCTCGGGTCCTCAACGTGATCTGTCGGCCATGACCGGGAAGCGGGCATGCACACACCGGACATGGCGCCTGATCACCGTGAACGGTGCGGGCCCCGACACCGCTGGGCAGCTCCTGGTCACCACCGGAATCAGGGTCCGGTTATGGAGGGCAGCAGGTAGTCGCGAAGGAACGCCCTTGAGTCGATCTCCTTGTTGATGCTGTTGTTGCCGGTGTTCTCGCTGGTCACGAGCACGATGTCCGCGCTGGGGATCACATAGACGAACTGCCCGCCATATCCCCAGGCGAGGTACGTCGAGCGTCCGGAGACGGTGTACGTCCACCAGCCCTCGGCATAGGCGAATGTGTCATCGACCTGTGTCGTCCGGGCTTGCGCCGCCTGCACCGCGCTCTGTGGCACGAGCGACTCGCCACCCCACTTGCCGTCGTGCAGATAGAGCAGGCCGAACTTGGCCATCTCCCGTGGCGTCAGGTAAAGGTTGTACCCGCCGGAGAAGACACCGCGCGGGTCTCGGCCCCAGTGCTCGGCCGTGATGCCCATCGGCCCGAACAGATACTGCTGGGCGAACTGGCAGGTGCCCATGTGAGTGGCCTTCTGCAGCACGGCCGAGACCACATGCGTATTGCCGGTGCTGTAGTTGTACGCCGTTCCGGGGACGGACACGAGCGGACGGCCGAGAATCGCCTGAACCCAGTCCGATGCCTTCTCGACCTGGCTTTCGGTCGAATCCTCCGTCCAGTCGAGACCCGACCTCATGGTCAGCATGTGGCGGAGGGTGATCTTCTTCTTGTCCGGCGACGCGTTGCCGAAGTACTCCGGCAGGTAGCCGGCCACCGGGTCGTCCAGGCTTCCGATGTAACCCTTCGCGATCGCGATGTGCACCAGCGCCTGCAGAACACTCTTCGACGCCGAGTGAATGTTGTTGCTCCGCTGCGCGCCACTGCCGTGGAAATATCGCTCGGTCACGAGCCGGTCGTGTCGGATGACCAGCGCGCTGAACAACGACGCGTTGTTCCCGAGCTTGGTCAGCCCCACACGCAACGTAGCGGAATCCATCCCCTGCTCCTCCGGCGAGGTCGGCGACCAGTCCGCACCGTCGTCCAAGGGATCCGTGTACGTCGGATTGCTCTCATAGAACGTCCGACCGTTACCTGCGATCCGGTCGCAATCGACAGTCGCCGTTCTGGCCGCCTGCGTTGCCGCCTCGGTGCAGCCGGCCAATGCCAGGAGCGACACCACCCAAGTGATCCACCGCCGACCTTGCTTCGGCGATCCCATGACTGACTTCATTTCCCGACAGTGTGGCCGACAGCACGGCAACCGGGCGAGGCATGTCCTGATCTTCCGGCAAATGTCTGCGTAATGCCCTGTTGCCGCCCTGTTCAGTCCAGCTGGGGTTGACGAGTGTCCCCCACTCGCCGGAGGCGACCGCGTGCACGATGCCCATGTGGGGCCTACACCGCGTCGCGGGCCAGAGTCTCAAGAGCTCTGAATGTGATACAGGCAGGTACGGTAACCGCACGAGAATGGCCGTGTGAGGACCGCGTATGGCGAATCACGCCCGGCGCACCGGCCGAGACGGATTCCTTGCGCCACACATATCGACGCGCAAATAAATTTCAGCCGGGCGTGGAACCGCTCCCACAGCACTGGCCACCGGCTATTCGGCACGCGTAATCTTCTTATTCCGTTCCAGGAAGTACCCTTCCAAGGTCGCTTCCGTCGATCATTGGTCGCGGCAAATCAAGATCCGTGTGCAATCGTGCGGTTCCTGTCGGTGAAGGCCGCGCACTGCAGGGTGGTCGTATGGATTTCAAGATCCTCGGGCCGATCGAGGTTCGTACCTCTCATGGGAGGCCGATCGCGCTCGGACGCCGAAAACAGCGGGTGCTGCTGGCCGCCCTGCTGCTCAACACCGGCAAGGCGATCCCCAGCCGGCGCATGCTCGACTGGCTGTGGGGCGAGTGCGCTCCCGCCACCGCGGAGTCGAACCTGTACACCTACATCTCCGCGCTGCGTAAGGCGCTCGGCTCCCCCTCCCGCATCGAGGCGGGCTCCAACGGATACGTGCTGCGCGTCACGCCTGGCGAGGTCGACGTCACCTTGTTCGAGGATCTCGCCGCGCAGGGGCAGCGGGCGCTGTCCGCCGGACGCCATGACGTCGCGCTCGAACGGCTGACCCGGGCCCTCTGCCTGTGGCGCGGCGAGTCCGTCCTGGAAGAGCTGCCCCTGCCCACGCCGCTGCGCTGCGAGACGGCGCGGCTGGAGCGGCTGAGGGCGAGCGTCGTGGACGCCTCGCTGGAAGCCCGGCTGGCGCTCGGCCGGCACGGCGAGATGCTCGCCGACCTGGAGGTTCTGACCCGCAAAGACCCGCTGAACGAGCGGCTCAGAGCACAGCTCATGCTGGCCTTGTACCGCTCCGGCCGCAGGGCCGACGCGCTGACGATCTATCAGGACGCGCGGATGACGCTGGCCGCCGAGGTCGGCATCGATCCCGGCCCGGACCTGATCCGCATGCACCAGCGCATCCTCGCCGACGACCCCGCCCTGACGCCGCTGCGCGCGGTCGCCGCCCGCCGGGCCCCGGCCGAGCTGCCCATCGGCCTGGCCGCCTTCACCGGCCGGGCCACCGAGATCGCCCGCCTGCGTACGATGCTGACCTCGGCCTCCGACACGACCGCCGTCTCGGCGATCACGGGCGCCGCGGGGATCGGCAAGTCGGCGCTGGCCGTGCACGTCGCCCATCAGGTCGCGGGCCGGTTCCCGGACGGGCGGCTCTACGTGGACCTGCACGGCTCCACACCCGGCGTCGCGCCGCTGAACCCCGCCGACGTCCTGGCACGCCTGCTGCGCTCGCTCGGCGACGACCTGGCCGGGCGGCCCGACCTGGACGAGGCCGCGGGCCGCTTCCGCTCGCTGACCGATGGCAGGCGCCTGCTGCTCCTGCTCGACAACGCCCGCGACGCCGCGCAGGTGCGCCCGCTGCTGCCCGCGAGTCCCACCTGCCGCGTGCTGGTCACCGCTCGCAGGATGCTGACCTCGCTGGACGCCGCCTCGCACTTCCGTCTCGGCGTCATGGCCGAGGACGAGACCTCCACGCTGCTCGGCCGCCTGATCGGGGAGGAGCGCGTGGCAGCCGAGCAGCAGGCGGCGCGCGCGATCGTGCGGCTGTGCGCCGGGCTGCCGCTGGCGATCAGGATCGCCGCCGCCCGGCTGATCGCCCGGCCGGGACTGTCGCTGCGCGCCCTGGCCGACCGGCTGGCGGTCGAGGACCGCCGCCTGTCCGAGCTCCAGGCCGACGACCAGGCCGTACGGGCGTACTTCATGATGAGTTACCGAAGCCTGGACGCCGAGTCCTCCCGGATGTTCCGGCTGCTGAGCCTGCTCGGCGGCACCGGCGGCGGCATCAGCGTCGCGGCCGCCGCCGCCCTGGCCGACCGCCCCGAGCCGCGCACCGCCGACCTGCTGGACCACCTCGCGGAAGCCCAGCTTCTGGACGCGTACGGCCACGACCGGTACCGCATGCACGACCTGCTCCGCCTGTTCGCCCGCGAGCGGGCCAGGGAGGAGGACACCGAGGAGGACCAGGCGCAGGCCGTCCGGCGGGCGCGGCGGGGCGTCTGGATCCCGCCCGCCTACATGACCACGAGGGGCCTGCCGCCCCGCACGTGGGAAATCATCCACGTTCACCGCGAGATCTGACTGATAAATATCCGGCGATCCGCCCCCGGCCGCTTTTTCTCCTTCGCCGTCGCGCAGCCCGCCGCCGACCTACACAAATTTGTATGGTTCGGGGTATAGGCGGATTCGACATTGTTGGCGACATGTCTCACCTTTTCTCACCGCCGAGAAGAAGGCCGGGCACCAGCCGAATTCGCGCGAACGGGGAAGGGCGCACGTGTCTGAACTGATCGGCGTGGACGAGTGTGAAAGTTTCACGGTAAAACAGGTCCAAGAGCTGTACAGAAAGTACGTCAGCCGCAGTCAGGTCAACCTCATGACCTCCTTCGGCTTCGGCCGGGAACTCGTCGAGAGCGCCGAGGGCGCCTGGATCCAGATCCGCGGCGGCCGCAAGGTACTTGACGTCACCGGCGGCGTCGGCGTACTCAACCACGGCCACAACCACCCCCGCATCCTTCAGGCGCGGCGCCGCTTCGCCGAAAGCCGGCGCATGGAGGTGCACAAGGCGTTCTTCTCGCCGTACGTGGCCGCCCTCAGCCACAACATCGCCGAGCTGCTGCCGGGCGACCTGAACATCTCCTACTTCCCGAACTCCGGCGCCGAGGCGAACGAGGGCGCCGTCAAAATGGCGTACAAGTACCACGAGGGGCGCCGCGACACCATCCTCCGCTCCGACATCAGCTTCCACGGCAAGACCCTGGGCGCGGGCAGTCTGACCGGATCGTCCGAGAACTCCTTCCGCTTCCCCGGTCTCCCCGGCATCGTCGTCTACCCCTACGGCGACATCGCGGCCGTCCGCGCGGCCGTCGAGGCCGCCCGCACCCCCGACGGCGGGTGCGACGTCTACGCGATCATGGCCGAGCCGTTCAGCGCGTCCAGCATGCGCTGCTGGTCGGAGAGCGACCTGTACGAGCTGCGCCGGCTCTGCGACGCGAACGACATCATGCTGATCTTCGACGAGGTCTACACGGGCTGGGGCAAGACGGGCAGCCTCTTCTACTTCATGCGCTACCCCGACCTGCTGCCCGACCTCCTCGTCTACTCCAAGTCCCTCGGCGGCGGCAAGGCGTCGATCGCCGGGTACACCGCCCGCGAGCCCGTCTTCCGCAAGGCCTACGACCGGCTCTCCGACGTCATCCTGCACAGCACCACCTACTACGGGTTCGGCGAGGAGACCGCCACCGCCATCGAGGCCGTCAACATCGTCGTCGAGGACGACTATCCCGCCAGGGCCCGGCAGATCGAGCGCATCCTGGGTCCCGGCCTGCAGACCATCCACAAGCGCCACCCCGACGTGGTCGGCCGGGTGAGCGGGGTCGGCGCACTGTGGGGCGTGTTCCTGTGCGGCGGGCCCAAGGTCCTCGACCTGGCCGCCAAGCTCGCGCCCGGCTTCTCCGGCGACCCGCAGTTCCGCACCAAGCTGATCACGCTCTCGGTCATCGCCGACCTCTACCGCGAGCACGGCATCGTCTCGTACTACAGCCCGAACGCCGACAACCCCCTCGTCGTCGCGCCGACCCTCGCCATCGAACAGGAAGACGTCGAGTACTTCCTGGACAGCCTCGACAAGACGCTGGCCAAGGGCCTGCCGCGGCTGCTCGCGGGATTCGTGCGAGAGAAGGTGGGATCGCGATGGCCCGCCGGGTCGTAGTCACCGGCAGCGCCGGGATGCTCGGCGGCCACCTGGCCCGCCGGCTCGTGCTCGACGGCCACGACGTGCTCGGGGTGGACCTGCGCCCCCAGGAAGACCCGCTGCTGACGGCGGGGCACCGGATCGGCGACGTACGCGACCTGTCACTGATGACCGAGGCCATGACCGGGGCGGAGGCGGTCGTCCACTGCGCCGGCGCGCTGCCGAGCTACCCGGCCGAGCAGATCCACGACCTGATCGTGGGCGGCACCCGCACCGTCCTGGAGGCCGGGCGCCAAGCCGGCGTGGCGCGGCTGGTGCACATCTCCTCCACCGCCGTGTACGGGCTGCCGACGCTCGTGCCCACGCCGGAGGAGCATCCGCGCGCGCCGGTCGACCCCTACACCAGGGCGAAGGCCGCGGCCGAGGAGCTGGCGGAGAAGTACCGGGCCGACGGCATGTGCGTGCCCATCCTGCGCCCCAAGACCTTCCTCGGTCCCGGACGGATGGGCCTGTTCGCGATGCTCTTCGAGTGGGCCGAGGAGGGCCGCAACTTCCCGGTGCTCGGTAGCGGGGACAAACGCATCCAGATGTTCGCGATCGAGGACCTGGTGGACGCCGTGGCCATCGTGCTCGACGCGCCGGCCGACGTCGCCGACGACACCTACAACCTGGCCGCCGCCGAGTTCGGCACGCTGCGTGAGGACTTCCAGACGGTTCTCGACGCGGCCGGCCACGGCAAGCGGGTCGTCTCGCTGCCCGCTGGACCGGCCCTGGCCGGGCTCCGGCTGCTGGAGCGCAGCCGGCTGTCCCCGGTGTACGGGCGGCTGGCGCGCAAGCTGCTCGCCGACTCCTATGTCAGCATCGACAAGGCCCGCGAACGGCTCGGCTTCCGTCCACGGCTGTCCAATCAGGACGCCATTCTCCGCACGTACGCATGGTGGCGGGAACACCGCACGGCCGCCTCATCGAGCAGCGGTGCGACGAGCCGTGACGCGTGGCGGCAGGGCGCGCTGTCGCTGGCGAAGGTCTTCTTCTGAGCTATCGGGGTAAAGCATGCGCCTTGTCGAATCGGCTGACGTCCCAGAGAGCCCGCAGCGTCCGGAAGCGACGCCGGACCGGCCCGTGGAAACCCGCACCCGCCTGGTCGCGGATCTGGCCGCCCTGATCCGCCCGTCCCACGCGGCCAAGGCGATCCTTCTCGTGCCCGTGGCGCTCATCGGCGCGCCCTCCCCCACCCTGGCCGAGGTGGTCGGGATCATCTGGGCCACGGTGGCGTTCATGGTCGCCTCCGCCGCCGTCTACATCCTCAACGACATCGTCGACCGGCACCGCGACCGCCTGCATCCCGTCAAGCGCGACCGTCCCGTCGCGTCCGGCCGGGTGGGGGTGCTGACCGCGGGCGCCTGTTGCGCCGTCCTGCTGGCGGTGCTCGCGGCCATCGTCGCCCGGGACCCGGTGTCCTCCTGGCCGGTGCTGGTGTATCTCGTGCTCAACGTCGCCTACAGCCGCCTGCTCAAGCACATTCCGCTGGTCGACGTGGGCACGGTCGCGGCCGGCTTCGTCCTGCGCGTCGTGCAGGGGTACGAGGTGACCGGGGACCGGGTGCCCTCCTGGCTGCTGATCACGGTGTTCTCGATGTCCCTGCTGCTGCTCATCGGCAAGCGCCGCCAGGAACTGCTGGAGGGCGGGGCCGTCCACCGGCCCGCGCTGCGCGGCTACTCGATGGAGCTGACCAACTGGCTGCTGCAGATCGCCTCCGTGCTCGCCCTCGTCTCCGGCCTGATGTACCTGCGTGACGAGGGGCCGTTCGGCCCGGAGCACGGCCAGACGGCGATGATGCTGTCCACTCCCTTCGCGCTCTTCGCCCTCTTCCGGTACCTGCAGATGCAGCTCCTGGACAAGGAGGGCGGTGACCCGGTGCGCGTGCTGCTGCGCGACCGTGTCATGGTCGCGAACTCGATGTTGTGGGCCGCCACCCTGGGTGTGACGCTCGTGCTCGTCCACCACCCGTCTCTGGCGACGGCCGTCCACCTGTGACAACGATTGTGAGAGGAAGGCGATGGACGTCCGCTTACTGGGACCGGTGGAGGTGACCGTCGGTGACCGCCGCGTCCCCTTGGGTCCACCGCAGCGACGCGCGGTGCTGGCCGCCCTGGCGATCGACGCCGACCGCCCCGTGTCGCTCCGCACACTGATCGAGCGCGTCTGGGACGATCCGCCGGACCGGGCGACCGACTCGCTGTACGCCCACATCACCCGCCTGCGGCAGGCGCTGACCGCGACCCGGATCTCCATCGAGCGCCGGAACGGCGGTTACGCGCTGGATGTGGACCCCGAGCGGGTGGACGCCTACCGGTTCCGGCGGCTGGCCAAGCAGGCGCAGCTACGCGCCTGCGACGACTTCACCCGGACCCGGCTGCTGACCGAGGCGATGGAACTGTGGCGCGGCGCGCCGCTCACCGGCATTCCGGGTGAGTGGGCCGCCCGCATGCGGTACGGCATCGAGCAGCAGTTCGTCGGCGCCATCGGCACCTGGGCCCAGGCGCACCTGAGCCTGGGCCGGCCCGACATCGTGGTCACCGAGCTGACCCCGCTGGTGCCGCGTTACCCGCTCGCGGAGCCCCTGGCGAGCATGCTGATGCGCGGCCTGTACGCCCTCGGACGCGGCGCGGAGGCGGTGGCCCTGTACGCCCGCCTGCGCGGCTACCTCGCCGACCACCTGGGCATCGAGCCGGGTCCGGAGCTGCGTGCGCTGCATCTCACGATCCTGCGTGCCGGCCCGGACCCGCTGACCCGGCCGGCCGGGCGGCCCGGCCTGCTGTACGCCCAGGTCACCGGCTGAGCGAGAGGACCAGCCGCTGCCCGCTGTGGTCGGACAGGCCGTCCGAGCGGACCAGCCGATACTCGTGGACGGTGATCTCCGGCGTGGTGTACGCCCAGTCGATCCGCCACCACGGCCACCGGTCGTCCCAGGTGGCGGGGTAGAGCGAGCGCAGCGCCGGGGTGGCGTCGGCCATCCGCCCCGGCACCAGGCGCAGGATGCCCATCGCGGGCGAGGCGTTGAAGTCCCCGGCCAGGACGGCGGGCAGCGGGTTCGCCTCGATGTCGGCCGCCAGTGCGCGGAGGTTGGCCTTGCGTGCCTCGTGCTGCGTGCGGTTGAGGCTGAAGAGGTCGAGGCCGCCCGCGGACGGGTCGACCGGCGAGTTGATGTGGGAGTTGTAGAACGAGACGGTCCGGTTCCCGACACGCAGGTCCGTGCGCAGCGTCTTCACCGTGTAGAAGCCGGGCCAGCCGGAGCCGGGCGGCACGGGCGTGTCCCGGCTGTCCTCCGCCTCAGGACGCAGGTCGAGGCCGCGCTCCAGAACGATGGGGAACCGCGACAGCGTCACCATCTCGCTCGCCGCGGCGATGTGGAACCCGGGGAACTCCCGGCGCAGCCGGTCCAGGTCGTTCACCCGAATCGGCCGGGAGTCCGCGCCGAAGTAGACGTACTCCTGCAGCAGCAGCACGTCGGCGTCCTGGGCGCGGAGGTAGCGGTAGAAGGCGGCGACGTCCCGTGGGGGCGTGCCGGTGGGCGGGGGCATCGCGCTGGGCACGGACTGGTCCCAGTACCAGGTGTTCCAGGAGAACACCTTGATCGCGTCCGATGGAGCCGGGGCGGGGCGGTGCCACAGCGAGGCGAGGTTGAGCCCGCTCGCGCCCCCACCCAGCATCAAGGACGCCAGCGCCACCACGGCGGCCGCCCGGCGCGCGCGGCGCGCCGCCAGGGCCGCGACGAGCAGCACCACGGGAACGACCGCCAACGCCAGCGGCGGGACGAGCTCGGGGATCTGCCACCACCACACCCGGCCGGACAGGACACGGTGCGACACCACGAACACCAGCCAGGCGATCGCCGCGCACAGCACCAGCGGGATCTTCCGCCGCTCCCGCCGAGAATCGCGGCGGCGCGTCGCGGCCTGCGTGGCGTCGGGCGCCCGGAGGGGAGCCGTCACGTGGCCGCCTCGCCGGTGGCCGAGTGGCGCATGGTCAGGTCGGGGTCGTAGAGCCGGCGGAACCTCGCCGAGCACAGCCACCGGACGACCCCGGCCGCCACCCCGGCGGCGATGGTCACGTTCACCAGGAAGTGCACGGCGCCGAAATAGAGCAGGAACAGCGGCCCGCGCCTGCGCAGCACGAAGCGGTACATGCCGAGGTCCGCCAGCAGCGACACGGCCAGGGCGAGGACCGCGAGCGCGGCGCCGGCCGGGCCGAACGGGACCGCCAGCGGCAACGCGGCCACCGCCGCCAGCGCGGCGAGGCTGCCGCCGGCCCGGCTGGAGGTCTCGAACCCGCGGGCGAAGCGCCGCCGGCGCGCGTACAGCGGCACCCGGGCGCGCCCCCGCCGGTACAGCTTGCGCAGCAGCTTGAACAGCTTGTCGTCGTGATCGTGCCGCGACCGCACCGCGGTGGTGAGCACCATCTCGTACCGCTGGGTGAGGCGGTGGCCGTAGTCGACCTCCTCGGTCTCGCGCAGCCGGGTGTTGAACGGCCCGATGTCGTCGAACACGCGGCGCGGCATCGCCATCAGCGCCGGGAACAGGAACGAGATCGGCCCCTCGGAGCTGGCCGTCCAGTAGTGGTACTGCAGCGCCCGGTACTCCTCGACGAGGCTGTCGCGGATCAGCGGCTCGGGATCGTGAATGCTGCACACCGCGCCGAGCCCGGGATCGGCGGCCAACATGCCAACAGCCACCTCGACGGCGTCGGAGTAGGGGGCCACATCGGAGTCCACGAATATCAGGATCTCGCCGCACGCGTGCGCGACGCCGAGGTTGCGCGCACCGGCGACGCCCATGTTGCGTTCCGTGCGGATCACCCGCACGCCGAGCCGCCGCGCGACCTCGACCGAGTCGTCGGTGCTGCCGTCGTCCACGACGATCAGCTCGATCGGCCGGTAGGTCTGTTCCCGCAGCGCGCCCAAGCACAGCTTCAGCGAGGCGGCGTAGTTGTAGTTGGGTACGATCGCCGACACCAGGGGCCCTTGTTCGGTCATCGCTCACACCTCGGCCGACGTGAGATCGTACGTGCGACGGAACCTGCTGGACAGCAGACACTGGGCCGCGCCGGCGAACACCGCCACCGCGACGGTGACGTTCACCAGGAAGTGCACCGCGGTGAAGTACAGGGTGAAGCGCGGGCCGGCGTAGCGCCACACGAAGCGGTACATGCCCAGGTCAGCCGCTATCGAGCCGGCCAGCAGCACGACCGGCGCGGCCAGCCAGGCCGGGCCGAGCACCACCGGCAGCGGCGCGGTGAGCACGGCGAACAGCGCGGCGAGCGAGCCCCAGCCGCGGCTGCTGTTGGCCGGGCCGCCGTTGAAGTCCGGGCGGCGCAGGTACAGCGGGATGTGCAGGCGCGCGCGGTGGAAGAACTTCGACAGCACCACCTTGAGCCGGTCGTCATGGTCGTGCCTGCCCCTGATCCTGTTGTCCAGCACGATGCGGTACCGCTGGGTGACGCGGTGGCCGTACTCGGCGTTCTCGCTGTGGCGCAGCGCGGGGTTCAGCGGGCCCACCTCGCGGAAGACCTCCGCCCGCATGGCGAACAGCGCGGAGTAGATCGTGGTGATCTCGCCCTCGTCACCGGAGATCCAGTAGTGCAGTTGGAGGCTGCGGTACCGCTCGACGAGGCTGTCGGGGATGAGCGGCTCCGGGTCGTAGGTGCCGCACACCACCCCCAGGGTGGGATCGGCGGTGAGCAGGTTCACCGCGTGCTCGACCACGTCCTCGGCCAGCGCCAGGTCCGAGTCGAGGAAGAACAGCACCTCGCCGCGCGCGTGCTCGACACCGAGGTTGCGCGCCGCCGGGGCGCCGATGTTGGTGCCGGTGACCACGACCCGCACCCCGTGCCGGTGGGCGATCTCCACCGAGTCGTCGGTGCTGCGGTCATCGACGACGATCACCTCGATGCGCGGGTACGTCTGCCGCTCCAGCGCGCTCAGGCACAGGTCGAGCGTGCGGGCGTAGTTGTAGTTCGGCACGATGACCGAGACCAGTGGCCGTACCTGCGGCGTCATCAGCGCTCCTCTCCCCTCGTCCGGCCGAAGCCGATGATCCGCATGGCCGTTCAGTCCTGGGCCGCGGGAATGCGGGCGGGCTTCTCCACGCGGCGGCCGAGCGCGAAGCGCTGCAGGACGCCGATCGCTCCGCCGAGGGCGCCGGTGAAGGTGACGGTGAGGTGGACGCCGGAGAAGTACAGGCCGAACGCGAGTCCCCGCTGGGTGTAGGCGGAGCGGTAGGTGCCCGCGTCCAGGGCTATGGCGGCGGCGACCAGCGCGGGCGGGACGAGTGCGCCGGCGCGGCCCGCCACCACGGGCAGGGCGAGCGCCGGGACGGCGGCGAGCAGCAGGACGCCGCCGACCGCGCGGGGCACGGAGTCCCCGGGTGTCTCCCCCTTGTGCCAGTCCAGCGCGCTGATGCGGGCGCGGCGGAGCACCTTGCGCAGGATCGTCCCCACGGTGGCGTCGTGGTCCTTGCGGCCGCGTATCGCGTCGCTCAGCTTCACCTCGTACGACCGCGTCACGCGGATGCGGTAGTCGGAGGAGACGGTCTCACGCAGCCGCGGATCGAAGGGGCCGATCTCGGCGAACACCTTGGCGGGGACCACGAGCACCGCCGCGTGCAGCTCGAGCGTCGGCCGGTGGGCGGGCATCCACCAGCGGTGCATCTGCAGGGCGCGGTACTGGGCGGCCAGGCTCTGGGAGACCAGCGACTCGGGCCCCAGGATGCCGCCCAGGGCGCCGATCCGCGGGCGGGACTCCAAGATCCGCACAGCGTTCGCCACGGCGTCCGGGTCGAGGGCGATGTCGGCGTCGAGGAAGAACAGGATCTCCCCGGTGGCATACTCGGCGCCCAGGTTGCGCGCGGGGGTCGGGCCGCCGTTGACCTCGGTGCGTACCACCTTGGCGCCCTTGGACGCGGCCACCGACGCAGCGTCCTCAGTGCCGCAGTCATCCACCACGATGACCTCGATATGCGGATAGGTCTGTTCTTCCACCGCATCCAGGCAGAGTCGTAACACGTCGGACCGGTTGTAGCTGGGGATGATGACCGAGACTAGGGGGTGCTCCCGACTCATGATGCGCTCCATTGGCCGTGTCAGACCTTGCGTCCGGTTCACGCTAGGCACGGCGGCTTGCCCCTTTCTTGTCGCGCCGAACTGACAAGGATGCGACAAGAACTCCTCAGTACGTTCGACACCGGCCCACCCACCGAGGATGGTGTTGATGAGCGACGGGGACGCGGTGACCGAGCAGCGGCTCACCGCCATGCCGCCCCAGCCGGAAAGGTCCTGGGCGGAACGTGTCAGGCGTTTCATCCGCCCGCGGCGGCGCTGGTGCTGGGGCACCAAGCTGGTCGTGACCGCCTCGGTGGCGTGGCTGCTCTTCGTGCTCTGCCACCTGCTGGCCAGCGGGCGCACCTCGCTGTGGGCCCCGATCGAGCTGATACCGCCGCCGCTGTTCCTGGTGGTTCCCGCGCTGCTGCTGGTCGTGGCGCCGCTGGCCCGGCCGGTGCGCTGGCGGATCATGTCGCTGCTGGTGGTCACCGCGGTGCTGGGCGCCGGGTCGAGCGGGGTCAACTACGCCACTCTCTGGTACACGCCGCCGCCCGCGGGCCCGGGAGCCATCACCGTGGCCGCCTGGAACACCGAGTTCTGGGACCAGGACTGGCGCACGGCCGACGGCGACCGGTACTCACCCGAGTTCTATGGCTACCTCCACAAGCTGGACGCCGACGTCTACCTGCTGACGGAGTACCTGTACGTGAACACCCAGGCCGGGGACATGTGGTCCCAGCGCTGGACCGCCGATCTGGCGATGCGCATCGACAAGCTGGCCGAGCTGCGCCGCGAGTTCCCCGGCTACCAGGTCGCGGTGTCCGGCGAGCAGATCACGCTCTCGCGGTTCCCGATCGTCGGGCATCGCGGCCTGGACCTGCGCCCCTGGCTGCCGTCCGACCAGAAGGAGATCCCCGAGGCGCTGCGGAGCTGGCCGGAGGGCTACACGGTCGAGACGCTGCGCACCGACATCGACGTCAACGGCACGGTCATCTCCTTCTACGACCCCCAGATCGCCCAGCCCCCGCTCGAATGGCGGCTGTACGACGCCGAGTCCCGGGACGTCGCCTTCAGCAAGACCCTGCGGCGGGAGGCGAGTTACCGGGCCATCGGCGCGGACGTCGCGGCCAACCCCCATCCCGTCGTGCTCGCCGGCGACCTGAACACCTCCCCGGCGATGGGCATCCGCCGTCTGCTCCCCGAGCGGCTGATCGACAGGACGCCCGCGCTCTCGTCTCTCTATCCGGCGACCTACCTGGCCGGGACCGCCGAGCTGTGGCGGATCGACTGGCTGTACACCAGTCCCGACGTGACCGTGCACAGCTACGAGCTGCCCGGCGCCGAGCGGCTGTCCGACCATCGGGCCCAGCGCATGGTCGTGTCGGTGTCCTGACCGGCACGACCCGACCGACGAAAGGGAACGGATATGCCTGACGAGATGGCCTGGCGGGGTGACGTCGCGGTCATCGTGCCGAACTACAACAAGCGCAAAACCCTGCGGGCCTGCCTGGAGTCGGTGTACGCGCAGACCTACCGCCCGGTCGAGGTCATCGTGGTCGACGACGTCAGCACCGACGGCTCGCTGGAGATAGCCCGGCGCTTCCCGTGCACGATCGTCGAGTCGCCACGCAACCAGGGGCCGGCGGGGGCCCGCAACCTCGGGGTGGCCGGCAGCGCGGCCCCGCTGCTGTTCTTCGTCGACTCCGACACGGCACTCGCCCCTGACGCGATACGCAACGCGGTCAAGGCGTATCGGGAGACGCCGGACTGCGGCATGGTTCAGGGCATCTACGACATCGAGCCGCTGTACGACGACGGCCCGGTCGAACGCTATCGCGTTCTGTGCGAGCACTACGAGCGCAGCCAGACCACGGCGACGTTCCTGTCCTGCACCCTGATCCCGCGCCACGTCTTCGAGGAGGCGGGCGGGCTGGACGAACGGCTGCGCGACGGCGAGGACTTCGAGTTCGGCACGCGCGTCCCGGCCCGCTACCGGCTGGTCGTCACCACCTCCGTGGTCACCAGGGCCGACGACGAGGACCGGTTCTGGGGGTGCCTGACGGAGCGGTTCGTCCGGTCCACGACGCTGCCGGTGATCATGGTACGGGCGCGGCGGCTGCGGGGTGAGGGCAAGGTCGGCTTCCAGCTCAGCATGATCGGAACGGGCCAGAGCAAGCGCAAACCGCCCCGGGTCTCCTCCGCCTCGGCGACGGCCACGTTCCTCACCCTGCCGCTCGCGCTCGTCAGCCCCTGGCTGCTGGCCGTGCCGGCGGCGACGCTCGCGGTGTTCCTCTGGATGAACCGCGCCTTCATCGGCTTCGCCCGCCGCTACCGGGGCGCCCGCTTCGGGCTGTGGGTCGGCTGGATGCAGCTCTGCTTCCACACGGCCTTCTTCCTCGGCGCCTGCGTGGGGCTGCTGCGCGTCGCCTACGAGCTGAGCCGCCGGCGGGGAGAGCCGATCAGGACGGGCCTGTCCCCGGCACCGTCGGCCGGGACGCGCGAGTGAGATCGATCAGGCTGCCCCGGCTGCCGCGTCCGGTGAAGCTGGCGCTGGTCGCCGCGTTCGCCCTCGCCGTCGTGACCGCGATCGCGTGGACGATGTCCCGGCTGGACTGGAGCGTGGTCGGCGTCCTGCTCACCCAGCGCGACGCCGGGCAGATCAGCCTCCTGCTCGGCGGCTCGCTGCTGGCGAGCATGGCGGGACTGTCGCTCGGGTTCCTCGGCTGGCGCGTCGTGCTGCTGGAGGTCGGCCCCCCGGTCAGCGAGCCGCGCGTGGTGCGGATCTTCTTCGTCGGCTTCCTGTCCAAGTACGTGCCCGGACGGGTGCCCGGCATGATCGCCACCGCCAAGGTGGCCACGGCCAACGGCGTCACCTTCGGCAGGCTGATGACCACGGCGGCGCTGGTCATGAGCCTGGTGCTGCTGAGCGGGTTCACGGTCGGGCTGCTCGCGGGCGTGCAGCTCCTGGGCGCGCGGGCGGCGTGGCTGGGCGGAGCCGCCGTGCTGATCGTGCTCGTCCTGGTGCGCCCGCAGATCGTCAACCAGGGCTCCGCGCTGTTGCTGCGGCTGCTGCGCCGCCCCTCCGCGGCCACGGCCGCCTCCGTCCGGGGAGTGCGGCTCGCGATCGTCTGGCAGAGCCTGTCATGGGTGGTCACCGGGCTGCACCTGTGGCCCCTGGCCATCGCGATGGGGGCGTCTCCGCCCCGCTCACTCATGCTGTGTGTCGGCGCGTTCACGCTCGCCACCTCGATCGGCATCGCCAGCGTGTTCATCCCCGACGGGATCGGCGTCCGCGAGGCGGTGCTCACGGCCGCGCTGACCGTGGTGCTGCCCGCTCCGGCCGCCGCGGTGGTGGCCCTGGCCAGCCGTCTGATCTCCACTGTCAGCGAGGTACTGCTCGGTGCCGCCGCCCTCGCGACCGCCGAGTACCTCATCCGGCGCAGGCGGGCCGATTCGCCGGAGATCCCGCAGCCCGCGGCGTCGCCCCGGCACCCGTGAGCCTCATACTTCGGTGCCGCTGACACGTACAGGGCATTGACGCGCCACGTTCGCGAAGTTACGGTCATGACCGTAATCGAGCACAAACGAACACACCGTGGAGGTGGCGCTGTGCAGATTTCCGAGGAGGGCCCCTTAGCGTGGCGGATCAGGCCGCACGCCAGACGGCGGCCCGACCGCAGGACAGGCGGAGGCGCGTGAGGCGCGCCCTGCGCGGGGCGGTGGCGGTGGCGTTCCTCGTGACGCTGCTCGCGGCGCCGTTCGCACCGGCGTCCGCGGCCGACCTGCGGATCGCCAACGGAGGCTTCGACGACGGGCTCACCGGCTGGAGCGGTTCGCACAGCCCCGGCGGCGTCGACGCCGTGGCCTGGGACGGGCGCACCACCGCGCGCGTCACCGACACCGACCCCGCTGCCGCCTACGGTAGGGAGAGCCTGCCGGGCCTGCCCGCCGCGGCGGGGACGCGCTACACCCTGAACGCCGTCGTCTGGGCCGACAGCGGCACGGCGCAGCTGTATCTGCGCTTCAGGGACGCCTCCGGCAAACTCCTGTCCGGTGGCGCGAACGCGGCGGTGACGGGCCGGCGGTGGAACCGCGTCACGGCCTCGGGGGTCGCGCCCACCGGCACGGCCACGGTCTCGGCCCTCATCTACTCAGGGGTGGCCGACGTGGGCACCGCCTACTGGGACGAGGTGCTGATCACCAAGGACGTGACCGATCTGGGCGTGCAGATCGAGAGCAGCGTGCCCAACGCCACCACGTTCGCGGGCGGAAGCGCGTACGCCCTCTATACCGGCACCGAAGACGCCAACCCGCAGCTCGCGGTGATCGACGTGGCCACCGAGAAGGTGACCCGGAAGATCACCATTCCCGACTCGGCGGACACGCCCACCGTCGGCGGCTGGGCGGCGGCAACGGCCACCGACGGCAGCGTCTACCTGGGCACCTATCCCAACTCCAAGCTCTACCGGCACGTCCCCGGCCAGTCCACGGTCACCGACCTCGGGCGGGCGGAAGGCGGTTACTCCTTCATCTGGGACCTGGAGCCGGGTGCGGGCGGGAAGGTGTACGGCGGCACCTACAACGACGGTCGCTACTTCAAGTACGACAACGGCGCCTTCACCACGATCGGGAGCGTGCCCATCGTGACCGGCGCGCAGTACGTGCGCAGCATCGCCCACGACCCGGCCGCCAACGCCACGTACCTGGGCACCGGCACGAACGCCGCGCTGGTCAGGTTCGACAACGTCACGGGGCGGGTGGACAGCCTGCTTCCGGCGGCCTACGCGCACAACTCCATGGTGGGCGGGCTCACCTGGACCGGCGGCAGGCTGTTCGCCTGGATCGACCGCACGCTGCTCGTCCTGCGCGTCGCCCGCAACGCCGACGGCTCGTACGCCGCCACCACCGACGCCGCGATCACCGACGTGGACCTGCACCACTCGCCGGCCCGCGACGGCAAGGTGTGGTTCGTCAAGGACGGCCTGCTGCACTCCTACGACGTGGCCACCGGATCCGTGCAGGCGACCTCCGTCCGGCCCGGACTCGACGTCACCGGCTACACCTGGGCCGACGGCACCCTGGTCGGCCTCGGCGCCGCCTCGGACGGCACCAGGATCTTCAAGTACGACACCGCGAGCGGCGCCTGGAGCAGCAGAGTCGTCGCCGGCACCCCCGTACTGCCCGCCGCGATCAACGCGCTCGGCGCGGGACCCGACGGCCGTGTCTACACCGGCGGCTACCTGACCGGCGGGACCGGCATCTACGACCCGCTGCGAGGCGACGGCGACGACAACCGGCCGGACACGAAGACCCTCAACGGGCTCAGCCAGACCGACAGCCTGCTGGCGCACAACGGCCTGCTCTACATCGGCGCCTATCCCTCGGCCAAGCTCTACAGCTACAACCCCGCAAGTCCCTGGCCGCCCACACTCCGGTACACCGGCGGCGAGGCGGGCGACAAAGCCGACGACTGCGAGCCGGGCAACGGGCCGCCGCCGCAGGACCGGCCGTACGCGCTCGCCGGCGGGCCGGACGGCACCGTCTACATGGGCACGGTGCCCAAGTACGGCAAGCGCAGCGGCGCCCTGACCATGTGGAAGGAGGGCACGGCCGGGCGGACGATCTGCGTGGTGCCGAACCAGGCCGTCGTCTCGCTGGCCTACGCGGGCGGAAAGGTGTTCGGCGGCACCTCCACGCGCGGCGCCCTGGGCGTCGACCCCGTCTACGCGCCGGGAGCGTCGGCCACGCTGTTCTCCTACGACCCGGCCACCGGTGCCGTGCGCCCGTATCCGCTCCCGTTGACGGCGCCCAAGGCCGTCACGGCCCTCACGGAGGTGGACGGCGAGCTCTGGGGCCTGGCGGGCGGCTCACTGCTCACCCTCGATCCGGCCCGGCCCGAGGCGATCACGGCGACGCGGTTGTTCCCCGACCCCGACTACGCCGCCAAGTCCAGTCTGGCCTGGCGTGACGGGGAACTGCTGACCGTGGCCCAGGATCCCGGCCACGTGTACGGCACGGCCGGCGACCAGATCTTCAAGATCGACAAGTCGACCAAGGCGCTGACCGTGCTGCTGACGGTCTCGGGTGCGGAAGGGCTGACCGCCGACGGCTTCGGCAACCTCTACTACAAGATCAACGAGCGGCTGTACCGGCTCGCCATCCATTAGCCCTGAACATTTCGGCCTGAACCGATATACGAGGAAGCATACCCGTGCAAAGAGTGATCAGAGCGTTACTCACGATCCTGATGGGAACGGCACTCGCGGTCATCACCGTCCCAGCCCTCCCCGCGCAGGCGGGGATCTGGCACGAATACCCGACCACGCTGAACACCACCTGCAGCGAGACCCGCGTCCACAACGGCACCGCCTACCAGGTGTGCCTCGAGTTCAACGGCAACCGCACCCAGGTTCGCGCCGTCGCCTTCATCAACCCAGGCGCGTACACCAACTTCCAGGTCAACCTGCGGCTCTGGTTCGGCGGCGACGGCCCGGACATCTCGGACTCGTGCCCGACGATGACCACGAACGCCAGCCGGGCGTGCTACACCGCGTTCACCGACCTCAGGCGCCCCTACGTCGTCACCGAGGCCAAGTTCGGCATCGCGGGGACGTGGCAGCTCCCGGTACGGGCCCTGGACATGAGACTCTCCGCCAAGCAGCAGGAGCGCAGCAACTGGTGCGGCCCGGGCGCCGTGCAGACCACGCTCGCCACCATCGGCATCTCGGCTCCGCCGCAGTCGGAGCTGGCCGACAAGCTGCAGACGGGCGAGACGCTGTTCGGCGCCACCATGCCGGGCAGGATCCCCGCCGTCATCAACTCCTACATCCCGGCCTCCGACTGGCAGTACAAGTGGGAGGAGATAGCGGTCTCCAACGGGCAGACGTATGAGGCGGGCATCAACCGGATCGTCACGTCCCTGTCGCGCGGCAGACCGGTGATGGTCCTCGTGATCCCCGGCAAACTGCCGTGGTGGAACAGCTCGACGCCCACCCTCCGGCACTATGTGACCATCACCGGTTACGGCGGTGTGGTCCACGCCGACGGCTCCGTCCATCCCACGACGTTCAAGGTCGCCGACCCGGCGGACGCCAGCGAGCACTCCATCGACGTGGACAAGCTCCTGCTGGACAACGCCAACCTCGCGTGGAACGGGATCGACAGCGCCGTCATCGTGCGAACCTGACCACCGGGAGCGCCTGCCGGAACATGAACAGACGGGGCGGCCCTCGCGTGGGCGGCCCCGTCTGCTGGTCAGGCTGGTCAGGCTTGGTCAGGCGATCGCTGGTTCGCCGGAGGTGCGCGGCGCGCTCGCCGGAGCCTCGTCGAGCGGCTGCGGCGGCGCGTTGAGCACCGCCTCGTCGATCCGGCCCTCACCACGGGCCACGAGGACCGGCACCACGATCTGTCCCGCGACGTTGGTCGCGGTGCGGATCATGTCGAGGATCGGGTCGATGGCCAGCAGCAGGCCGACGCCCTCGAGCGGCAGGCCCAGCGTGCTCAGCGTCAGCGTGAGCATGACGATCGCGCCGGTCAGACCGGCCGTCGCGGCCGAGCCGACGACGGAGACGAACGCGATGAGCAGGTACTCGCCGACGCCCAGGTGGACGTTGAACACCTGCGCCACGAAGATCGCCGCCAGCGCCGGGTAGATCGAGGCGCAGCCGTCCATCTTGGTGGTCGCACCGAACGGCACGGCGAAGGAGGCGTAGTCGCGGTCGACTCCCAGACGCTCGATCGTCACCTTCTGCGTCAGCGGCAGCGTGCCGACCGAGGAGCGGGAGACGAAGGCCAGCTCGATCGCGGGCCAGGCGTTGCGGAAGAACGTGATGGGGTTGACCTTGCCGACCAGCGAGAGCAGCGCCGGGTAGACGGCCAGCAGGACGATGAAGCAGCCGACGTAGACGCCGAGACCGAACTTCGCCAGCGGCGCGAGCAGGTCCCATCCGTAGGTGGCGACCGACTTGCCGATCAGGCCGGCGGTCCCGATGGGGGCCAGGCGGATGACCCACCACAGCGCCTTCTGGACCAGTTCGAGGATCGAGCGGCTGAAGGTGAGGAACGGCTCGGCCTTCTCGCCGATCGCGAGGGCCGCCGCACCGAGGACGATCCCCAGGAAGACGATCTGGAGGACGTTGAGCTCGGTGAACGCCGTGACGATGTTCGTCGGGATGATGCCGGTGAGGAAGTCGACCCAGGATCCGACGTGCTCGGGCGCCTTCGCGCCCGCCGTGCTCAGGGTGACGCCCTGACCGGGGTTGATGATCAAGCCGAGGCCGATGCCGACGATGACGGCGATCAGCCCGGTGGCCAGGAACCAGAACAGCGTCTTGCCCGCCAGCCGAGCCGCGCCGTTGACGTTGCGGAGGTTGGCGACGCTGACCACGACGGCGGTGAACACCAGCGGCGGCACTGCCAGCTTGAGCAGCTGGACGAAGATCGATCCGACTTCGGTCAGGGTGGTGGCCAGCCAGGCGAGGTCCCAGATGCGGGCGGCGAAGCCGAGGGCCACACCCACGACCAGGCCCAGCAGCAGCTGCAGGGAGAAAGAGAATCTCTTCACGATGAGGAAGGCTCCGAAAGACGGCATGCCTAAGAAGGCATGCAGAAAGGGGGTGGTACGGGGTCGAGGGGATCAAGCGCTACGTCAGAGCGCGATCAGCGACAGATGGACCCGGTCAGACGGCAGAGATCGATGTGCAGCCGCTCAACCAGCCACACCGACAGGACGGAAAACCTCACAAGTGCTCTAAGTCGTATGAAAGGTGCATCATTCCGACTATAAGAGTGATCTCCTTCACAAATCAAGACCTTCCAGATCGGGAATGGGGACTTCGGCCCGGGCGTGGTCTACCGTCTGCTGAGCGACTACTGACCGATAGGATCCCTTGCGCATGGAACCCCAGTACGCCACCGGTGGCCCCCGATGAGCGGCGGCGAGGAGTTGGCCGAGCGGGTGCACGCCCTGTTGGCGGCGCCCCGCCCCTGGTCCATCACCCAGGCCGGCGACCCCGTGCTGCGCCGCACGACCGAGCCGTACGACGGCCAGCTCCCCGACGGCCTGCTGCGCGAGCTGCTCGACGCGATGTTCCGGCACCTGCCGGGCGTCGGGGTGGGGCTCGCCGCGCCGCAGATCGGCATCCCGCTGGCGCTGGCCGTCATCGAGGACCCCGCCGACGTGCCGCCGGAGATCGCCACGGCGCGGGAGCGCGTGCCCCAGCCTCCGCTGGAACTCGTCAACCCCGTCGTCACCCCTCTGGAGTCCCGCTACCACGCGTTCTACGAGGGATGCCTGAGTATCGAGGGGCTGACCGCCGTCGTGCCGCGCCACGCGCGGGTCCGGCTGTCGGCTCTCGACGGCGGCGGGCGCGCGTACGACGTGGAGCTGTCCGGCTGGCCGGCGCGGATCGCCCAGCACGAGACCGACCACCTCAACGGCGTCCTGTACCTCGATCGGGCCGAACCGCGCTCGCTGTCGACCGTCGGCAACTACGAGCGCTTCTGGGCTCCGCCGCAGGCCGAGCGCTCCCCGGGCTGACGGCCACCGACGTCCGGCATCCGCCCGCACCGAACCACACGAGCACGCGACCCCGGCGGCGTCGCCGGGGTCGTCACCTCTTCGGGCGGAAGTAGTGGCCGGCCATGTAGGCGGTGACCTGGCCGCCGATCTTCGCGCCCTGGACGTCGGCCGTGCGGGTATGGATGCCGCCCCACACGCGGGCGTTGACGACCTCGGCGAGCGCCTGCGAGAAGCCGCGGAAGTGCCGGGTGGTGCCCGAGTCGGCGCTGTACCCGCTGAAGGAGATGTCGTCCCGGCCGAAGAAGTAGGCCAACGCCGACATGCTCGCGGCGGTGAAACAGGCATGTCCGGACGTGAAGTCGGGGTGCGGCGGCGTGACGAGCAGCGGCATCCAGTTGGGATCGGCCACCGTGTCCGGGTTGCCGTCGGTGTCGGCCAGCTGGATCGCGGTGACCGGCCGCCAGAAGCTCCACGCCGCCTTCTCGTTGAAGCAGGCGATCGTGGCGTCGGCTTCGGCCAGATCGACCATCGCGAACATCCGCGCCGTCTGGAGCGTGTTCAGTCGCTGCGTCGTCGCGAGCTGGCGCTTGATCTCCCATTCGGCCAGATGCCGATCGTGCCAGAAAATCGCGGCCTGCGTCTGGTCGGCCGTCCTGAGCGTGCTGGTCGCCGAGCCGATCGTCTTGACCTCGTTGAAGTCCCGGGCGTACCGGCGGCTGGTGAGCGATGGCGGGCCGGACGTGCGGAACATGGACGCGCTGGGGATGAGGAACGGTTTGACGTAACCGACCCATGCCCCGTCGGAGGCGAAGGTGGGAGGCGCCGGCCGCCACTGGCCAGGCTGGGTGCCGACGGTCCAGGTCTGGCTGCCGAACGCCCCGTCGTTCTCCCGCGCGGCGATCATCGCATCGGCCGCCTGAGCGCCCACGGTGATGCCGCGTCGTTTCGCGCCGCCATCGGGAATCGCGGCCAGCGACTCGTCGTACTGCGTCTTCAACCTCGCCCGCTGAGCCGGGAACAGCGCGTCCAGCACGCGGAAGGCCGCGGTCGCGACGGCCGCGTCCGTCGACTCGGCACCGTTGGCGGCCGGTGCGATCAAGTAGGGCTGGTAGGGAGTGCGGGCGATCGCGTTCACCGCGTCGTAAATGGCTCCGTGCACCATCGCGAAGCTGCGCGCCTGAACTTGCGGCTGCTGACCGGCGATGTCCCAGATCGCTGTCTGGGCGTTGCCGTCCCAGACGATGACGGAGTTACCCGAATCAGAGGCGTACGCGAACGACGAGCCGAGTCCGACCGGCGACCCGGCGGCGACGACTCCGGCGACGGCTAACCAAACGACCTTACGTCGTAGGCATTTCAGCACTGAAGCAACCTACTATGCGAGCCACAGCCGCTACAGCGGCCGATCGGTCGAAAGGTTGATAACGACATAGCCGAAAACAACCCCCGCCCATACATTCTGCGGCGACGATTGACCGGGCCAAAAACGTGATTCATAGTCACGTCATCCGGTTCGATCAGTGAGGACGGTGAGAAAGTCGTGCGACTGCTGCGTCAGGTGGCTGCCCGCCTAGTCGGCAAGGCTCGGGTCAGCGGCCGATACATCTACTGGCCCTACCACCACGGCAAGTAAACAGACCCCGCCAGTTGGACACGGCACGCCCACCAGGGCCCCGCGGCCACTGGCTGCTGGGCAACGTCGTCGCGTACGACAAGGACCGCATTTCTTTTCTCCGCCGCCACCATCGTGAATACGGCGACGTGTTCTCCTTCGACGAGCGGGTCGTCTTCACCATCGACCCGCGGCTCACCCATCAGGTTCTGACCGCCACCAATCACGACTACGTCACGGAGCTGACGCCGTTCGCCGGCTCGTCGGCGCTGCACGCGGCCGGCGAGATGATCAGCCCGTGGATGCGGGCGCGCCGCGTGGTGCGGCCCGCCCTGGGCGATGCCGCGGCCGCGGGCATGGACGGCCGGACAGTCGCGATTCTGGACGCCGTGCTCGACCGGACAGCGGGCCGCGACGTCGACGTGCTGCCGGTGATGCTCGACTTCGCCGGGCACGCCGTGGCCGACCTGTGCCTCGGCGAGGACGCGCCGGGCATCCCCGAGTTGCTCGCGGCCAACCACGCGGCGTTGCTGCCGTTCGAGGACGCCGACTATCAGCTCCCC
Organism: Nonomuraea sp. NPDC049141; assembly: GCF_040648415.1. NCBI lineage: Bacteria > Bacillati > Actinomycetota > Actinomycetes > Streptosporangiales > Streptosporangiaceae > Nonomuraea > Nonomuraea sp. NPDC049141. Next base: position 529,885 of record NZ_JBEZDR010000006.1, read on the forward strand.
GCGTGGGTTCCGTTGCCGCGCAACCGCCGATTCGCCCGCGTTCACCGCCGCACGATGGAGACGCTTACCCGGCTGGTCTCCGCCAGACGCGCTGAGCCCGCCCGGCGACGTGACGTCGGCCGGGTCGCCGACCACGACGTCGACTTCAACCGCCCGCATCGCGACCTGCTCGACGTACTGCTCAGCGCACATCCGGCGATGACCGACAAATCGGTGACCACCACGTTGTGGAGCATCCTGATCGGCGGGCACGGCATTCCCGCGGCGGCGTTGACCTCCATCGTCCGCGAACTCGCCATCCGCCCGCGCCTGACCGCCGACCTCGCGAACGAGGCCGGCCCGCCGGCCGGGGCCGCGCCGCACGGGCGGCTTCCGCTGGCCGAGGCCGTGGTCAAGGAGACCCTCCGGCTGTCTCCTCCGGCGTGGATGATGACCAGGGTCGCGCGTACCGCCATCACGCTCGGCGAGTGGCGGTTACGACCGGGAGACGAGGTGCTGTGCACTCCGTACCTGATCCACCGCGACCCTCGCTGGTGGTCTCAGCCGGACGAGTTCGACCCGGCTCGATGGGAGACGGCGCGGCCGACGCCTGGCACGTACCTGCCGTTCGGGTCCGGCTCTCGCTACTGCCTCGGCGCCGCGGTGGCGATGCGCCAGCTCACCCTCGCCACCTCCCGTATCGCCCAGCGCTTTCACCTACACGCGCCGAACGCGGTCGCCGCGGAACCCGAGTTCTGCGGACGCCTGGCACCGGCGGGCCTGCGGGCCGAGTTCCGCTTGGGCGAGTAAGTCCTGTTCTTGAATATCACTGCCGTCGGCGGGGAGTGACTGGTATGGCTGGAACCATGATCTTCTCGAGGCGGCCGATCCAAGTCGCCGCACTCACCCTTCTGACCATCCCGATCGCCGCTGTCACCGCTCCCCCGCAGGCGTCCGCCGACGTCGGCAAGCGGCCACAAGCCGGCGCCGAGGCGGTGGCCCGCAGGATGCTGGCCCAGCTGAAAGTCGCCAGGCCCCTGTCGATCCGCGGTTACAGCCACCGGCGCTTCCAACCCCGATGGGCGCACCACAGGGGCAGGTGCGGGACACGAGAAGTGGTCCTGGCCCGTGACGGGCGACACGTGCGCAGGAACGCGGCCTGCCAGCCGGTCAAGGGCGTCTGGTACAGCCCGTACGACGGCAAGCGGCTGAAGAGCGAGAAGCAGGTGGACGTCGACCACGTCGTACCGCTGTCGTACGCCTGGCGCTCCGGCGCCAGTAAATGGAGCCAGGCGCGGCGGCGCGCGTTCGCCAACGACCTCACCCGCCCCGAGCTGATAGTGGTCAGCCATTCCGCCAACATCGCCAAGGGCGGCCAGGGGCCGCAGAGCTGGCGGCCGCCGCGCCGCGGCTATTGGTGCCGGTACGCCACCTCATGGATCACGGTGAAGCATCACTACCGGCTCTTCGTGACGCGGAAGGAGAAGGTGAGCTTGCTCAACATGCTCCGCACCTGCCGATGACAGTGATTCGCGACCTGCTCGGCATCGGAGGCCTCTACGATGCCGCGTGTGAATCGTGATCATATTCTCCTGACTCATCCCGGTACCTCGAAGCCCAAGTACCTGGAACTCCGGACCGATGGGGCCGAGCTGCACCGGAATTGGTGGACCGGCACCGGGAAGCCTCAGGGGCGCGCGAAGTCGTTCGATGACGCTCGCGCGGCGCGCGAGGCCCTGGAGAAGGTCGTCGCCGAGAAGATGCGTGACGGGTACGCCCTGCTCCGCGACGTCGCCGCGACCGCACCGGGCGACGTCGTCGCCCAGTGCGCGACGCGGGCGACGAACGGCGTCGTGACGACCGCCCTGCACCCGGACGGCCACACCGTCGCGGTCGCCCGCGGCATCCCCGGCCAGACCGGTCAGGCCGGCGCCGATGTGCAGACAGTGGACCTGCGGACCGGCGCCCGCCGGGTGCTGTACACCGAGGCGTATCAGTACTCACTCATCCATACCGTGGCCTTCGCACCGGACGGATCGCACCTGACGTTCACCGTCCGCAACACGAGCAGCATGGCGGAGGTGAGCTACACGGTGGCGCTCGCCACCGGCCATGTCCAGCCCCTGCCCCACACCCGACCAGGGTGGGACACGGCCCGCCGGCGGATGGTCGTGGTCGACAGCGATCACGCGCTGCGCGTGCTGGGCCCGGACGGCGGTTCGTGCCTCGATCTTCCAGCGGGCAAGCGCTTCCAGACCACCGCCGCGCTGTCGCCGTCGGGCCGGCTCCTCGGCCTCACCCACGACCCGGACAACCGCGACACGGAGTACGACCTCGAGATCTGGGATGTCGACACCGGTCAGCGAGTGCTCGCCGCCCGGTTCCCCTACCCGGCGGGATTCCAGGGGATCAACCGCCGGTTCGACAAACTGGCGTTCGACAGGACCGAGCAGATCCTCGTCGCGAGCGGTGCGATGTCAGGGTGCTTCGGCGTCTCGGTGGATTCCGGCGCCCTGTGCTGGGCGATCGAGGACAAGCGGGACGGATTCGAGCGGTTTCAGGACTTCGCGCTGTCACCCAACGGGACCCTGCTCGCCGGGGCCCGCGATGGCGGCCCGGTCATCGTCCACGACGTCGCGACCGGACAGCCGCTGGAGCCGCGCTTCGCCGTACCCGGTAGATGGTCGGCCTGGTACCAGGCGGTTGGTTTCTCCGCCGACGGCCGGCTCCTGGCGGTCGCCGACTACCCCGGTCGCGTCACGGTGTTCCGGTTCGACGGCGTGGAGTTGACCAAGCCCGGCGGCTGACGCCGGCACCTTGTCATCACCTACCGGCGACAAGCTCGGCCAGGTGGTGCAGCGAGTTGGTGAGATGCTCAGGGCCGAACGGCGGGAACTGGATGAACTCCCGTCTGAACTGCGGCACCGCCGACCAGTCGTAGGTGAGCGTGACCTCGGTCTCGGACGGACCGAGCGGCGCAAGGTCGTAACGCCAGATCCAGCCGCCGAACTCCAGGTGACCGTCGCCCTTGTCATACCCCGTCAGCCAGCCGATGGCGCGCGGCGGGTCGAGCACCTGGACCTTGTTGACCACCTGGTAGTCACCGTCTGGATGCTTGGCGTGATACATGGCCATCCGGAAAATCTGCCCCACTTCGGTCAGCGGCGCCTGGTTGACAGCTTCCTGAACCCAACCGGTGCCATCGATCGCGGAATGGGCCGTCGGGTCCGCCAGCACCGCGAACACCTTCGCGGCGGGCACGGCGACGGTCAGGGTGGCGCTCACGATCTCCTGGTCCACGGTGTGCACGCTCCTTGCCAGGTGAGTGGCGACCGGCCCGTTGCCGGCCTCTCACCTTGGCTACGAACGCGCTCGACGCCATCCGACACACCCGCGGAAAAAATTTAAACGACCGCGTACGAGACGACAGGACCTACTCATCGATCACACCCCGATGCGGATCGGGAGGGTACGTGGCCCGCGGACCTGACCCGTCGCCCAGGTCACGGCCGCCGGGTCGGCCAGGTTGAAGGCCGGGATCCGCTCCAGCCAGACCTCCAGGGCGACCCGCAGCTCCATGCGCGCCAGATGCGAGCCCACACAGCGGTGGATGCCCAGCCCGAACGCGACGTGCCGGTTCACCTCACGGTCGATGACGACTTCACCCGCCCGTTCGAACTGCGCGGGATCGCGGTTGGCCGCCGGGAACGACAGCAGGATCCAGTCGTCGGCCTTCATGTCGCCACCGCGCCACTGCATGTCCTCCTTGACCAGCCGCGCCATCGTGACCGGGGCGTAGGCCCGGAGGAACTCCTCCATCGCGGTCGGCAGCAGTCCAGGCTCGGCGACCAGGCGTTCGCGGTCGGCGGGAGTCTTGGCCAGGTGCCACAGCGACGCGCCGATCGCGCTCCACGTCGTGTCGATGCCGGCGATGAGCAGCAGCGCCATCGTGCCGGCCACGTGGGAGGGATCGAGCTTGTGGCCACCGAGCTCGGCGTTGATCAGGTAGGTGGTGAGGTCGTCACGCGGGTGGTCGACGTGGTCGCGGATCTGCGTGAGCAGGTAGTCGAACAGCTTCTGCGCCCGGACGAGGCGTTCCTCCGGCGGCAGGTTGACCCCTTCGAGCGCGTTCTCGATGAACACCCGGAAGCGCGCCCCGTCCTCGGGCGGGAAGCCGAGCATCTCGGCGATGACCCGCATCGGAATGTGCTGGGCATAGTCACGGGCGGCGTCGACGACGTCCTGCCCCTCCAGCGCGTCGATGAGGGTGTGGCAGAACGCTCTGGTGGCCGCCTCCCGCTTGGCGACGGCGGACTTGGTGAACGCCGGCAGCAGCAACTTGCGCGCGTGGTGGTGGAAGGGCGGATCCGAGGAGATCGGCGGCGTACCCCCCACGGGCGCCATCTCGGGGGGCGGACGGAAGTTGCTCATGATGATCGCCCGGGACGAGAAGTGCTCGGTGTCGTAGGCGATGGCCGCCACGTCCTCGTAGCGGGTCGGCAGCCACCCGCCGCCGAACCGCTCGGTGTGCGCGATCGGGCAGCGCTCCCGCAGCTCGTCCTGGATGGGGTACGGGTCGGCCGCCCATTCGGGCTCGGCGTGGGAGAAGTCGGTCGCCCAGTCCGTGACCGGCCCAGTGATGATCTCGTTGCGGGCACCGTGGGACCGCTCTTCCAGCGTTTCCCGGTAGTCCTGGCCGAAGCGGTCGTCGACGGTCATGCGAGCCTCCTAGAGGATCTCTATCGCGCGTTCGGGACAGTTGGACGCCGCCAAGCGCGCCGCGCGCTCCTTGTCCGGCGGCACGACGCCTTCGCCGATGACCTGCCCGTAGCCCTCGTCGTCCTCACCGAACAGGTCGGGGGCGAGGTCGTAGCAGCGACCGTGCCCCTGGCATCGCTCGGAGCTGATCCGCACTTTCACTGTTGTGCTCCCCTTTGTGCTGTGGGCTCGGTGGGCGCGAGCGCGGCGACGACACGGGTGAGCAGCGCGGTCCACTCCTCGTCATTCACCGCGTGCAGATCCGGGCTGATGAGCGCGCTGCCCATCGCGATCAGGAGGCAGAAGTGGGCGAGCGCGTTCGGCGACAGCGCGGGGTCGAGCTCGCCACCGCTCTCGGCGACCCCCACGAGCCCGGCGAGCCAGTCAGCGCGCTCGCCGACGTAGTCACGCATCGGCTGGGCGACCTCCTCGTCGCGGCGGGCCGCGACCAACGCCTCGACGATGAGATACCCGCAGGCTTCGCGACGGCGAGGCAGCCGGCGGCCGACGGCGACGAGCAGCTCCGCGATCGACCGGTCGGGATCGGCGGCGAACAGGTCCGCCATCAGTCGAGGCCCGTGCGCGCGCAGCGCGGCCACCATCAGCTCGGCCTTCGACCCGAAGTGCGCATACAACGCGCCGTTGCTCACTCCCGCGGCCGCGGCGATGTCGGCCACACGCGTGCCTTCGTACCCGCGCTCGGCGAACACCTCGGCGGCGGCTTGCAGCAGCCGCACCCGCGTCTCAGCGGCGGTGACGCCAGCGATACGCCCCATGAATGAATTAAAAGACCATTCATTTGATTCGTCAACGGCCAGGTGGAGCTGGTGCACCTCGGCCTACTTCGGGTGTCTGGCCGCTTTGTGCCGGGGATACAGGTGACCCGCATGCGGTCGAGTTTCAAGGTCACGCATTTCGCGGTGGCCCGCCGAGGCGCTGTCCGTCAATCTATCCCGGCCCCCGGCAGGACTTCCGCTGAAGCGTGATCCGGATGCGAGCCATCCTCCCACTGCTCTTAGCCATCTTCCTCGGGCTCACGGCCTGTTCCCCTGCTCCTGCTCCCGCTGCCGGCACGGCCCCGCTCCCCACCTGCGCCAGGACCTCGACTCCTGCCCCTGCCCCGGCCAAGGAGACGACCGCCAAGGAGGGATGGCGGATGATCGCCACGCTCGCGGACAACACCACGTTGAACGACGTGGTCGCCTTGGAGGACGGCACCGTTTGGGTGGTCGGCACGAAATCCCTGCCCCCCGAACCCCACTGCCCCACAGCAGTCGGGGTGGTGTGGCGCAACGACGGCACGACCTGGCAGGAGATTCCCGCCCCTGCCTGCGCCGAGACGCTCACCCAAGTGACCGCCTCCCCTGAGGGGACCGTCTGGGTGACGGGGAAGAACGAGGGAAAACCGGTGATCGGGGGGTTCGTCACGGAGCCGCCCTGCATGGCACGGTGGAACGGCGGTGACGGGGCGGCGGGCAAGTGGGCGGAGACCAAGTTGGAGGGAGAGCCGGGCACCGCAGCGGCGACGGCGGGCGACGAGCTCTGGCTTCTGACCCGGTTGGAGCAGCAGGAGAGGTCCGTGCTCACACAGTGGACCGCAGGAAGGCCGAGCATACGGAAGCTGGAGATGGAACCGGCTGCTGTCGCGGCGGGCGGGGACGGCGAGGTGTGGGTTGCCGGCACCAGGCCGGGTGCCGAGGAAGACCACTCCGCCAAGAGGTGGGCGCCGAGGCTCGCTCGCTGGGACGGCGTGCGCTGGCACGACCTCCCCTCACCTCAGATCCCTCTGCCGCGAATCCCCTACGCCGACCAGTATGAGCCGCAGCCGTCGCTGAGCATCTCCGACCTCGCGGTGCTCGGCCCGCGCGAGGTATGGGTGGCAGGTCAGCTCGTTTGGTGCGGACAGGACTGCGACGACTTCCACGTCCAGCCACTCCTGATGCGCTGGAACGGGTCCGGCTGGTCGTGGCGGTTCGGCGCGGCGGAAGACGAGCCCCAGGGCCGCGAACTGGTCCCCGACGGCCGTGGCGGATTGTGGCTGAACAACTGGCCGGCGCGGCGGCTCACGCATGTGTCCGGCCGGCAGCGGACCACCCTACGGCTGCCGGCGGACCTGGCGGCGATCGCCCGGCAGCCCGATTCCACCACGGTCTGGGGCGTGGGAACCGACGACGGACTCGCCGTGGTGTGGACGACCGGACGAGACACCTGACAGCCGGGGTCTGCACCCACCCCGAAACCGTCGTGCCAACGTCATGATCACCCTGCAGCACCTTCGTCGGCTGGTCCTTGGCGCCGCGACACCCGGCGCCTACTGACCACGCAGGGCTTGGACCGTACTGTCATTTTGAACGTCGTTCAGTCGAACAAATGAGATGCTGATCTAAATAACAGTGCCCAGGTCAGCCCGCAGGCTCCGATGTCATGTTCAGTGACGCCAGACAACCTCTGTCCGGACGCCTTGACGTTGGCCGATCTGAGACCGTAGTTGGCCTCGGAGCTTCAACCAGGTGCCCCCAAAATGGGCCAGCGTCGATCCGGCAGATCGTACGCTTGCTTGCGCCCGATTTGCCTGGCAGGAATGGCTGTCCCATGTCGGGCAGGACTTCCCCTACGCCCTGCCAGGTGAATGAGCTGGTGGCGCTTCGGTTCGAAAGGTGTGGTGCGGGACAAGCCCGGCGGAGCGTGGCCGGAGGTCTAGGACGGTGGCCGTGGTGGTCAGTTCGAAGGCCTGGCGGGCGGCCTGCTCGTCGCAGATCGTGAGGTAAGCGTCGACGATGATCGTCTCGGGACCCATCTGGGTCGTGGCCGGCGCAGGTATACCGTCGGCATCTCGCACCACGTTGCCGGCAACGACCTATGCGGCAACCTGGGAGATCAGCATCCACTGATCGATGGCGGTATCCTGCTGCCAGTCCGCCATCCCGTCGACAGGCCGAACCGGCCGTTCAGGTAGCCCTCGGCCTGGGACGCGGTCGACCTCCCCTCGCCGCCGGAGTTCAACCACGGTGAACGGCTTGACCAGGTAGGCGTAGCCGCCCGCGTCTCGCGCCTTGTCAACGGGGTCGCGCTGGAAGAAGGCGGCGAGGACCCTGATCGGTGTCAGTCGCTCGGCGTGGATCCGCGCGGCGGCGCCGATCCCGTCACAGATCGGCAGCTTGATGTCCATGATCACGATATCGGGAAGCCAACGGCCTGGCGAGGTAGACCGCAGTCTCGCCGTCGCCCGCCTGGTAGCCGTCGTCGGTGAGCAGCTCAGCGAGGTCCAGCCGGATCAGGGGGTTCGTCCTCGACGATGAGGATTTGCGGCCGCCTGCAAATCGCACCTCCTGGGGCGTTTCGCCGGACGATATGCGGTCCGCAGTCCCGTTAGGCCGCGCCCATAAGGACGAGCCTGTCAGGGGGACGGTAGCCATTGGCCGCCGCCGGGCGCCCGCACCCACACCTCCGGCGGCCCAATGACCGAATGGGCGTCGAGTGCACGTCAGGCATCGACGTCAAGGCCAGCCCACGGTAGCGAGGCGTGCGCGAATCCGAAGCTAATGATCACGAACTGTGCTTGCTTGGCAGGCTCAGGTGCGCAAGGGGTGCCGGGGTGTGACTGCTTGCCTCCCTTTAACCAGAGTCGGCAGCGTCGTCGAGGAGGGCTTGAGTGCTCGTCGAGGATCGTGTGCGGCGGAGACGGTAGAAGAAGCCGGGGACTCGTGGCCCGTCGCGGCGTAGCAGGAAGGCGGCGTCCTGGATCTGGCGACATTCCGTTACAGGCAGGGGGTCATACGACCGGGATATGGAAAACGGAGGGCTTCCCATTCCCGACGATCAGTGCTGATCTGAAGGTGTCCTCCCACCCCGGCCGTCGAGGAGCCTCCGTGAAGATCCGTGATTTATCCGCCGCAGCCCTGCTCGCGACAGCTCTGGGCGCCACCGTCCTGGCCGGCGCCGCACCCGCGTCCGCCTCGGCCGCAAGGCACGTCCTGGCGCCGCTGCCGCCGGACTGGTATTACTCCAGTCACTACGCGACCATGGACGACTGCGAAGTGGGCCTCCTGGACGCCGCCGAGAACGGCCAGTACACCGGGCTCGCCTCCTGCCGCTGGTACAAAGGTGACCGGTACCGTCAGGCGGGCTACTACTTCCTCATCTACATCCCCTGAACCGTAGGTGAACAGGGCGTCTGCGGCCGGGCCGCGGACGTCTCTCGGCTTCAGGAAGCTCCATGCCAAGGCGCCCGCTTCGACGCCTCAGCCACGCAGCAGTTCCTCCTCCCTGGCCAGCAGCTGCGATCGTTGTCTGGACAACGGTGCCGCAGGTGCACCCCCATGTCCTTGATCCATCGGGACGTCCGCTCGCCCTCGGCGCGGGTGTTCTCGATGCGCTGGTGCTTCATCACATCGGTGATGATGTTGTCGAAGAACGTGTCGACGAACCACCGCGTGTCCACTTCCGGCAGCCTGACGCGTGCGGAGACGCCGATGTCGGCGAGTTCGCGGGAGAAGACGTCCAGGGCCAGCCGGGCGTGCCAGGCGACCTCGTCGGCGAAGCGCAGCCGGTTGTGCTCGACGGGCGTCGGCGATCAGGCCGCCTCCCAAAAGGTCCCAAGTGGAGGCACCCTTGGCCGAGCCGAGGAAGCCGAGCACTTGGGCCAGCGCGTTGAGCGCGGCCTGTCCGACCTGGTAGATCGCCCGCGCGTCCGCACCTCTCAGATGACGAACGGACGGCCCCGGACGTTCCAGCCGGACGGTCACCGGAGGCACAGGGCGTCTCAGCCCGTCGTAAGCACCAGTACCGCCTTCTTCTTGGACACCGACAGGTCGTAGATGAGGATGCCGTTGATCGTGCTCGATCCGCCTTCGTCGAAGTACCCCGAGCCTCGCACGCCCGGCCCGCTGTCCTTCACGTAGACGCGGCCGGCCTTGAAGGAGAGGGTCAGCCTGGTGATGCCGAAGCTGGGGTCGACCGGGAACGAGACCTTCTTGGTGATGGTGATCTTGCAGTTGCCGTCGTAGCAGGCACGCAGGTTGGGCTTGGCGGCGGCGAAGGCGGCGGGAGCGACGGCGGGGACGAGAGAGAGGGACGCGGCCACCGCCAGGGCGGCGATCCTGATCGTGGCGGACATGATCCTCCTTGAGTTCCGCTTGCGGATGGGACGGAATGTCCTGAGCGCGCCCAGTATGCGCCCATTCCTCGGGGACCGGTCCCGGAGCGGTGGGCGGGGTGGGCGCTGCTCCTCTTCGCGGGGGACTCAGCGAGCTTGATCAGGTCGCGCTCGGCCGGTGCCGGGTTGGCGGCGATCACCCCGACGCGTCGCAACAGGAACTCGCGCGGGCGCAAGAGCTCGTCGGCGGCTCGCTGCCGGCCCTGATCGAGCCGGCCGGGGACCCGACCACGTCCTCACCGTCTCGGACTTCGCCGCCGCAGCCGGGTTGGGTGTCCGGATCACCCAGATCGACCTGCGTTTCGACCTGCTGGGCGAGTTCGCCCGGCTGGCCGGCGAAGGGTCCTGGTCGTATCGGTCGCCCGCACCTACACCCTCGACCAGATCCAGGAGGCGGCCGAGCTCCGCCAGTCCCGCCGGCCCGGCGGCAAGCTCATGCCCATCATGTGATCGCTTGCCGGCCTGGCTCGACCGGGTGTGGTCGGCCGGGGGCCAGGCGCCGTGTCTGTAGTCAGAGCTGGACGCGGACTGGAACCAGCCTCCTCGGAGGCCTCTACCTGGGAAGAGCACGGGCAGGCCAACGGCGTGTCCGCCACCTACGGCTGGGCGTCGCACCGGTCAGTATCGAGGCCCCAGCGTTGTGGCCAAATATCGTGCACAGCCACATCTCAACGGATCGCCCGGAGACGGCCTGGTCCTGCGCATCCCACGGACCAAGTCGACTTGGCCGAGGTGCCCCACACCGGCGTCCCGGCCACCCTCGACGGCTACCGTCAGGCGACCGGCGAGAGGACCGCAACGAGTACACCGGTGTAGGGAGCTCGCGTGCTGCGCTTCCGCCCCACCTGGACTCTCGGACGTCCGGCGGACCCCCGCGCCTGGGGAAACGCCACTGGACTACTCCCCCGGCCGGTCGGCTTCTGGGGCACTGCTCCGCTTGTTCACCTCAGCCACGATCTGGCCTGATCCAGCGTTTACCGGCGCCGTGGGGGTTCAGAACTCGATGAACCCGTACAGCGCGAGATGGTTTGACTTCGTACTGCCGACCGTGTGATCAACGCTCGACGACCGCACGGTGCCCTTGACGAAGAGGTAGTCGATCTTCCTGGACCCGTCGGTTGCCTTTGCTCCATAGCCGGTCATGCCGAAACCACCGAGTGTTGTGGCGGCGATGCCCGTGCGATTCGCGTCGATCCCGATCACACGGATCGTTGACGCGTTCATCAGGGTGGTGGCGTCCGCGCCGACGTGGATGCCGGAATTGGCGATTCCCGTGTAGCCATCGCCCGCGCAGGCGTTCCCCCCGTTCTCCTCCGGGAGGTGCATGGTCGCGGCGAAGACGGTCGTCCCCGTTTCCTTGAGCGTGAACTTCGCCGCGATCGCGCTGGTGCGCTTCCATTTGTAGTCGTTGGTGGCGCCGTCGTCGTTGTCCGGCGGCTTGTACAGAGTGCACCCGGCCCCGCCGTTGTACGGTGTTCCAGGCTTCAACCAGCCCGCGCTCCAGTACTTGGAGATGTCGCCTGCCGCGAGGCTCAGCGTTCTGGTGTTGTAGATGATCCCGTTGGTCTGCTTCTTCTTCAGGTCGCCGAGCGCCTGTTGGCTGCACTTGTGCGTACTGCCCCACTCCTCGGGGCCGTCCCAGGCCACGAGCGCCTTGTAGGTGCCCGCCGGATAGCCGAACTTGGCCCCGAGCTGGTCGGCGTATGCCGTGGCCTGTCCGGTGCCACGCACCTGTTGCACGATCAGGAGATCGGGAGCCTTCACGTCAGAGGTGCCCGTCTTACCGTTGTCGTCGACGAGCATCGACGTGAGGTGGTCCGGGCCCGAGATTCGGGTGCATGTGCCGTCGGCGTTGTTTCTCACCAGGTTCTCGATGTTGTTGTCGTAGACCCGTAAGACGCGATCCTCCGCGACCGTGGGCGCTTGGTGCGCCTGCGAGATCGAGGGTGTGGTGAGCAAGGCGGCTGTCGCGAGCGCTACCACGCCAAGCGATCGGTAAGGGGATGACATTGTCGAAGGGTAGCGATGATCGTCGGGCCTGTCGCGAGTCGATGATGTTGACCCGCGGCCGCCTTGAACGCATTTCATGATCTTGACACCATGCTCAGCATGCGTGCTCGATTGATCATCGCCATGTCTCTCCACCAATGGGGCTCATCGACGCCTGCATGGACAACCAAGCCAGCGTCGAAGCCGAGCTGATGGACGCCGATCGTCGGCAGGTCCGCCTCGCACTCAGTATCCGAAGGGCCGGTTGGGATCAGATCGCTCACTGGCCGCCCGGCGTTCCCGGATCCAGCTCGTGGTCGCCACCGGACGAGATCGTGAAACCCAGACTCACGATCGCTCAATGGCTTCTCACGATCGACGTCCTCGATCGCTGGGCCGCAACCGGTGACCGGGTGGGACACCACCACAGGGCCGCCCAAGAACGCGAGCTCCGAGAGCTGATCCTCTCCCGGCTTCAAGCGCACGGTGTCCGACTCCCTGAACGCTCCGTCCGCAACCCTGGGCCAGAACCGTCGGACCGTCCGACCCAGTGACACTTGATCTTCGATCGGGTACTGCCGGCTTCGATGACGCGAGCGCCGGTATTTCGACCTCCATCGAAGTGGCAGCGTCCAGGTCGGGAGCAGGTCCCACTGTCATCTTCGCTGCGTCCAGACAGCACCTCGGACCTCCTCGCGCCGGATCTCCTGGCGCTGATCCTGGCGCGAACTTCCCGATGGCGCCGATCGTCGAACACCCATGACCAGAGCATCGAGGTTTGGGGGCACCATGCGCGCACTGCGCATGATCGTAATGTCGGCCACCGCGCTGGCGGCAGCTGTCGGCTGTTCCGCACAGGCCGCGCCGCAGCGGCAGCCCGCAACCACACAGCTGGTCCCTGCCACGGTGTCCCAATCGTCGGCTTTCCCGCGGCCGACGGCGAGCATCGCCGTCGAACTCCCTCCCCGCCCCGAGGTCTGCAAGCGCCCAGGCGAACACCGGGTGCCCCGGCCCGAGGTGCTGATCATCAGCCGCGTCTCCCTCGACGGCGGTCGGGTAGTGCTGAGTGCCAGGCCGTCCATTCTGGTCTGCGGCCCCAAGGTGGAAAACGACGGCTACCACCTGCCCGCCTCCGGCGCCGCCCGAACCTACCGGCTGGCTCCGCAAGCCACGGTCGTCCTGATGGACATGAGCGACGGCCCTGTCCCCGCGCAGTACACCGCCGACGGATTCGTGGCGCTGCTGCGCACCAAGTCCCGGCCGAGCCTGGAGCGCGGCGGGCTCGACCCCTACTTCCGTAGCTTCAGGACCGCCCTCGTCGCCTCCGCCGACGGCACGGAGATCACTACGCTGGCCCAGCTTTACAGCCCTTGACCGATCGCTCGGTCCGTCCCTGGCTTGGCACCCTGTCAGTCCGTCTCCACGCTCTCCGGCACACTCACCTTGATCATCCGCCAGATCCGATGTCCGCTCGCGACACTACGGGGGTCACCGGCCACGGCGATTCCGTGCCTGCCGTCGTGCCGTGACCAACGTCGGCATCTCCCTCAGCGCCCCGCTCGCAGACTGCACTGTCCAGGCCGGCAGCCTCACCGCCCACCAGTTCATGGTCATCGGCAACGCGACAGCCGCTCGACGGCAGGGTACGTGCTCCTTCCGCTCACCCCCGATGGGGGCCGACCCCGGCTGTGGCCAGGCCGAGCAGTCGCCCCGCCTCGGCGGCGGGGTCCGGGTGGTGTTCCGTGGCCAGGGCGATGCCAGTGATCAGGGTGAGCAAGTCGGCGATGGTCACGCCCGGTGTCAGCGCGCCATCGTGCGCGGCGCGACGCACCAGTGGGTCACCTGCCTCGGCGAGCTGAGCCGTGCAGCAGTGCTCATGCGCCGAGTCGGGGCTGGCCTCTCGGGTTAGTGCGATGGCCAGCCCTCGGATGGTCGCGACGTCCGCGGTGACGGCGCTCAGCCACTCCAGCAGCGCGGCCCGGCTGTCGGTCCCGCCGGCCAGGTCGAAGGCGTGGGCGCACAGGGTCTCGATCCGTTCGCGGAAGACCGCCTCCAGCAGTGCTTGGCGGCTGGGAAAGTACCACGTACCTGGTCACCCGACTTACCGACATATCCACCCAGATCCCAGTGTCGGCGAGCCATGTCGATGCCGAACGCCTCGATCGCCGCCAACTGTCAGCGGATCTGCCATAGGCGATGATCACCAATGCGGCGCGCGAACTCCTGCAACGAGCACAACAGGCGGCCGCCGTACGTCCCGGCGTTCTCTCCGAAGACCTGCTCGCGCTCATCAACGCCATCTCACTGGCCACCGAGGCCACGATGACGACGAGCAGGCTTGCCGGCTGCTGGACATCGCGATCGAGGACATCCGCCTCCATCGGTGACCGTGGCCGACCATTCTGAGTTGGCCGCGGAAGTCAGGCGTCGAAGCGACGGCGGGCGGCCTCTATGTGACCGAAGTACCGGCGGGTCCAGCCGCACATCCCGTCGACCGTCGCTCGCAGAGCCTGGCCCGGCTCAGTGAGGGTGTATTCGACCCGCGGCGGGACGGTGGCGTACACGGTGCGCTCGACCAGGCCGTAACGCTCCAGCATGCGCAGGTTCTGGGTGAGCATCTTGTGGCTGATGCCCTCGACCTCACTCCGCAGCTCACTGAAGCGCAGGGTGCGATCACCGAGACCCTCGACGATCAGGAACGCCCACTTGTTGGCCACGTCCGAGAAGATCTCCCGCGCCAAGGAGCCCGCACGCGCCAGGTCCGCATCCTCGGGCGAGCCTGTGAGCTGCTTGGTCACCATGAGGTTCTCCAGTCACGAAAAAGTGCGTTCTTCCACGTCAGGAGCCAGTCTCCTATAGTGCCTGAGTAACCGCAAGAGAGCAGGAGAGACAGGACCATGGCCATCACCTTTGCCAACCCCAGCGGATTGCCCACGATCGATGTCTACCGGCAGGTGTCGATCGCATCCGGGTCGAAGCTGATCTTCATCGCCGGACAGGTCGCCTGGGACGCCGAGGGAGTCACGATCGGCGAAGGCGACCTCGCCGCACAGGTCGAGCAGAGTTACCTCAACATCGGCACCGCCCTGGCCGAGGTCGGCGGGACCTTCGACGATGTGGCGAAACTGACCTTCTACGTCGTCGACTGGACCCCCGACAAGATGCCCCCACTCCTGGAAGGCATCTCCCGGGCAGCCGCGAAACTGGGAGTCACCCCGGCCCCGCCGGCCACGCTGATAGGCGTTGCGGCACTGGACGTCCCCGACCACCTGGTCGAGATCGAAGCCACCGCCATCCTCGACTGAACAGCCGGCCTTCGCTCACTGAGCACCGACGTGCTGACCCGGAATCAGCCGTCCGGGTCGCCCGCCGCACGGGGAAGGTCCCTTCCCAGGCGGGCGAGCGGAGACCGGGCCATGAACAGCGGAGAGAGTGCCAGCGTGACGGCGGTCAGTAACAGACTCGTACGCAGCCCCAGCGCGCCCGCCAGATAGCCACCGAGCAGGGAACCGAGCGGGGTCAGGCCCATGCCGATGAAGTTGATCGTCGCGACGATTCGGCCCTGGATAGGGATCGGGGTGACGGCCTGGCGTACCGTCGTGATGGTGACGTCGACCAGCTGGCTGAAGACGCCGAACAGCAGGTTGACCGCCATGAGCGCGGCGATCGTAGCGGCGGAGGAGCCGCGTAGCGCGGGGACGCAGAGCATCACGCCATCGGCGATCAGCGCGGCGGACACCAGCACGACGCCGTAGCCGTATCGCCTCGGCAGCCTGGCCGACAGCAGGGAGCCCACCAGCGCGCCCGGACCCATCGCCGCCAGCACGAGCCCGACAGCGGCGCCCGGCAGGTGCAGCGTGCGCGGCAGGAAGAGCAGATAGATGGTCATCAGGGCGGCGAAGGAGAACTGGAAGAGAGCCGAGGCGATCCCCACAGCGCGCAACAAGGGGTTGCTGACGATGAGCTGCAACCCCTCGTGGATCTGCCGCCACACCCGGTCCTGCCGTACGGCGGGACCGGGCATCGACTCGGGGCGGCGGATCCGCCGGATCGACAGGAAGGACAAGGCGAAGAAGAACGCGCTCGCCACGATGGCGATCGGCGCGGTGAGGAGCGACACCAGCGCGCCACCGAGCGCGGAACCGGTGATCTGCGCGGCGGACCTGCTGCCCTCCAGCGCGCTGTTGCCCTGGGCGAGCTGGCCGCGTCTCACCAGTCGTACGAGGGAGGCCTGGTAGGCCACGTCGAAGTACACGGTCAGCGCACCGACGAGGAAGGCGACCAGGACAAGCAGCGGCATGTCGAGCAGGCCGAGGAGGTGGAGCACGGGTACGACGGCCAGCACCATGGTCCGGCCGAAGTCGGCCAGCACCATAACGTCACGGGAGCGCCGGCGGTCCACCCAGGCACCGACGAAGAGCGACAGCAGCAGGATCGGCACCTGCTGGACGGCGCGGAGGATGCCGACCTGCTGGGTGTCGGCGCTGAGCGCGACCACGGCGATGAGCGGCAGAACGACCTGGCAGGCCTGAGCTCCCAGTTGGGAGGCGGTCTGGCCCATCCAGAGCCGGCGGAAGTCGCGGTCATGCCACAGGCTCGGCGGAGGCGGGTCGGATGCCTTCATCGACGGCCTCGCGCCGGCGGGCGCGCGAGCACGGCAGGA
Source organism: Nonomuraea sp. NPDC049141 (assembly GCF_040648415.1). NCBI lineage: Bacteria > Bacillati > Actinomycetota > Actinomycetes > Streptosporangiales > Streptosporangiaceae > Nonomuraea > Nonomuraea sp. NPDC049141. Next base: position 546,429 of record NZ_JBEZDR010000006.1, read on the forward strand.
GAAACGAACGGCACAGGGTGTCCTTGAGTCGCTGAGAACGCCCACAGAATCTGGGCAGGGAAAGGTGCGCTGTGCCGCAGTCGGGATGCGGCACGCGGTGACAGGCCGGGGTGGCCCAGAACGTCAGCGCGTGCTCGGTTGACCGACCATCTCAGCTCCTCAAAAGGATCATCCGCTGTCAGCGAGCCTAGCCGCCGGCCGTCGTGGCGGACAACGCGATTCTCCGCATGCCGGGGCATGTGAGCGGGCGCCTGGACAGCGACCTGAATCTATATGATCATCATCTCGCACCCTTGACTGACCGTGCGACGGGTCCTGGCGTCATCGCCGGATGGACCGGAGGATGCCATGACCGATGACAGGTCGGCCGCGAGGGGATCTGTCGGGCAGCCGTGGTCCGAGCTGGTCGGGCGGTCCCATGAGATGGCCCGGATCGAGGAGGCCATCGCCGGTGCGGCGGCCGGTGAATGCCGGCTGGTCCTCATCGACGGTGAGCCGGGAGTGGGCAAGACCCGGCTGCTCAGGTACCTGATCGAGCGGGCGCACGCGGCCGGCCGGACCGTGCTCGCCGGCAGCGCCACCGAGTTCGAGCGTCTCGTCCCGTTCGGTATGTACGTAGACGCCTTCACCCGGCTGTCAGACGAGCACGACGCACCGGGCGGCGCTCCGACCGCCGATGCCGGACCCGGTGAGCTCGCCGAGGCGGCGCTGCGTACCTTGCTGTCGGCGGGAGAAGCGGGCGCGGCGGGCGCGGCGGGCGACACCGATCGCGGCAGGTTGGACCGGTACCACACCTACCGAGGCATTCGAGCGCTCCTGACCCACCTGGCCGCCGACCGCGGCGTCGTACTGGCGCTCGACGACCTGCACTGGGCGGACGGGCCGTCGCTGGAGCTGACCGAGTTCCTCCGTCGTCGCCCGCCGGCCGCCGGATTCCTGCTGGCCATCGCCTGCCGATCGAGCATGATCCCACCGGTGGCGGGTGATGCCGTCGCCCGGCTGAGCCTGACCCCGCTCGACGAGGACGCGGTCGCGTCGCTCATGCCGTCGGACGCGGACCCGCGCAGGCGGCGGTTGATGTACCAGGTCAGCGGGGGCAACCCGTTGTTCCTGCGCGCGTTGCTGGACACCGACGACAACACCCTGACGGAACTGGCCGACGGCCGGCCCGGGGCGGCGCTCGCCCTGGAGCAGACGCTGCTGGCGGTGCTGCGCGAGGAGCTGGACCGGCTCACGCCGACGGCCCGCCGGGCGGCCCATGCGGCGGCGGTCGCCGGGGAGCTGGCCTCGCTCGTCGTCATCGCCCATATCGCCGAGCTCGACGCCGCGAGCGCCGCCACCGCCGTGGACGAGCTGTGCCGGCACGGTCTCGGCACGCTGGCGGGCGCGCGGTTCACCTTCCACCATCCGCTGGTACGCGGCGCCGCCTACGACACCTGTGGCCCAGGCTGGCGCGTCGCGGCGCATGCCCGGGCCGCCGGCTACCTGCGCCGCAACGACGGCTCGCTGGCGTTGCTCGCCCACCACACCGAGCGGTACGCCGAGCACGGTGACGAGCAGGCCGCCCGGACGCTGGGCGACGCCGGCATCGCGTACCTGGACTCGGCGCCGGCGACCGCGGTGCGGCTGCTCCGCGACGCCCTGCGGGTGCTGCCGGAACGCGACGACCTCGTGCCGTACCGCGGCCACCTGCTCACCTGCCTGGCGAAGGGCACCGGCGTGATGGGCTCGCTGACCGAGAGCCGGCGCATCCTGCAGGAGGTCATCCACCTGCCGCACGAGGTGGCCACGGCGGCGGTGGCCTTCTCCTCCGTGATCTCGCGGCTGCTCGGCCGGCTGGACGAGGCACGTGCCCTGTTGGGCGCGCGAACCGGACAGACCGGGCATGACCGGCGGGTACGCGCCCAACTCCTGCTGGAGCGCGCCTCCGTGGCGGTGTTGCGGGCGGACCCGGGCGAGGCGCGCGGGCACGCGCTCGAAGCCGTCGGGCTCCTGTCGGAAACGGCCGATCCGGCGCTCGGCGCCGCGACGCACGCCGTGCTGGCCCTGGCCTGCCTGCAGGACGGCGACATCACCGCGGCGCGGGCGTACAGCAGGCGGGCCGGATGGCTGATGGACAGCGCGTCGGACAACGCCCTGATACCGCACGTGGAGCTCATCGCGCCGCTCTCCTGGGGCGAGACCTGTCTGGAGCGGCCGGGCGAGGCCGCGCGCCACCTCGCCCGAGGGGTCGACCTCGCGACGATGTCCGGCGGCAGCTACGCCATGCCGTACCTGCTCATCGCCCAGGCCCACCAGAGGGCCCGCGCCGGCCGCCTGGCGGAGGCCATCGAGACCGCGAGGCACGCCGTCGCGGCGTCGGAGTACATCCAGAGCAGCGAGACGCTGGCGATGGCCCGCTGTGTCATGCTGCTGCCGGTACTGTGGCGGCACGGCACCGGTCCCGCCATGAAGCTGGCCGGCCAGCTCGCCGAGGCCGCTCCCGGTTCGGCCTGGTGGCAGGCGATGGCGCACGTGTCGGCGGCCCGGGTGCACCTCGCCGCCGGCCGCGCCGAGCCTGGTCACGCGCCACCGCCATCGGTTCTCACCCGTGACACCGAGGTGGAGCGGCTGGCCGTGCAGTCGATCCAGGCCGGGGCCGAGGGCGACGTCGGCACCGCGCTCTACCGGTCGGCGGCCGCGATCGCCGCCGCCGCCGACGGTCCCGCCTACCGTCTCGGGATCGCGTACGACGCCCGCGCCCGCGCGTTGTGCGGCCGCGACGACCTGGCCGGAGCCGCGGTGGCCGCCCGGATCGCCACCGAGCGGTTCGCCGAGAGCGGCGCCGTCGGCGAACGCGGCCTGGCTCACCAGCTTCTCGCCACCATCTTCGGCCGCATGGGAGACGTGGTGTCGTCCCGCGCCGAGATCGGCTGGGCCAAGGCCGCCTACCGGGAGTCGGGCGCCGACTGGCTCGCCGGTCAGCTGGCCCGGGTGGAGCGGCAGCTCGCCGCGCGCGGCCCCCGGCACACGGCACGGGAAACAGCGCTGACGGCGCGGGAGCGGCAGGTGGCCGAACTCGTCAGCCAAGGGTTGACCAACCGGGAGGTGGCCGAGCGGCTCCAGGTCAGTCAGAAGACGGTGGAAACCCATGTCGCACGCATTTTCAGCAAGTTCGACGTGCGCTCCCGGGTGGCGCTGACCAGACGTATGGCCGGCCGAGGCGACGGCTGGAACCACCGATAGCCGCGATCTCTAGCGGCGCTCTCCCAGCAAGGAGGAGCTGAGCCCGTAGATGGCCGTGATCAGGTTGTCCCCCAACCGGCGCCAGGACCGCTCCGCGGCCGCGTGGTCGGCTCGGCCGTTGGCCAGTTCGGCTTCCAGTTCGGCGCTCATATGGACGATGAGCTGCCGGATCATCGCGCCCTGCTGGACGACCAGCTCGCGATCCTTGTCAGGCCCGTACGGGTAACCGAGCTCTTCGATGCGGCGGAACGAGGGCATCTTCAGGTGCGCCTGGATCGTGTACTCGCGCAGAGTGGGCTCCACCACGGTCTGCGCCAGGAAACGGCCGTACCAGGACGGCGTGCCCAGGTCGATGTGGTGTTCGATGCTCGGCTGGACGACGCAGGCGATCCAGTCCCGGAGGGACAACGCGCCCGGCTCGCCGAGCGCGGCCACCATCGAGATGCGGTGCTTCTCGATGGCGGCCATGTGGCGGGCCAGGATCGCGTGGATGAGTTCGTCGCGGGTGCTGAAGTGATACTGCACCACCGACTTGTTGCGCTGGCCCGCCTCCTCGCCGATCCTCCTGATCGACACGTTCGCGAACCCGTGCTCCGCGTAGAGCCGCTCCGCGGTGTGCATCAGCTTGTCCCTGGCGAGTGCGGAGCGGGGAGAGATCGTGGCGGCCGTCTCGGAGAGTGTCATCCAGCACTGACCTTCATGACCGTTCCCTGACCTCGTTCTAGTTCACCGCGCGCTGGAGGCGGCATCAGCCGCCACCGAGGCCAGGCTACCCGCATCGCGCCGACCAGGGATGAACGCGGCGATCAGGAACGCGGCCAGCGCGGCGCCGCAGCCGATGAGCATGGCGACCCGGAAGCCGTTGAGGGACGGCAGTTCGACGGGGCCGAAGCGGGTGACCATGTTGGCCAGCACGACCGAGATCACCGCGCTGGAGGTGGAGGTGCCGATCGACCGCATGAGGGCGTTCAGCCCGTTGGCGGCGCCGGTCTCCGACGCGGGCACCGCCGACATGATCAGCGCGGGCATCGCGGCGTACGCGATGCCGACCCCGGCGCTGATGACGCAGGTGAACACGATGATCTCCCAGACCGCGCCGATGAGCACGACGCCCAGGCCGTACCCGATGGCGATCACCAACGCGCCCGCCATCAGCGACACCTTCGGGCCCCGCGCGGCCGACAGGCGCGCCGCGAACGGCGACGTGGCCATCATCACCAGCCCGCCCGGCGCCATGCACAGGCCGATCACCAGCAGCGACTGACCGAGGCCGTATCCCGTGGCCTTCGGCATCCCGAGCACCTGCGGCAGCACCAGCGACATCGCGAACATCGAGAAGCCGGCCATGACGGAGGCGAGGTTCGTCAGCAGCACCCGGCGGCCGACGGTGATCCGCAGGTCTACCAGCGGTCGCGGGGACCGCAGCTCCCACCGGCCCCACAGCAGCAGGATGACCACGGCGGCGGCGAACAGCCCCAGAACGGTGCCGCTCGTCCACCCCCAGTCGCCGCCCTTGGAGATCGGCAGCAGCAGGCACACCAGTCCGGCCGACAACCCGACCGCCCCGAGCACGTCGAAGCGGCCACCAGAGCGAAGCGGCGACTCCGGCACCACGGCCACCACCAGGACGGCGACCACGGCACCGAGCCCCGCCGAGACCCAGAACAGCACATGCCAGCCGATGTGCTCCGCGAGGAGCGCGGCACTGGGCAGACCCAGCGCGCCGCCCACGCCCAGCGAGGAGCTCATCAGCCCGATCGCCGAACCGAGCTTCTCGGCGGGTAGTTCGTCACGCATGATGCTGATGCCCAGCGGGATGACACCGGCCGCCGCGCCCTGCAGGGCCCGGCCCACGATCATCGGGGTCAGCGAGTCGCTGAGCGCGCAGACGACCGACCCGACCACCAGCAGCCCCAGGCAGAGCACCAAGATGCGCCGCTTGCCGAACATGTCGCCCAGCCCCCCGAACACCGGAGTGGCCACGGCGCCGGCCAGCAGGGTGGCGGTGATGGCCCATGAAGTGTTCGACGGGGAGGCGTGCAGCAGCGTGGGGAGCTGCGGGATCAGCGGTATGACCAGGGTCTGCATGAGCGCGACCACGATGCCGGCGAACGCCAGCACGGCCACTGTCAGGCCACTGCTCGGCGCCTGTTTCTGGGTCCCGGGGACCACCGTCGTCATCGACGTCCTGTCTCGATCGTTGCGGAATGGGGTACGCGGTCCACTCGGTGATCTGCGGAATCAGGCGGCGGCCAGGATAACCGTAAGGTGACCGCCTCAATCGAGTCAAGCAGTTGACTTAATCGAGGCGGTCACTCTAGGTTGCTGCCACTACCGTGGGAAGGTGATGGTGACCACGACCAGGCCCGATCGCGGCGGCGAGACCCGCGAGCTGCTCCTGACGACCGCCGAGCGGCTGTTCGCCGAGCACGGCGTGGCCGCCGTGTCCAGCCGGCAGATCAGCGAGGCGGCGGGACAGGCCAACAACTCCGCGGTCGGATACCACATCGGCACCAAGACCGATGTGGTGCTCGCGATCGTCCGCCGGCACTCCGCGCCGATGGAGCGGCGCCGCGCCGAGATGCTCGCGACGCTCACCGAGGCGTCCGGCCTGCACGAGTGGATCGCCTGCCTCGTACGCCCTGTCACCGGCCACCTCGCCGACCTGGGCAATCCGACCTGGTATGCCCGGTTCGCCGCCCAGATCACCACCGACCCCGCCCTCCGCCAGCTCGTCACCGACGACACGATCACCTCGCCGTCGCTGCGGCAGACCCTCGAGGGGATCTCCCGGCTCGTACCCGCCCTGCCCGAGCAGGTACGACGCGAACGCAGCGACATGATCCGCCACCTGCTGGTGCACATGTGCGCCGAGCGGGAACGCGCGCTGCACGAGGGCACGGCCACGCCGCACCCGACATGGGACGGCGCCGCGACCGGGCTGATCGACGCGATAACCGGGCTGTGGCTGGCCCCGGTCAGCGCGCCGGAGTCGCCCTGACGTCACTCCGACAACTGGATGGCCAAGGTGGGGCACGCCGCGGCGGCGGCGCGGACCGCCTCGTGTTGATCCAGCGGTGGCGCCTCGTCCAGCACGATGACGACGCCGTCCTCCTCGCGCTGGTCGAAGACCCGGTCGGCCTTCATCACGCACAACCCGCTGGCGCAGCACAGGTCCTGATCGACGCTGACCTTCATGATCCCGGTCACCAGGTGACCCAGACGTCCTGCAGCCCGCCGGAGATCCCTCCAGTACGGAGCTGAAGGTCCTCGGGGGCGTCCCGCAGCCGCAGGCTCGGCAGCCGCCGGGCCAGGGTGCCCAGCACGACCTGGAGTTCCATCCTGGCCAGGGGCTGGCCGAGGCAGAAGTGCGGGCCGGCGCCGAAAGTGAGGTGCTGGTTGTTCTCCCGGCGCGGGTCGAACCGCTCGGGCTCGGGGAACTTGCGCGGGTCCCGGTTGGCGGAGGGCGTGTTGGGGATCACGGTCGTCCCCGCGGGCACCTCCACTCCGCTCAGGTTCACGCCCTCGGTGATGAACCGGGGCACCCCGCCGATCGCGGACAGCGTGCTGTCCAGACGCAGAACCTCCTCGACCGTGCCCGGGATCAGCTCGGGGTCGTCGATGACCGCCTCGAAGCGCTCGCGCTCGGAGAGCAGCATCGCCGCCATGATCGCGATCATGTTGGAGGTCGTCTCATGCCCGGCGAGCAGCAGCCCGCGTACGGTGGCGATGAGCTCGGCATGGCTGAGGCGGCCGTCCTCGCTGTCGGAGATCTGCGTCAGCTCGCTGAGCAGGTCGTCTCCCGGGTTCGCCCGGTTCCGGTCGACCAGGTCTGAGACGTACTCGTTGAAGCCCTGGTACGCCTCGTCGACCTCTTCCTGGGTGTTACGCGTCAGGGTCAGCATGGTGCGCGACCAGTGGGCGAACTTGTCCTGATCCTCGCTGGGCGCTCCGACCAGCGCGCAGATGACGCGCACCGGCAGCGGCAGGCCCAGCCCGGCCGACAGGTTCCCCGGGGAACCCTTGGCCACGAGGGAGTCCAGCAGTTCGTCGGTCATCGCCTGGATCCTGGGACGCCACACCTCCATCCGGCGGACCGTGAACGAGCGGCTGAGCAGCCGCCGCCATCGCAGGTGCCCCTGCCCTTCGCTGATGTCCTCGCTGCCCATCCGGCGCCGGCTGAACAGCCCGCCGTCCTTCGTGGTGGACAGCCGGGCGGCGCCCTCTCTGCGAAGGTTGCGGCTGAAACGCGGGTCCGCCATCACCGCTCTGGCGTCGTCATAGCGGGTCACCAGGGCGGCGGTGTCCCCGCTGGGCAGCCGGACGTGCGCCACCGGGCACTGCTCACGGAGCTCGGCCAGCTCCGACGGAGGCTCCAGGGCCGTGGCCCGATCGAAGGGAAAGTCTGGGATCGCCTCAGCAGTCATCGTGTCCTCCAGCTCGGGAACTTGACCCGACTCACCCTAAGTCGCCTGCCTTATTAAGGCAACCTCCTTGAAACCGCCAAGGCGCATCGCCATGATCATGCCACCCAACCCTTGGAGATGGGCACGGGTGGGCGAGAGCGCTGGGTCAATCACAAAGGGTAATTGTTGATAACTTTAAGTAGTGTTAGTGTGCGGGTGCCCATACACCCCACCCCATGGAGGAGAGCCGTGTCCTTCGCCGTACCCGACGTTCTCGCCCGGAAATTCGACAAGAGATTCACCTTGTTCGACGCCGACGCCGACAATGTGCTCACCAGGGACGACTTCCAGATCGCGGCCACGAGATTCCTGGCGGCGTTCGGCGTGCCGATCGACTCCGCCAAAGGCCGGGACGTGGTGGCCGCCTACGCGAGCATGTGGAACGCCCTGATCCACAGCGCCGACAGCGACAGCGACGGGCAGCTCACGCGCGCGGAGTTCACCGCCTACCTCACCGGGGAGGAGTTCCGCACGAGCGGCTACGCGGCGACGGCCGGTCGGATCGCGGAGTCCGTCCTCACCGTCTGCGACACCGACGGCGACGGCCAGATCTCCTTCCAGGAGTTCGCCGCCATCCCCGGCATCTCCTCCCTGCCCGACGACGAGCGGCGCGAGGTGTTCGACCGGCTCGACACCGACGGCAGCGGGCAGCTCGACATCAGCGAGATCCACGCCGCGCAGCGCGACTTCTACCACAGCACCGACCCGGACGCGCCCGGCAACCTGATCTTCGGCCGACTCTGAGGAGGAGACGTGGAGCACCCCCCGCAGCCGGACGGCCACTGCCGAGTCATCCGTTCCGCCCTGATGTACGAGGGCAAACAGCACCTCCAGTTCTTCGCCGGCATCGCCGCCGAGACCGTGGGCGCGCGCAACATCTGCATGCACCTGCAGACCATCCCTCCCTCCGGCAGTGGCCGAGCCCACAAGCACGACCATCACGAGACCGCCATCTACGTCATCAAGGGAGCCGTCGGCGCCTGGTACGGCGACGACCTGCAGCACTACCTCGAAGCACGCCAAGGGGAGTTCATCTACATCCCCGCCAGCACCCCGCACATGCCCGTGAACCTCAGTGACAGTCAGCCCGCCGAAGTGGTCCTCGCCCGCACCGACCCGCGCGAGCAGGAGAGCACGGTGCTCCTGCCCGACCTGGAGAGCCGGCGACCCCTCTCGACGGACTGAGACGCCGACGCGGTGAAGGCCGGTCACGCCCGCGGGCAGGCGGCGAGCAGGGTTTCGACCTGGTCGTGCCCGCGGGCGTGGCGGCGCCGTGCGGTGGGGTGATGTGGTCGCCCGGGAGCTAGTCTCGATAGATCGGAATGTGGCAGTGAAGGGACCCGATCATCGCCAACGACTACTCTCCCCCTTTCGGAGACCCGCCGCGATCGGCGCGCCGTCGCGTGACCGAGTCGGCGATCCTGAGCAGCCACGATCAGAGCAGGGCCGACATCGCCCAATGGACCTGCCCGCACGGGCAGCACGCCGGGCACGGATGCGTCGCGTGCTATGAGTTCTCGGCCGACGCCGATCCGGCGTTGCCACTGTGGGAGGTCGCGGTCTGGTTCACCTCGGCGCGGCCCATCCCGATCAGGGCCCTGCACGACGTGCACCGCCATGGCCGCCGCTTCGCGCTCGACCAGCCGTCGACTCCCCTGGTCTACCTCCTGAGCGGACAGATACGGGCCGGTCTGGGTTCGGAGGCGGTGGCGGGCATGGTCGGGTTCCTGCTGCAGAACCAGCACATCGTCGACGAGTTCACCGTCACGGAGATCCGCGCCGTCCACTCCTGACGCCCCTCGGAGGTCGCTGGCCGACCGGGCGACTACGTCAATTACGGGATAACAGGCTAGCTCTTATCCCCCATATGGCAGCGCCCGAGACGGCACCGAGCGCATAATCGCGCCGGACTTATCCCATCGCGCTCGGACCCATAACCCGCCGATGGGTACCCTATCCGACCAGGAAAATGCCCTTCTCAGGCACACCTGACGAGCACCCGCTATAGAGCTCAGCCGTAATACCAAGACGGCAGAAATTCACTTGACATGCGTCGATAACCCCTGCCGATCGTCTTTCCCTATCACGTGGCGCGCAAAGGGCCAATTCGCCCGCAAAAATCAAGGACATTACTCTTCCCAACCGGCGAATCCGTACTCAATATGTAAAAGTTCGTCGAATTCGCTTTCAGAAAGGAAGATCATGCAGCCACGCTCAAGGCACGCCGCAATCGTCTTAGCCACGTTGCTGGCCGTCTCGGGGATGAGCGCGACCGCCTCCACACAGGCGTCCGCCGCGGCGGAGAAGCCATCCGCCCCGGCGACGGGGGTGGCGAACAAGGCCCGCGCCCAGAGCCTGCTCGACTTCTGGACCAAGGAACGCATGAGCGCGGCCACACCGGAACCGGTGCCGGTGATGGACGCCAAGCAGGCTCAGGAGCAGGTCGAGAACGTCCTGCCGGGCAAGGCTTCCGAGGGCTCGCTGCCCACGAGGAAGCTCAGCCCGCCGGCGAGCCCGAAGACCGGCCTGCTGGCCGGCCAGCGCGCCGAACGCTGGGGGCGGCAGTACAGCATGCCCGCCATCACCATCGGCAAGATCTACTACACGCGCAACAACGGCACCGGCGGCTACTGCAGCGGCAGTGTCATCAACGCCGGCAACAGGGGCACGGTGTGGACGGCCGGCCACTGCATCCACGCCGGAGGCGGCGGCTCCGGCAACTACTTCAGCAACTTCATCTTCGTCCCCGACGCCGACAACAACCTTGAGCCGTGGGGCCGGTGGACATGGAAGTACGCCAACACCACCGTCGGCTGGCAGAACAGCGGCAACCTGCACTATGACGTCGCCGCCATCGCGTTCAACGCGCAACCCGCCCACGGCAACCTGCAGGACTGGACGGGCTCGCAGGGCTACAAGTTCAACCAGGGCCAGGCGTGGACCGGCGTCAACACCTTCGGCTTCCCGCAGGACGGCTACCAGCGCACCGACTTCACCGGCAACGACCTGTGGTACTGCTTCGGCAACACCAGCCGCGTCGGCACCTTCGACGACCTGATCCAGATCAACTGCGACATGCACCACGGCGCCAGCGGCGGCCCCTGGCTGCAAGACCTGCAGCTGAGCCGGGGCTGGGGCTACATCATCGGCGCCTACAGCCACCGCGCCTTCGCCAACAACGCCCCCACCGACATCGTCGCGAAGTCGGCGAACCACGGTGACGGCGCCATCAACGTCTTCAACGACGTCTCCGTCCGCTGACCCCGTAGCCCTGAGCGGGGAGCCGTGCGGGCTCCTCGCTCAGCCGGGATCGCCGGCGCGAATGATCATGGCGGTCGCCGCCGCCAGCACCAGCGCGGCGGCGACCGCCATCGTACGTAGCGCCCTCCTTCCACTCCTGCGACCGCGCCACCTTGACATATTGACCTCAGGTCAATTACTAATGACCTGAGGTCATTAACCACGCACCCAGGGAGCGTAGATGTCAGAGGCGCACGACAAGAAAATGTCCGGCTCTCAGCTGATCGGCAAGTTGCTCGACCCGGCGTCGAGAGCCGACCCGTACCCGATCTATGCCGATCTCCGCGACCTCGGCGGCCCGGTGTGGATCGAGGAGATGACGACCTTGGTGGTGGCCGGATACCACGAGTGCGAGACCTTGCTCCGGGACCCGCGACTCAGCGCGGAGCGCTGGCGGCGCGGCGGCGACCAGGCGGACCTCCTCTATCCCCCCGACGCGCCGTCTTCGGTGCACCAGCCCTGGTTCCTCTCCCAGGATCCGCCGGACCACACGCGGTTGCGGCGGCTGGCCAGCAGCGCGTTCACCGCCCGCACCGTCGCCCGGATGGAGCCGTACATCACCCGGTTGGTAGACGATCTCCTCGACCGGGCGTTAGAACGTGACACGTTCGACGTGCTCCACGACTTCGCCTACCCGCTGCCGGTGGCGGTGATCTGCCGCATGCTCGGCGTCCCGGTGGCGGACGAGCCGCTGTTCCAGCGGTGGTCCGCCCAGCTCACCCGCCTGGTGGACGGCCTGTCGGCCACCGGCAGCGACGGCGAGACGCCGGAGTGGGTGCCTGGAATGACCGAAATGCATAGGTACGTCAACGAGCTCATCGCCGAAAGGCGCACGAGCCCACGCCAGGACGACCTGATCTCCGACCTCCTCGCGGCCAAGGACGGCGCGGACGCGCTCAGCCACGACGAACTCGTCTCCACCATCGTGCTGCTGCTGGTGGCCGGCCACGAAACGACGGTCAACCTCATCGCCAACGGCGTGCTGACCCTCCTACGCCACCCCCGCCACCTCACCGCGCTCAGCGCCGATCCGAACCTGGCACCCGCGGTCGTCGAGGAAATTCTGCGCTATGACCCGCCTGTCCAGCTCACCGCCCGAATCGCCGCCGAGGACATGCGCATCGGAGAGGTGGACGTCCCCAAGCTCAGCATGATCATCCTCCTGCTGGCCTCAGCCCAACGGGACCCGGAAGCGAATCCGGACCCGGACAGCTTCAACCCGCACCGCACCCAGGCGCGTCACCTGTCCTTCGGTTTCGGCCCGCACTTCTGCCTCGGCGCGCCGCTGGCCAGGCTGGAAGGCCGCCTGGCCCTGGCCGGATTCGCCCGACGCGTCCAGGATCCCCGGCTCATCGCCGACCCGCCGCCCTACCGCGAGCACCTCAACCTGCGCGGAGTCAGCGAACTCCGCATCTCCCACAGAGGCGCGGTCTGACTTGCCGCTGACGTTCGGTTAGCCTGTCGCCGTGGTCACTTCCAGGAGTCGTCGGCGTCTTTCTCCCGAGGCCAGGCGCGGCGAGCTGATCGACGCCGCCATCCGGCTCCTGGAGTCCGGCCAGCAAGTGACCAACTGGGTCCAGGCCGTGACGGCTGAAGCGGGTTCGGCCAAGGGGACCTTCTACGTCTACTTCTCCTCCTGGGAAGAGATGCTGGTCGCCGTACGGGACCGGGTCCTGCGCAACTACGTGGACCGGTTCCGGCAACTCGCCGAAACCACCGACCCGATCGACTGGTGGGCCACCGTCGACGCCGAATGCGATGCCGCCCTCAACTCCATCGCCCAGCCCGGCGGCCTGCACCAGGCCATCTTTCACACGGCCGTCAGCCCGCCCGTCGACGACAGCCTCGATATCATCACGGCCATCGCGAGGGTGCTGGACCGCGGCGTGGCAGAGGGCGTCTTCCGCCCCGTATCCCCCGAGATCGCGGCCACCTTCCTGTTCGCCATCCTGCACAGTGCCGGGGACGCGATCTCCTCCGGCGACCAACCCCAGCCATGGCGCCAAGCCATCCGCGACCTCACCCGCCACTGGCTCGCTCCGCGACCCACCCGCGGATGATGGCCGTGCTCTCCCACCAAGCGCGCGTCAACCTCTGTGCAAGCGGGTGTCGTTAGCGTCCCGGTATGTCACGACGATGGTTATTCGGTGCGGGCGCGGCGACCGCGGTCGCCGCGCTGCTGGTCACATCCTCTCCGGCGAGCGCGAACGCGAACACGGCGGCCCCGGCGGCCACTCCGGCGAAGGTGTCCAACACGTTGTTCCACGCATGGCTGCGGCGCGACCGCGCGGCGGCCGCGAAGGTGGCCACGCCTTCGGCGGTCAAGTCGATCTTCTCGTACGTCTACCGCGCACCCGACGAGTTCGCGGGCTGTGCGGGCAACACGTGCCGGTTCATCCACACCAGCGTCCGGGTGCCGGGCGGGCTCAACGGCCTGCTCATGATCGTCTCCGGGTCGAAGGTGACCACGGTCTACCAGTCGCGCCTCATAACCAAGCCGGCGGTGGTTGCCAAGCACCTGCTCACGGCGTGGCAGAAGGGCGACCGCAACCTCGGCCTCGAGGTCGCCACCCAGAAGGTGGTCACCAGGCTCTTCCGCACCAAGTACGACCCCAAGGGCGTGACGTACTACTTCCAGGGCTGCACGAAGGAGACGAAGGGCTATTCCTGCGCCTATTCCTACGATGGCGGCGCCATGCTGATGCACTTGAAGGGCTCGGTCAACCGAGGGTACGACGTCCAGTCGATCAGCTACCTCGCCGACTGACACAACGGGGGCCACCGACTTCGGTGGCCCCTTGCGCGTAGCGGGTCACAGCGCAATCGGCAGGCTGCGGTCCAGGCCGGACACGTGCAGGAGGCTGATCATGTGCGGGCGTGGACCGGCCAGGACGAGTGTGACGCCCTGCGCCCGGGCCCGGTGCTGGATGCCGACCAGGACGCCCAGGCCGACGGTGTCGCAGAACGACACCTCCGACAGGTCGATGATGAGCGTGCTGGTGCTGGTCAGCAGCGCGCCCATCAGGCTCTGGCGCAGCGCCTTGCTGGTGAAGATGTCGATCTCGCCGGCCAGGTGGACCGTGGTCTCGGCCGATTTTCGGCCGGCCCTGGGAAGCGGGATGGTGTGAGTGATGGTCATGATGTTCTCCCGCGTTGGCGTCATGGTGGCCGGGCCTGCCCAGGCCTCGAATGAACCCGCGAATGGTCGATCGCCGTGGGCGACGCTGACCTGAATGCCAACGCACGAGATGTCCTCGGTCACTTAAGTTTACCGCAATTCCAGTCCGGCATCCGGAATGAGGTCCTGGCGCGCATCTTTCCGCAGGTGCACGCCATCGATGGCGAGGGCGAGCAGCCGGTCCGCCTCGGCCGTGCCGTCGGGTTCCTGTTCGACGGCCAGGGAGATGGCGTTGACGAGTTTGAGCAGATCGGCGATGGCGATGTCGGAGCGTACGGCGCCTGCCCGGCGCGCGCTCGCGAGGAGTTCGTCGCCGGCGTTCACGATCATGGTGTGACAGGTGGCGCCCCAGGCCGGGTCGCCCTCGCGGGCGCCGCGGATCAGTGACGCCGCCAGCCCCCGGTTGGCGGTGGCGTGCGCGGCGACGGCACGGAGCCAGGCGACCAGCGCGGGCCCGGGGTCGAGGTCGGCGGCCAGGTCCCGCGACTTCGCGCAGAGCTCGGCCACCCGGTCCCGGAAGACGGCCTCCAACAGCGCCTGACGCGAAGGGAAGTGCCGGTGCAAGGTTGCCGAGCCGACCCCGGCGCGCCGGGCGATCTCCTCCAGGGAGGCCTCGGCCCCGTACTGGGCGATGGCGGCTCCGGCCGCGGCGAGGATCCGGTCGTGGTTGCGGCGCGCGTCAGCGCGGGGCGACCGTCCGGTGCTGGGGTAGGACACGGGTTCCTCCAGCGGGGTGCCAAATGGGGTGGTCCTCCATATTGTAACGCCACAGAAAACGGGGGCCTGGTGGTGGGGGCGACCGGCCTGCAGGGCCGCGCGGTGACGAAGCGACTGCTCGCCGACGGCTGACGGGTCCGGGCGCCGACCCGAGACCCGGCGGCCGCACCGGCGCGGGCCGGCACGACAGCGAGGTACTGCCGGTGAACGTGGTGAGCAAGTGGCGATGGACGACCTCGGCCTGTTCACCGCGCGGGCCTTCGCGGTGATCCGGCAGGCCGGCGAGGATGTCGGGTACGCCTGCGAGTGGCTCAACGAACGCGGCTACCGCGCCGACATCTCCCTCGCCCGCCGGCTGCACCCCGGGCTGCTGGACTTCCGCACCTGGCTCGCCCACACCGGCGCGGCGCGGATCGCGCAGTTCCTGGACGCGCCGCGCGCCGGACAAAAAGTGATGGTCACTTGCCGAACCCGGCCATCAGGCCGCTGAGGAGCTGGCGGCGGCCCACCACGTACAGGGTCAGGATCGGCAGGGTGGTGAGGACGACCGAGGCGAGCACCGCCGGCACGTTGATGCTGTACTGGCCCTGGAAGGACCAGAGAGCCAGCGGCAGGGTCCGCTTGTCAGGGCTCTGCGTGAGGATCAGCGGCAGCAGGAAGTTGTTCCAGATCGTCAGGGCGTTGTAGATCGTCACCGTCACCACGGCCGGCCGGGACAGGGGGAACGCCAGGCGCCAGAGTGTCCCCCACTCGCTGGCGCCGTCCAGCCGCATCGACTCGAACAACTCCTTGGGGACGTCGCGGATGAAGTTGGACAGGACCAGCACCGACAGCGGGATCGCGAAGGCTATCGACGGCAGGATCATCGCCAGCAGGGTGTCATAGAGGTGCAGCCGGATGATGATCAGGTAGATCGGGATGACCGTCGCCTGCAGGGGGATGGCCAGGCCCATGAGGAACAAGGAGTTCACCGACCGGAGATACCGGCCGGAGCCGCCCCGCACGATCGCGAAGGCCGCCATGAAGGAGACGGTCACCGCGGGGACCACCGCGCCGATGGTGACGATGAGGCTGTTGACGAAGTACTGCACGAAGTCGGACTCGATGACCATCCGGTAGCTGGCCAGGGTCGGCTCCGCCGGCGGCGCCAGCGGGTTGGTCGCGTAGTAGTTGCTCTGTGTCTTGAAGCTGGTGATGACGATCCAGTAGATGGGCACCACCACGATCACCAGCCAGAGCCACCCGGTCACGCCGCCCAGCCAGTTCCAGTGGCGGGCGACCGTGCGGCGTTCGTGCCGGGGTTGCTGGGCGCTGGTCCGCGCAGGGCGTGTGGTCAGGGTCGTCCCCATGTCAGGCCCCTTCCAACTGGCTGGTGTCGGACTTGCCGCCGCCGATCCGGCGGAGCAGCAGCGAGAGGGCGAGGCCCACGAAGACGAGGATGAGGGCGATCGCGCTGGCCGGGCCCATGAGGTTGGCTTGGAATCCCCGTTTGTACATGTCCAGGGCGAGCACCCGGGTGGCGTCGCCCGGACCGCCCGCGGTCAGCACGAAGATCAGGTCGAAGAAGGTCAGCGAGCCGACGACCACGAGGGTCGAGGACGTGATCATCGTGTACTTCAGCTGCGGCAAGGTGATACTGAAGAACTTGCGGATCCGCCCCGCGCCGTCCAGCTCGGCGGCCTCGTACATCGACCGCGGGATCTGCCGTACGCCGCCCTGATAGATCAGCGAGTGGAACGGGATGAACTGCCAGGACACCACGAAGACCACGACGCCGACGGCGAGGACGGGCCGGCCGAGCCAGTCCTGGGTGAGCAGCCCGATCTTCAGTCCGGCGCCGAGCCCGAAGTTGGGGTCGAGCAGCGCCTTGTAGGTGATGGCGATGGCCGCCGAGCTGAGCAGGAGCGGGATGAAGTACAGCACCGACAGCAGCGCGCGGTAGCGCTGGGCGCCGGCCAGGAACACCCCGAGCAGGATGCTCGCCGGTGTCTGCACCAACCAGGACAGGGCCATGATCAGGAACGTCACATACAGCGCGTGCGGCAGGCCGGGGTCGGCGAGGACGGCCTGCCAGCTGGTGAAGCCCGAGAAGTGGATGTCGCCGATCCCGTCCCAGGTGGTGAAGCTGAGCATGAGGACCCCGAGCAGCGGGACGACCCCGAAGCCGACGAAGAACACCAGAGCCGGAACGGTCAGCCACGCGAGGGACCCGTTGCGGGCCCCTCGCGTGTCGGCCTGCGGCGTCCCTCGCCCGTGGGAGGTCGGGAGCGCGGTCACTTGCCGATGACCGCGTTCATGTTCGACGTGAACTGCTGCGGCGAGATCGACAGCTGGAACAGCTTGGCGATGTTGTCGAGCAGCACCTCAGCCGCCGTGGGGCTGAGCGCCTGGTCCCAGGACTGGGCGAACGTCTTGGCATTGCTGGCGATGCCGTAGACGAACTTCAGCCACTCCGCGTCCTTCGAGGAGCCGAACGCACTGTCAGCGCCCTTGACGATCGGCACCGAACCGACGCCGACCCACGCCTTGACCTCTTCGTCCGAGAGCACCGAGGCGAAGAACTTCTTGGCGATCTCCTTCTGCTCCGGGCTCGCCTTGGAGGAGATCGACATGTACTGGCCGGGGTTGCCGACCGTGTCGCTGGGATCGCCCTTGCCGCCGTCGACCGGCGGGAAGTTCATGTAGCCGAGGCTGCCACCGGAGACGAAGTCGCCGCCGTCGGCGGACATGCTCCCGTACGTCCAGCCGCCGTGGAGCATCATCGCGGCCTTGCCGGTGTACAGCAGCGCCTGGTCGGCGTTGGAGTCAGCGGTGATCGAGGAGAAGCCCTTGATGAACCCGTTGGCCTTGATCAGGGCCTGCATCTTGGTCAGGGCGTCGATGGCGGCCGGGTTGGACCAGGCGTCCTTCTGACCGTCGAACACGGCCTGGAACACCTCGGAGCCGCCGATGCGGTCGAAGAGGAACTCCAGCCACATCATGTTCGTCCAGCGGGACTGCCCGCCGAGGGAGAACGGCGCGATGCCCTTGGCGTTGAACTTGGGCACCAGGTCCATGATGTCGCCCCATGACTGGGGCGGCTGGGCGCCGATCTGCTCGAAGAGCTTCTTGTTGTAGTACAGGACGATCGGCTGCACGGTCTCGCACGGCATCGCGTAGATCTTGCCGTCCACCGTCGCGGCCCCGAACGAGGACGGGAACAACCGGTCCTTGACCGCGGCGTTCTGCCCGAACCACGACGTGAGGTCCTCGACCTGGCCGGCCTGTACGTAGCTGCGCAGGCCGCCGCCACCCCAGCCCCAGATGATGGTGGGCGCCTGGCCGGCCCCGATCGCCGTCTTGATCTTCGTCTTGAAGGCGTCGTTCTGGAAGGTCGTCCCGGTGATCTGGCCGTTGGGGTTGGCCTTGTTGAACCGCTCCATGGCGGCGGTGCGGATGCCTTCCTGCGGCTGTGTGGAGAGATACCAATAAGTGGCCTTGGCGCCACCACCGCTGGCGGTACCGGGGCGGGTCGGGCCGGAGCTGCCGCAGGCGGCGAGCGCGGCGCCCAGGGGCAGGCCCATCGAGAGGCTGAGGAAGGTGCGGCGAGAGGTGTTCCTGGACTCCACGCTGATCTCCGTACTCGAATGCCGGGGGCTGCGCCGCGGCTCGTTGATCATCGGATGCGGTGGCCGGCGGTCGTGGATCAGCACCCCCGGATGCCTCTCCTCCAACCCGCCCATAAGTAGGTTCTCGAAACATTTGCGAAATGACCGCGCGGCCGTCAATCTAGATTTCGGCTGTTGACGTGTCAAGACCCAGTAATCCGCCTGCGACCCCTACGCGTAAAGATCATTCGACGGCGTCGAAACATTGCGAAACAATTGCGGGACTAAGGAGAGCGCCAGATGACAGCTGTAGATCGGACCCCCGCGGCGGACCGGATCCTGCGCCCGTGGCAGGACCGGACCCTGCCGGTGGCCGAGCGCGTCGAGGCCCTCCTTGCGGAGATGACCCTGGAGGAGAAGGTCGGCCAGCTCGGCAGCCGGTGGGTCGGCAACGACATGCGCGTCACCGACCAGCCTGATCCCGACCCTGAGGCGAGCATCAATGTGGCTCCCATGCAGGACGTGTTCGCCGCGTCCGGGACCATCCCCCTTGAGGAGGCGAGCCGTCACGGGCTCGGTCACCTGACCCGCGTCTTCGGCAGCGCGCCGGTGACCGCGCCGGACGGCGCCGCGGAGGTCGTCCGGCTCCAGCACGTGGTCGTCGAACGCTCCCGGCTCGGCGTTCCGGCGCTGGTGCATGAGGAGTGCCTCACCGGGTTCACGACCTACGGCGCGACCGTCTATCCCGCGGCGATCGCGTGGGGCGCGACGTTCGACCCCGAGCTCGTGCAGCGGATGGCCGCCGCCATCGGGCGGGACATGCGGGCCGTGGGCGTGCACCAGGGCCTGTCCCCCGTGCTGGACGTCGTGCGTGACTACCGCTGGGGCCGGGTCGAGGAGACGATGGGCGAGGATCCCTATCTCGTCTCGATGCTCGGCTCCGCCTATGTCCGTGGCCTGGAGAGCTCCGGGATCATCGCCACCCTCAAGCACTTCGCCGGATACTCGGCCTCGCGCGCGGCCCGCAACCACGGTCCCGTCCCGATGGGCCGCCGCGAGCTGATGGACATGATCCTGCCTCCGTTCGAGACGGCCATCGTTCTGGGCGGCGCGCGTTCGGTGATGAACTCCTACTCCGACGTGGACGGCGTCCCGGCCGCGGCCGACTCCTGGCTGCTGACCGACCTGCTGCGCGAGGAGTGGGGATTCACCGGGACCGTCGTCTCGGACTACTGGGCCGTCCCGTTCCTCGCGACCATGCACGAGGTCGCCGCCGACACCGGCGAGGCCGGCGTCCTGGCGCTCACCGCGGGCATCGACGTCGAACTCCCCGACACCCTCGGCTTCGGCGGGCACCTGGTCGAGCGGGTGCGGCGGGACGAGCTGCCGGAATCCCTGGTGGACCGGGCGGCGCGCCGCCTGCTCACCCAGAAGGCGGAACAGGGGCTGCTCGACCAGGACTGGACGCCCGAAGGCTCGGTGTCCGCGGCGGCCGCCGTGGACCTGGACTCCCCGGCCAACCGGGCGCTGGCCCGCGAGCTGGCCGAGCGGTCCATCATCCTGCTCGACGGCGGCACCACGCTGCCCCTGGACGGAACGGAGCCGCGCCGCATCGCGGTCGTCGGACCCTCCGCGGCCGAGCCGCGTGCCTTCATGGGGTGCTACGCCTTCCCCAACCACGTCCTGCCCCGCTACCCGGGCCTCGGGCTCGGCGTCGACGCGCCCAGCCTGCTCGACGCCCTGCGGACCGAGCTGCCGCAGGCCGAGATCGTCCACGAACGCGGCTGCGACGTGCGGGGCGAGGACCGCTCGGGTTTCGCCGCCGCGACGGCCGCGGCTCGCGAGGCGGACCTGTGCATCGCCGTCGTGGGCGACCTGGCGGGCCTGTTCGGGCACGGGACCTCGGGCGAGGGCTGCGACGCCGAAGATCTCCGGCTGCCCGGGGTGCAGGAGGACCTGCTGGCCGGCCTCGCCGCCACGGGGACACCGGTCGTCGTGGTCGTCGTCTCGGGCCGTCCGTACGCGCTGGGTGAGGTGCACGCCGGGGCCGCCGCGCTCGTGCAGGCGTTCATGCCCGGCGAGGAAGGCGCCGCGGCGATCGCCGGCGTGCTCTCCGGCCGGGTCCAGCCCGGTGGCAAGCTGCCCGTGCAGATCCCCCGCGGGCCGGGCGGGCAGCCGGGCACCTACCTGCAGCCGCCGCTGGGCGCGAACAGCCACGGCATCAGCAACCTCGACCCGACGCCGCTGTTCCCGTTCGGATACGGCAGCTCCTACACCTCCTTCGAGGTCGGCGACCTGCGCGTCAGCGACGCCGAGGTGCCCACCGACGGCGAGTTCACCGTGTCGGTCCGCGTCCGGAACACCGGTGGCAGAGCGGGTGAGGAGGTCGTCCAGTTGTACCTGCATGACGTTCTCGCCCAGGTCACCCGGCCGGTGCGGCAGTTGGCCGGGTTCGCGCGGGTGCGGTTGGAGGCCGGTACGAGCGCGGAGGTGCGGTTCCGCGTGCACGCGGACCGGACCGCCTTCACCGGCCGTGACCTGCGGCGGATCGTCGAGCCCGGGGACCTCGAGGTGCTCGTCGGCACGTCCGCGGCCGACCTGCCTTGCCGCGCCGTCGTACGGCTGACCGGCCCGCTGCGGGTCGTCGGACGGGGCCGGCGGCTCGTCACGCCCGTGGAGGTGAGCCCTGCCATGGGCGAACAGGAGGGCCGAGATGCCGGACAGTCCTAGGCGGGCCACGCTGGCCACCGTCGCGGCCTCGGCCGGCGTGTCCGTCGCGACCGTCTCCAAGGTGCTCAACGGCCGCAGCGACGTCGCCCCGGCGACCCGCTCGCTGGTGCAGTCGCTGCTGCAGCAGCACGCCTACGTCGCCCCGGCACCGCGCCGCGTCGAGGCGACCGCGTGCGCCACGATCGAAGTGCAGTTCGACACGGACTTCACCGCGTACTCCACCGAGATCATCCAAGGCGCGGTCGAAGCCGGGGCCGAGGTCGGCGTCGGGGTCGTCCTCAGCATCCGGCGGGGTGAGGACCGTACCGCCGCGTGGGCGCGCGACCTGATCTCCGCCGGGCGGCGGGCGCTGATCGCCGTGACCAGCGAACTGACCTCCCCGCAGTTGGCCGCCCTGTCCCGGGCCCGCCTGCCACTGGTCCTGATCGACCCGCTGAACCTGCCGCGCACCCGCGTGACCAGCATCGGCTCCACCAACTTCGCCGGCGGCCTCGCCGCGACCCAGCACCTGCTCTCCCTGGGGCACCGGCGCATCGCCTACGTCGGCGGGCCGGCGACCGCGGCCTGCAACCAGGCGCGAATGCACGGCTACCGCGCCGCCATGGAGGCGGCGGGGGTGCCCGTGCCCCCCGGCTACGTACGGGCGGGGCACTTCCGCTACCACGACGGCGTGGTCAACGGCGCGGCCCTGCTCGACCTGGCCCAGACGCCGACGGCGATCTTCGGGGGCAGCGACGAGACGGCCCTCGGGATCATGGAGGCCGCCCGCGCGCGAGGCCTGCGCATCCCGGAGGAGCTCAGCATCGTGGGCTTCGACGACACCCAGCTCGCCCGGATGGCCTCACCGCCGCTGACCACCGTCCGCCAGCCGCTGCGCGAGATGGGCGGCGTCGCCGTGCGTACGGCGCTGCGACTGGCGGCCGGGGAGAAGATCGACTCTCACCACGTCGAACTCGCCACCGAGCTGATCGTACGGGGGTCGACGGCGCCGGCACTCTGAGAACGGGTCAGCTCATGACCTTGACGGTGGCGGTGTGGCCGCCGGGCACCGGCACCAGGGCGACGGTGTACCTGACTCCGTCGATCACCTTGGGCAGGCCCGGGACGCGGTGGCCGTTGACCTCCAGCCACGGACGCCCGCCCTCGAAGCGAGCCTCCCAGATGCGCGGCGTACGCGAGCCGTTGGTGAAGGTCGTGGACGTGTGCCCGTCGTGCCGTACGGTCACCGTGCCGTCGCCCACGGGCACCCCGGCCACCTGGAGCCAGCCGATGTCGGCGGGCAGCCGCGACTAGGTGGCGACGGTGTGCCGCGGCGCGTCCGGCTGGATGCCCATGAGCCCCTCTACGGTCTGGCTGACCAGGGTGAACGACACCTCCGGGTAGTCGCCGTTCAGTCCCTGGCGGCTGTTGGCGTGCCTGGTCTCGCGCTGCTCGTAGACGTACCTCATCCACTTCCAGGCGGTCTCGTCGCGGTTGTGCCGGAAGAACGCGTCGGGCAGGTACGTGATCGCCTCGATGTTGCCCGGCCGGCCCGCGCCGGTCGCCTCGGCGTCGACGAAGTCGAGGTAGGCGTCGTGGCGCGGCCCGGCGTCGATGATGCCTTTCATCTGAATGGTGGCGCAGAGACCCGGTCCTTCAGCTTCAGGGCCGGGAGGAGCGCCACCCCTCCTTTCGATAACAGTATGGAAAGTCTCGGTCACCTTCGGTAACATGTGCGGTCGGTGAGGGCGCTGTGACAGGAGGTGCGTGATGGCGATCCGCCGCTCCGCCACCAAACGCCACGGCCTGCCCACGGTCGTACAGCTGCGGCTCACGCCCGCCCCGGCTCAGGCCGACGCGCTGGCCGCGGCGGTGCTGCTGTGCAATCAGGCGGCCACCATCGTGTCCCGGCTGGCCTGGCAGCATCGTGTGTTCGCGGTGGTGGAGTTGCATCGGCTGGCCTATTACGAGGTGCGGGCGCAGGTGGCCGGGTTGGGCGCGCAGGCGGCGGTGCGGGCGATCGCCCGGGTCGCCGGCGCGTACGCCAGCCGGCGCGCCAGCAAGAAACGCGCCCACATCTTCCGCCCGCACGGCGCTGTCCCCTACGACGCCCGGCTGATGAGCTGGAATCGTGATGCCCGGACGGTGTCGTTGTGGACTCCCACCGGCCGTGTCGCCGTGCCCTACATCGGTCGGCCGGAAGATCTCAAGGCCGTGGACGTGCTGCCGGTGGGAGAGGCTGATCTGATCTGCCGACGCGGGGTGTGGTTGCTGCAGGTCGCCGTCACCCTGCCTGCACCGGCGGTGCGGGAGCCGGTCGGCGGCTTTCTCGGGGTGGATCAAGGAGTGGTGAACCTGGCGGTCACCTGCGACGGCGCGGTGCTGCCCGGCCCCGCCTTGCCCGGGCCGATCGACGGTAACGGTCACGTGCGCACCCTGCGGGAGCGACGGCACCGGCAACGCCGCCGCCTGCAGAAGAAGGGCACCTCGGCGGCGCGGCGGGTGCTGCGTCGCCTGTCCGGGCGTGAACACCGGATGATGAGCGACCTCAACCACCAAATCAGCACGTTTGTGGTGCGTGAAGCCGAACGCACCGGCCGCGGGATCGCCCTGGAAGACCTCCAGGGTATCCGCGGCCGGGTCAGGGCTCACCGGCTCCAGCGACGCACCCTGCACAACTGGACGTTCGCCCAGCAGATCACGTTCACCCGCTACAAGGCCGCCCGTGCCGGGGTCGCGTTTGTTTTGGTCGACCCTGCGTATACGTCGCAGGCGTGCCCGGGGTGCGGGTGTGTGTCCAGGGCGAACCGGCCGGCGCGGGGCCGGTTCGCCTGCACCCGGTGCGGCCTCGCTGGGCACGCCGACCACATCGCAGCCCGCAACATCGCCACACGCGGCGCAGCGGGCTGGGCTGCCATCAACCAGCCACACGCTACCGGCCTCCCCTCACCCAGACGGGACCGCGAGAGCAAACCACCGGCTTCAACCGGTGGTAGTTGATCGGCATGAACCAGCTGTTCTCCTTGCCGAAGCCGGTCAGCGTGGTCCGTCTACCGTGTACGCGCGGACGAACTCATCGGAGCCCGGCTGCACGCTCCAGATCTGGTTGAAGTACGCCTTGAGGTCGCGGGCCTGCTTGGCCGCCTTGGGTGAGTCTTGAGGTCGAGCTTGTCGAGCGCGAGCTGGGCCAGGGCCGGGTACGCCTGGTACTGGGCGCCGATCGCGTCGCCAGCCTCGGGCAGGGGCTCACCGCTGACCTCGTTGTAGCTGGCCGCGCCCTGGAAGACGCCCTTGCCTGTGCCCTCGGCGACCTTTACGCGACCGTTGGGAGCTGCCTGTCGTGCAAAGTGACGAAGTCGTCGGTCGCGTGCTGGTAGTAGGACCAGAACACCGGGTCGTCGAGCTAGGCCCGGTCGCCGGTCCATCTGAACGCCTGATTGGCCTTCTCCACCAGCAGGAACGTGGCGGACAGCTCACGGACGGAGTTGGTGGGCGAGCGGTAGTCGATGGCGAGGTAGGTCTTGGCGTCGAAACTTAGGGGCCAGACCGGGAAGTATTTGTGCTCCTCTGTCGCCGAGGCTGCGAAGGACCGGAACATGTTCTTGTCACAGATGACTTCAGTGGCGCGGCGGCGCGGTGGACCCCCGTACCACCAGCTCCGGGGTGAACAGCAGCTCGCCCTTGGGCACCTCGCGGTTGCCCACCAGCGCGATGACGCTCCGCGCCACCTCCTTGGCCAGCCGGTCGATCGGCTGGCGCACGGTGGTCAGCGGCGGATCCACGAACTCCATGATCATCGACCCGTCGTGCCCCACGACGGACACGTCCGCGGGCACCCGGAGCCCCTCCCTGCGCACCGCCCTGATCGCCCCGAGCGCCATGAAGTCGCTGGCCGCGACGACCGCCGTCACGCCCCGCCCGAGCAGCTCGGCCGTCGCCGACTGGCCGCCCTCGATCGTGTAGTGCTGCCTGACCACCAGCGAGCCGGTGTCCTCGACGCCCCGGCGCTCCAGCGCGGCCCGGAACCCCGCCACCCGCCGGTCGGCCGGCCGGTTGCCGGCGGGGCCCGAGGCCAGCCCGATCCTGCGGTGGCCCAGCGACCAGAGGTGGTCGACGGCCAGCTCGGCCGACAGCTGGTCGTCGGTCGACAGCACCGGCATGTCGTGCCCGTCGAAACCGCCGTTGACCCCGACGAACGGGATTCGCCGCGCGGCCAGCACGTCGCAGGTCTCGGGATCGGCGTCGTCGAGCGTGTTGCTGGCCGACAGGAACACCACCGCGGCCACGCCGTGCTCGGCCAGCGCGGAGACGAACTCGCGCTCCTGGATGCCGCCGGGCATAGCCGGGCAGATCACTCCCTTGAGCCCGTGCGGTGCCAGCGCGGCCTCGATGAGCTCGGCCACGTCGGTGAAGAACGGGCTGGACAGCCCCGGCGTGATCACCGCGACGAGCTGGCCGCGGGTGGAGCGCTCGTAGCCCAGCTCGGCCATGGCCCGCTCGACCGCCTCGCGGGTCTTGGCCGACACCCCGGCGCGCCGGTTGACGACCCGGCTGACGGTGGCCTCGCTCACCTCGGCCATGGCCGCCACCTCGGTGATGCCGATCTTCACCGCGTCACCTCCAGATCAGCCTGTCCCGAGGGCGGGACGTCGAGCACGCACAGGCCCGGCCCCAGCCGCCGGTCCGACGGCTCGATCCTAGAGCCGGAGTCGTCCACCCTGGAGCCGTCCGCGGCGAAGATCGCGGCCACGTCGAAGGTCCCGCCGCCGACCTCCAGCACGAGCCGATCCGACGCGGTGCCGTTGACCACGGTGATCTTGGCGTGCCGGGCGGCGTCGACCGTGACCACCCGGTCGGCGGTCACGCTGATCACGCACCGGTCGCCGAGCGAGGCGCGCACGACCGGGTAGAGCTCGTCCGGGCGGCCGGGCTCGACCTCTCCGTCCAGCAGCACCGGCCGCAGCTCCCGCCAGCGCCGCAACCAGAACGCCACCATCCGGCGGTGCTCGCCGCTCAGCTCGCCCAGCCGCGCCGAGATCTGCGGCACGGAGTGCAGCGCGCCGATCAGCTGGCGGGCGGCGGCCCGCGCGGGGGCGGCGGGGTCCCACATGAGCATGTCCGCGTGTACGGCGCCGGCCCCGGCCAGGAGCCCGATGTCGATGGTCCGCACCCGGTTGGCCACCGCGTCGGCCGGGCAGTCGTTGGCGCGGAGCATGGTGCCGAACGGCGTCATGCCCGGCCCCACGTACGGCTGGCGGAGCTCGATCAGCGCGCCGGGCCGCACCGCCTCGACCTCCGCGACCAGCTCGGCGAGCAGGGCCCGCATGGCGGTGCCCACGTCGGCGAGGTCGCCGGGCGAGGGTGTGCCCGCGTAGGTCATCGCCGTGTCCAGGAAGTCGATCTTCAGCCCGTCCAGCCCGTACTCCCGGACGAGCCTGACGCAGGTCCGCACGACGTGCTCGCGCACCTCGGGGATGCGCGGGTCGAGCACGTGCGCGCCGGGCACTCCCCCGGTCTCGGGGGCGTACGCGGCGAGCGCGGGGAAGCACTCGGCCTCCGTGCCGAGCAGCAGCGGGGCCACCCAGGCGACGTAGTTCAGCCCCAGCTCACGGACCCGGCCCACATGCCCCGCGAAGTCCGGAAATTTCGTTAGATCGGGGCGCCAGTCACCCACTCCGTGGTATCCACGCCGGTTGCCCAGCTCCTGCCAGCCGTCGTCCAGGATGATCGTCCCGCAGCCCAGCTCGGCCGCCAGCCCCGCCTCCGCCTCCACGGCCGACGCCTCGACCGCCTGGTTGAAGCCGTACCAGGTCGAGTAGACCGGCACCCGCGCCCCCTCCGGCACCGCGACCGGTCCCGCCCCCAGCGCGCCGCGCACCTTGCGCAGGGCGGTCGCGACCGTCGGCGAGGTGCGGGCGAAGGCCATCCGGTACGGCGAGCGTCCCGCGGGCACGCGCAGGTGGACCACGAACGTCTTGTTCTCCTCCGACACCCCGTAGCGCATGGTGGTCTCGGGCACCGGGTCCAGTGCGGCGAAGGTCAGCATGGACGCGCCGCCGCTGTCGTACAGGCAGCCGGCCACGGCGCCGCTCACCAGCGAGACCCGCGCGAGCCCCGCCCAGTCGGCGACGATCGTGCGGGTCCACCCGGCGTCAGGGTGCCAGAAGCCGGCCGCGTCGCCGAGCGGGACCGACAGCCTGATCTCCAGGTCGCCGTCGGAGTGGATCTCCAGCACATCGGCCGACCACTCGTGACGAACCACGGCGCCCGGTGTGTGCGTCAGGACGGCCAGCCGTACGTCGTCGAGCAGGGGCTCGGTGGGCGCGGGCGCGAGCCCGGCGGTCGTGACGCTCACTCTTTCACAGCTCCCGCGAGAAGTCCGGAGATGAAATGGCGTTGCAGCAGCAGGAACAGGACCGCCATCGGGATCGCGGCGACGGCGGTGCCCGCGAGGATCGCGCCGAAGTCGGTCTCGTTGGCGCCCTGCATGGACGCGATGGCCAGCGGGATCGTGTAGGCGTCACGCGTGCGCAGCGCGATGAGCGGCCAGACGAAGTCGTTCCACTGGTAGAGGAAGAGGTAGATGCCGAGCGCCGCGAGCGCGGGCCGCATCGGCGGCAGCACCACCCGCCAGAACAGCCGCAGCTCGCCGCAGCCGTCGACGCGCCCGGCCGAGAGCAGCTCGTCGGGCAGCGCCGACATCGACTGCCGCATGAGGAAGATCCCGAACGGCAGGGCCAGGTTGGGCAGGATGATCGCCTGGTAGGTGTTGAGCCAGTCGAGCGCCAGCATCATCTTGAACAGCGGCACCAGCGTCACCTGGCTGGGGATGACCAGGCCCAGCATGAGCAGCCCGAACATCAGCTCCCTGCCGCGGAAGCGGTATTTCGCGAAGCCGTACCCGGCCATGGTGCACACCAGCCCCGCGAGCAGGGTGTAGACGGTGGCGATCAGGGTGGAGTTGAGCACGACCCTGCTGAAGCCGATGGTCGACTCCAGCGTGGCCAGGTTGTCCAGCACGTGCCCGCCGGGCAGCAGCGGCGGCGGGTTGCCGAACACCTCGGCGGTGCTGTGCGTACTGGCGACGACCAGCCAGTAGAACGGTGCCAGGACCACGGTGACCGTGATCAGCAGCGACGACGTGAGCATCAGCCGGCGGGTCACGACCGGTCTCCCAGGAAGCGGAACTGCGCCATGCCGAGCAGCCCGATGATCACGGCGAGCGCGTAGGCGATGGCCGAGGCGTAGCCGAAGTCGAAGTACTTGAAGCCGTTGTTGTACAGGTACAGCCCCACGGTCAGCGTGCTGTTGACGGGGCCGCCGTTGGTCATGACGTACGGCTCGTCGAAGAGCTGGAGGGTGCCGATCGTGGACAGGATGAGCGTGAGCAGGATGACCGGGCGCAGTCCCGGCAGCGTGACGTGCCGGAACTGGTGCCAGGCGCCGGCTCCGTCCACGGCGGCCGCGTCGTAGTGGTCCTGCGGCAGCGACTGCAGCCTGGACAGGTAGATCACCGCGTTGTAGCCCGTGTAGTGCCAGGTCAGCGCGAGGCCGATGGCGATGCGGGCCCACAGCGTGTCGGTCAGCCACGGGATCGCAGCGACGCCGACCAGTCCGAGCGCCCAGTTGACCAGGCCGAACTGCGGGTTCAGCAGCACCGCGAAGAGCAGCCCGTACGCCACCAGACCGGTGACCATCGGCATGAAGAACCCGAGCCTGATGAACCCTCGGAACCTCAGCAGCCGCGAGTTGAGCGCCACCGCCAGCCCGATCGCCAGCGCCAGCATGATCGGCACCTGGACGAGCAGGATGACCGCGGTGTTGCGCAGCGCGGTCCAGAACAGCGGGTCGGCGACCAGCCGCTCGTAGTTCCCCGCTCCCGCGAAGGTCTGCAGCGCGCCGTCCGTCCTGAACAGGCTCAGCCAGAACGACCACACGATCGGGTACAGCTTGAACGCGGCGAACAGGGCCAGCGCGGGCAGCACGAACAGGTACGGCGCGAGCCCCCTCCCCTGCCACCCACGGACGGGCACGCGACGGCCCGGCGGAACAGTGGCCACCCGCTCGGTGACGGCGGTCACCGCAGCACCTTGCGCCCGGTCTGCTGGGCGATCAGGTCGGCGGCCTCCTTGAGCACGGTGGCCGGGTCGGCGCCCTTGAGCAGCACCTTGGTCTGGGCGTCCGTAACGGCCTTGAGCGCGCGGGGGTAGTCGGCGGAGTAGTTGGTCACGTAGGAGGGCCGCTTGAGCGCGTCGAGGAAGACCTCGCCCTTCTTCTGGCCGCTGAAGAACGCGGACGTCTCGTGGAAGATCGGGTCGTCGTACGCCGACATGAGGGCGGGCGCGATGCCTTTCCCGCGATAGATCGCGACCTGGCTCTCCGGCCGGGTGAGCACGAACTCGGCGAACGCGTACGCGGCCTCCCTGACCTTGCTGGTGCCCGCCACGGCCAGGTGCGTGGAGTTGACCGTCGCCGACACCTTGCCGCCCGCCGTGACGGCGGGTGGGAGGCGGACCTTCCACTTGCCCTTCTGGTCGGGCACGTTCTCCTCGACGACACCGCCGAACCAGGTGGGCATGGACTGGACCGCGACCTTGCCGCTCTTGAGCTGGCTGATCATCGTGTTCCAGCCGCCCGACATGTCGGCGACCAGGCCGGCGTCGTTGAGCCGCTTGATGATCGTCATCGCGGTGACCGCCTGCGGCGAGTCGAGCGTGACGTTGCCCTGCATGTCGAAGTAGAAGGTGTCCTGGAGCTGGAGCAGCATCTGGAAGAAGTTGGCGGAGTCGGCCTGGGAGGCGGGCTTGTCGATGCCGAGCAGTTGGACGCCGGTTTTCTTCTTGAGCTCGACCCCGGCCTCGATGACCTCGTCCCAGGTCTTCAGGGCCTCCGCGTCGATCCCGGCCTTCTCGAACAGGTCGGCCCGGTAGTAGAAACCGGCCGAGTTGGCCTCCCACGGCAGCGCGTAGACCTTGCCGTCGCGGCTGACGGTCTCCCACATCCCCTGGGCGAACTCCGTCTTGTGCCGGTCGGCGCCGAGCGGCACGAGGTCGGCCAGGCCGCCGGGGAACTTCTCGATGTAGGCGGGCAGGTAGTCGACGCCGATGTGCAGGACGTCGCCGAGCCCCTGACCGCCCGCGGCCATCCCGGCGGTGATCTTGTCCCAGATGGCCGGATTGCCGATGTCCTGGACATCGACCTTGATGCCGGGGAACTGCTTCTGGAAACCGGGCACGAGCTCTTTCATCATCGCGGCCGGGCCCTGCCAGCTCCAGACGGTGACGTTGCCCTTGGCGGCCGTGCCGGTCGGACCCGCCGGAGCGGCCGCCGGGGCGGCGCCGCCACCACCGCAGGCGGACATCGCGGCCCCACCGGCGGCCAGGGCACTGAGCTGGAGGAATCGGCGTCGGTCGAGGTGGGCCATGGTCGAACTCCTGGGGGATGAGGAGGTTTGGCCTGTTGCCGCGTGACGTTACATCCGCGTTTCGCGCGCTTGCAATACTTCAGCGAAAACTTTCAGGCAGAAACCGGAAGTCTGACGCAAGCTACGGACACCCTGCCGCTCTCCGCCCTCAAGGCATGAGGACGGAGTGACAGGGAACGGAGCAGGTCAGAGGGCTGCGGACGGCGAGGGAGCGTCGATGGCGCACTGCCTGGTCACGGGGGCGACCGGTTACATCGGGGGACGGCTGGTCCCCGAGTTGCTGGCCGCCGGTCACGACGTCCGGTGCATGGTGCGCTCGGCGGCGAGGCTGCGCGACCTGCCCTGGGTCGGGCGGAGCGAGGTCGTCGAAGCGGATGCCACCGATCCCGAGCGAACGTTCCAGGCTCTGCGAGGGGTCGAGGTCGCCTACTACCTGATCCACGCCATGGGCACCGCCGGCCGATTCGCCGACCGGGATCGTCTGGCCGCGCGCACGTTCGCGGCGGCGGCCGAGCGGGCGGGCGTGCGGCGGATCGTCTACCTCGGCGGGCTCACCGGCAACCCCACCGCCGGACCCACCGCCGGACCCACCGCCGGACCCACCTCCGACCTCACTGACGATCTCACCGCCGGCCAGAAGCTCTCCCCGCACATGCGCTCGCGCGCCGAGGTGGGCGAGATCTTCCTGCGGGCGGGCGTACCGGCGGTGGTGCTGCGCGCCGCAGTGATCATCGGTTCCGGTTCCGCGTCGTTCGAGATGCTGCGCCATCTCACCGAACGGCTGCCGGTCATGACGACCCCACGCTGGGTACGCAGCTCCACGCAGCCCATCGCCGTACACGACGTGCTGCGCTGTCTCGTGGCGTGGGCCGCCGTCCCCGGCAGCGTGAACAGGGGCTTCGACATCGGCGGCCCCGACGTGCTGACCTATGCCGACATGATGCACGGCTACGCGTCCGTGGCCGGTCTGCCTCCGCGGGTGATCATCCCGGTGCCGGTGCTCACCCCCAAGCTGTCCAGCCTCTGGGTCGGCCTGGTCACCCCGGTGCCCGCGAGCATCGCGCGTCCGCTGGTCGAGTCCGTGCGGAACGCGGCCATCTGCCACGAGCACGACATCGCCCGTTACGTACCCGATCCGGAGGAGGGGCTGATCGGGTTCCGCCAGGCCGTCTCCCTGGCCCTCATGAAGATCAAGGAGGCCGACGTCGCCACCCGCTGGTCCTCGGCGTCCACCCCGGGCGCGCCCAGCGATCCGCTGCCGACGGACCCTGGCTGGGCCGGTGGCAGCCTTTACATCGACCGCCGCGGCACCCCGGTGGACGCGAGTCCCGAGGCCCTGTGGCGGGTCATCGAGGCCATCGGCGGCGAGAACGGCTGGTACTCCCTGCCTGTCGCGTGGCGCCTGCGCGGCCTGCTCGACCGGCTCGTCGGCGGCGTGGGGCTGCGGCGCGGCCGACGCGACCCCGACCGGCTGCGCGTGGGCGACTCGGTCGACTTCTGGCGGGTGGAGGAGCTGCTGCCGGGCCGGCTGCTGCGCCTGCGCGCCGAGATGCGGCTGCCCGGCCTCGCCTGGCTGGAGCTGGGTGTCAGCGTGGCGCAGGGCCGCACGTTCTACACGCAGCGGGCGATCTTCCATCCGCGCGGGCTGCTCGGCCACCTGTACTGGTGGGCGATCTCGCCGTTCCACGGGCTGATCTTCGGACGGATCCCGGTCAACATGGCCGCCGCGGCAGCGCGGTCGGAACGGTTCAGCTCCAGGTAGCTCGCCCCGCCACCAGCGACAGGCCGGTTAACGGTACTCCAACGTTGACCGGCCCGGCGGCGGCGCCATGACGACCAGTGTCAGGAATAGACCAACGCCCGCTTTGCCGCTCGGCAAACCTGGCCATTTATGGACCAACCGGACGCTGTCACCGTCAAGGTGCCCGCCCTCCTCGCCCCCGACGAGGCCCCCCACTCGGGTCCGCGTCACCAGCCGCAAAGTAACGCTCTGTAAGCAACGTTGTGCGATTTGGCCATGGATTCCATTGCGAGCCTGGCCGCAAAGTAGCAAAGCGTTATGTCTCTGGCGCGTTGCGTCGCCACCACAGGTGCGACATACCAGTCGGTAGCCGGGTGATTACAAACCATGTTTCTCCTGACTTTCGTTGAAGGTCCGGGAGAAGGGGTGCGGGACATGCGGCGCGAATGGGAGTTAGAGGACCTGATTGAGTGCTGGACGCTGGAAGAGGAGGAGTTCGCGCTACTGGCGAACAAGTCCGGGGCGACGCGGCTCGGCTTCGGTCTGATGCTGAAGTTCTTCGAGCTGGAAGCGAGGTTCCCTCGCCGGGAGGACGTGCCTCGCCCAGCGGTGGAGTTCATGGCGGGACAGGTCAAGGTGGACGCGGAGTTGTTCGCCTCCTACGACTGGTCGGGGCGCACGATCGAGTACCACCGGGCGCAGATCAGGAAGTTCCACGACTTCCGCGAGCCGACGGTCGGCGATGAGGACAAGCTCGCCGACTGGCTGGCCACCAAGATCTGTCCGGTGGAGATGTCGCGGGATCGGCTGCGCGGGGCGCTGCTGGCGCGCTGCCGCGAAGACCGGATCGAGCCGCCGAAGACGACCCGGATCGAACGTGTGCTGGGCGCGGCCGAGGCGATGTTCGAGCGGAACTTCACCGCCACGACCGTGCAGCGCTTGTCGTTCGAGTCGGTCGGCAAGCTGGAAGAGTTGATCGTCGCCGAATCTGCCTGGGCCGGCGCCCCGGTCGCCGGACAGGACGCCCCGCAAGGGGACGGGCAGGTTCAGGCCGTCACTGTCGCCAGCGGCGGCCGGCGCGCGTTCTTGCAGGAACTGAAGGAGGATCCGGGGCCGCTGCAGTTGGAGACGCTGCTGGCGGAGATCGTGAAGCTGGAGCGGGTCAAGGCGGTCGGTCTGCCGGCCACGTTGTTCGAGGGGGTTTCGGAGAAGGTCGTGGCGGGCTGGCGGGCCCGGGCGATGAAGATGTACCCATCCGATTTCGAGGCGGCGGCGCCGCCGGTGCGCCTCACCCTGGTGGCGGCGTTGTGCCAGGTGCGGCAGGCTGAGCTGATCGACGGGCTGGTGGAGCTGCTGATCCACCTTGTGCACAAGATCAGCGTGCGGGCGGAGAAGAAGGTCGAGGGCGAGCTCAACGCCGAGTTCCGGCGGGTGCAGGGCAAGAACGGGATCTTGGTGAAGCTCGCCACGGCGGCGCTGGCGCTGCCGGAGGAGATCGTCCGCAAGGCCCTGTATCCGGTGGTCGGTGAGCGGACGCTGGAAGACGTCATCGCCGAGGCCAAGGCGAACGAGAAGGAGTTGCGCACCCGGGTGCGGACCAAGCTGCGCGGCTCCTACTCCCACCACTACCGGCGAGGGCTGCTCAAAGCGGTGAGGTTCCGTTCCAGCAACGACACCTTCAAGCCGGTGATGGACGCGCTGGACCTGCTGAAGCGCTATGACGGCTCCGACGCCGACTTCTACGCGGCC
Organism: Nonomuraea sp. NPDC049141; assembly: GCF_040648415.1. Classification (NCBI taxonomy): domain Bacteria; kingdom Bacillati; phylum Actinomycetota; class Actinomycetes; order Streptosporangiales; family Streptosporangiaceae; genus Nonomuraea; species Nonomuraea sp. NPDC049141. The sequence goes on from NZ_JBEZDR010000006.1 coordinate 580,525, forward strand.
GCCGAGGCGGTGCCGCTGGAGCACGTGGTGCCGGAGGACTGGCGTGACGCGGTCTTGGACCCCGACAGCGGCCTGGTGGAGCGCATCCCGTACGAGCTGTGCGTGCTGGTCGCGCTGCGCAAGGCCATCCGGCGCCGCGAGATCTGGGTGGAGGGCGCCAACACCTGGCGCAACCCCGATGAGGATCTGCCCGCTGACTTCGAGGACAACCGGGACGTGCACTACGAGGCGCTGGCCAAGCCCCGCGACCCGGCCGATTTCATCGCCGACCTGAAGAAGCGGCACGTGGCGGCGCTGGACCGGCTGAACAAGGGCCTGAAGAAGGCCACCACGGGCGGCGTGAGCATCACCAGAAGAAAGGGCGAGCCGTGGATCAGCGTCCCGCCCCTGGGCAAACAGATCGAGCCGGAGAACCTGGAGGCGCTGAAGGAGGAGATCGCCCGCCGCTGGGGCGTGATCGACCTGCTAGACCTGATTAAGAACGTCGACCACGCCACGAAGTTCACCGGCGAGTTCACCTCGGTGGCCTCGCGCACGGTGACCGACGAGAAGGTGCTGCGCCGCCGGCTGCTGCTGTGCACGTTCGGGCTTGGCACGAATATGGGGATCAAACGGGTCGCCGACGGCACCGCGGCGATCGAAGGGATGGAGGCCGACACCGAGGCCGCGCTGCGCCGGACCCGCCGGCTGTTCGTCAACCGCGACAACTTGCGTGCCGCGATCCGCACGGTGGTCAACAAGACGTTGGAGGTGCGCGACGTCTCGCTGTGGGGGCCGGGTACGGCGTGCGCGTCGGACTCGCGCAAGTTCGGTTCCTGGTCGGCGAACTTCATGACCGAGTGGCACCAGCGCTACGGCGGTGCCGGGATCATGGTGTATTGGCACGTAGAACGCAAGAACGTGTGCATCTACAGCCAGGTGCGATCAACCACGGATTCCGAGGTCGCCTCGATGATCGAGGGCCTGCTGCGTCATCTGACCAGCGCGGAGATCGATCGCCAGTACACCGATACGCACGGAGCTTCGATCGTTGGCTTTGCGTTCTCGCACCTGCTGGACTTCAAGCTGCTGCCCCGGCTGAAGAACATCGGCTCGGCCCGCCTGTACCGGCCGGGCCTGACCGAGGGCGAGGTCTGGCCGCAGTTGGACAGCGTGTTGTCGGGCGAGACGATCGACTTCGAATTGATCGCCAACCAGTACGACCAGATGATCAAGTACGCGACGGCGCTACGGCTGGGCACCGCCGAGGCCCATCAGATGCTGCGCCGCTTCACCCGCGGCGGCCCCAAGCACCCCACCTACCGGGCCATCGAGGAACTCGGCCGGGTGATCCGCACCGTCTTCATCTGCGACTATCTGGCCGCGGAGGAACTGCGCCGCGAGATCCACGAGGGCCTGAACGTGGTGGAGAACTGGAACTCGGCCAACAAGGACATCTTCTACGGCAAGGCCGGTGATCTGACCGGCGACGATCGTGAGCATGTCGAGGTCTCCGCGCTGGCCCTTCACCTGGTCCAGGCGGCGATCGTCTACCTGAACACCAGGATGGTACAGATCGTCCTGGCCGAGCCAAAGTGGCGAAAGAAGCTCACCGACGCCGACCGGCGCGCCCTGTCGGCTCTGTTCTGGTCCCATCTGAACCTGTACGGCAGGTTCGAGCTCGACATGAGCAAACAACTCGACCTCGGGCCGGGGCCGAGCACCGAGGGCCAACGGTCAGATGACCCGCTCTGAGCGACGAGCGACCTTGGGGTTAGACCGAGGCGAGCCTCATGAGCCACAACGGCGATCTTGGGGGAGGGCGTGGGACGGCGTCCCCCGCCGCCCGTCTCGCAGCCGTAGAAAGGCACCCTCAGGCAGGGTAGGGGCGAACATCTGCGCGAACATGAGGACGACGGCGATCAGCACCGCCCACACGCCATCTTCCGATTCAACACCTGAGCGGAAAACCTTGAGGAGTCCGCGGGTCACGGCTGTCCGGGCGTCCGCGGAACGAGCAGCCCGCGGTTGAACGCCTCGGTGACGGCGGCGGCGCGGTCGTTCACCCCAAGCTTGGTGTAGATGTTCAGCAGGTGGGACTTGACAGTGGCCTCCGTGATGAACAGCCGGACGGCCGCCTCGCGGTTGGTGTTCCCGGCCGCCACATGTTCGAGGACCTCCAGCTCGCGGGGGCTGAGCAGCTGCGGCGCGGGTGCCCGCATCCGGTTCATCAGCCGGGCCGCCACCGAGGGAGACAGCACGCTCTCGCCCCTGGCCGCGGCCCGCGCACCACGCAGCAGGTCCTCCCGGGGGGAGTCCTTGAGCAGGTAGCCGGTCGCGCCCGCCTCGATCGCCGGCAGGACGTCGGTGTCGGAATCGTAGGTCGTCAGCACCAGCACGCGCGCGGTGACGCCGAGCCGGGTCAACTCGATGATCGCGGCCAGCCCGTCCATACCCGGCATGCGCAGATCCATCAGAATTACGTCGGGCCGCAGTTCCTGGGCCAGCCGCACCGCGTCAGCGCCGTCAGAGGCCGCGCCCAGCACCTCGAATCCGGGCGCGGAAGCGAACATGCTGCTCAGCCCATCCCTGACAACAGGGTGGTCGTCGGCGATCAGCAGCCGGATCGGGGTGCCGGTCATGCGCCGCTCCCGGTCAGCGGACAAGGGACGCAGGCCGAGATGCCGGTGCCGGCGCCGGGCTCGGACTCGACACGCAGGCTGCCGGACAGCTCTTCCACGCGCTGCCGCATGATCGTCAGGCCGAACCCGCCGGCCTCAAGGCACGCCAGGTCGAAGCCCTTGCCGTCGTCGCGCACGTCTAGTGCCACCTCGTTCTCCAGGTAGGACAGCGTCACCCCGGCTCTGCTCGCGTGCGCGTGTTTGGCCACGTTAGCCAGCGCCTCTTGTGCCGTGCGCAGCAGCGCGAACTCGGCCTCCGTTGTCAGCGGGCGCGCCGTGCCGGTCGTCGTGACCTGGGCGGTGACCCCGTGCAGCTTCGACCACCGGTCGGTGACGTCGGCGAGTGCGTCGCTCAGGCGCGCGGTCTGCAGCGGTTCGGGCCGCAGTGCGTCGACCGAGCGCCGTGCCTCGGCCAGGCTTTCCCTGGCCAGGTTCTTGACGGCGTTGAAGGGCCGGCGCCACGGCGCCGGGACCTCGTGCATCTGCTCGGCCGCCTGCAACTGCGCGATGATCCCGGTGAGCCCCTGACCGCCGCGGCGGCCACGCCCAGCAGCCGCCACGGCCAGCGCAGCACCGTGAAGGAGTAGATGTAGGCGGCAGGGGTGAAGAGCCCGAAAGCGGGGTGACGGGCCACCAGGACCGCGGTGATCACGAGCAGTCCCGCGACGAACACCCCCATGATCCGTGGCTGGTCCCACCAGCCGGGACGCAGGGTGAATATGCCGAGCATCCACGCGGCCGCCAGCCCGCACAGGCCGAGGTCGATGAGCAGGGCACCGCCCGACCAGTCCTCCACGATCATCAAGATCGCGACGAGGAGCGCCAGCAGCGCGTACGGCACCACGTTGACCAGAAGGAACGGCGGCTGTTGCGAAATCTTCCTGCTCAAAACTCCCTCTCCCCGCGAGATTCTATTCCCGGCGCCTACTCCGATCGTTATCTAGGGTTCTTGGCTCTTCTCGCAGGTCAGAGTGAGATGATCTTTTCATGCATGTAAGGCATGTTCGTCGATCTTGAAGGCATGTTGCATCGATAACCTGGCCAGGTGTTTCGGCCGACCGCGCGATGACGGGGGGGCGACCTTGCCGCCAACGGAAACGAGAGTCTGGCTTTCGGTGGGGGCGCTAACGATTATGGGCTGATCCTTTCCTGGAGTGAAACGGCTTCCGGCCGATCCGGTCGCCGTCCTCGGGGCGCATGTCGAGGTATGCCCAGCCCGTTAATCTTTCGGTGGGTGTTTCGCGGCTCGGTACTCCGGGCGAGTCTGGACGCCCAGGCCCGCAGCCCGGTCGTAACGCCACAGACCCACCTGATCACGCTACGACATTTCGCTCATCGGCTCGTAAACCGCCTCCTCGGCGGTGATAGTGGGTGGGTGGGAGTTGAGGGGCCAGATGAACCGTCGGGGTTGATGCGGGCCGGAGTCCGGGCTCGGGTGGCGCGGTTGGTGGGGGGCAAAGCTCGTCGATGGACGCCGACGGCGCTGGTGGCGGTGCTGGCGGCAGGCGCGTTGGGGCCGGTGCTGGCGACGGCGGTCGGTGCCACCGGGATGGCGGTGGCCTGGGCCGGGGTGGCCGGTTCGGTCGGGGGCAACATTCTGACCGATGTGGTGAAGGCGGGCGTGGCCCGGCTGGACGATCGCGGGGTGAAGCCCTCCAGCGTCGAGTTGGAGGCCGAGCTGGAGCGGCGGATTGAGGAGATCCTGCTGGCCGGCGGGGACCAGGCGGCCGGGTTACGCGCGGAGATCGCGCGGGTGTTGCGACAGACCGAGGCGGTGGGGGCGGCGATCGAGGCGGCGGTCGCCAGTGGTGATCGTGAACTGCAGTCGCGGCTGGCCGCCGGGCTGGCGGAGTTGGGGGCGGAGTTCGGCGAGTTCGGCTTCGTGCTGGCGGAGCTGGGGGTGCAGCTGCGGCTGGTGCGTGATGCCGTCGATCGCCAGAGCGCGGATCTGCAGCTGTCGATGGGATTGCAGTATCGCCAGGCGACCGATCTGCGGCTGATGGCCGAGCAGGTGTCCTCCATCGAGCGGCGTACCCGGCTACATGGTGAGGAGCCGGGGGCGGTAGCGGGGCTTCGCTGGCGCGATGGCTGCCCGTATCGGGGCCTGGTGGCCTTTCATGAAGCTGATGTGGAGGTGTTCTATGGGCGGGAGATCGTCACCGCCCAGCTCGTCACCACGCTGTCGCGGCATCTGGCCGAGCCCGGGATTTTGGTGGTGACGGGCACCTCCGGGGCAGGCAAGTCCTCGTTGCTGCGGGCGGGACTGATGCCGGCGATCAGTCGAGGCGAACTGACGGACGCGGCTCGTCACTGGCCCCGGCATGTCATCGACCAGCCGACCCTGGCCCCACTCTCCCATCTGGCCACGTTGCTGGCCCGGATGGCGGGCCTGGACGCCTTGACCGTTCTGCACGGTCTCACCCACCACCCCGGGCAAGCGCATCTGCTGGTCCGCCAGGCCGTCGAGACCGACGCGCGCCGACGCGGCCTCAGCGAGGAGGTTGTGGCGGACTGCCAGTTGGTGCTGGTCGTCGACCAGTTCGAGGAGGTCTTCACCCAACGCGGCGAACCGCACGAGCAGGCCGCCGCGGTGGCGGAGCGGACCGCATTCATCGCCGCCCTGCACGCGGCGGCCACCAACGTGTGCGGGCCGAACGACATGCCCGCCGCGCTGGTGGTGCTGGCGGTCCGCGGTGACTTCGTCGACCGCTGCGCCGAGCACCCCCCGCTCGCCTCCGCGCTGGCCCGGCCGTTCATCCTGGGCCCGATGAGCGAGATCGACCTGCGCTGCGTGATCACCGGCCCGGCCGACGCCGCCGGTCTCGACCTGGAACCGGGCCTCGCCGATACCATCTTGGCCGAACTGCGGGCCCCGGGCGGCGGTTATGAGGCGGGTGCGCTGCCGCTGTTGTCGCAGGCGCTGCTCACCATCTGGCAGCACCGCCAGGGCAACCGGCTCACCAGCCGGGGTTACGCCCGCACCGGCGGTGTGCAGCATGCCGTCGCGACCAGCGCCGAGACCGCCTACACCGCCCTCACCGTCACCGGTCAGGAGATCACCCGTCGGCTGTTTCACCAGCTGACGCTGGTCTCCCGCACCGGCGCCCTCACCCGCCGTACCATCACCCGCCACGACAGCCAGGCCCTTCACAGCGGCAGCCTCCATGCCGACACGTCATCGGCCCATTCTCCACCAGGCGCGATGACCGCTCCCTCCGCCGCTGATGAGGACGGGACTTCCTCAGTCACCGACGGCGCCGGGAGAGCGGGCGATGATGTCGACCTGGTCGTGGAGTCCTTCGCCCGGCAGCGGCTCCTGGTCGTCGACGGGGAGTCGCTGCAGATCTCCCACGACATTCTGCTGGTGGCCTGGCCCCGGCTGCGTTCCTGGCTTGAGACCGATCTGACCGAGAACGCCCAGTACAGCCAGCTCCTCGAGGACGCCGACGAATGGGAGCAGCACGGCAGGAAGACGGCCTACCTGTATCGGGGGGAGCGCCTTACCGCTCTCCGGCAGGTCCTGGCCCGCTGGCGGAGCGATCCCCACCGCTACCCCCCGCTCCCTGCCATCCCGCAGGATTTCCTTCACACCAGCGCCGGAGCCGAGAAACAGAGCACCCGCCGCCGCCGAACTCTGCTGACCATCCTGGTCATTCTCCTGATGGCGGCGGTGAGCGCAGCGGTCGTGGCCTATTCCGTCCAAGAGGCCAGGACCACCGAACGCGATGTCGCCCTCGCCCGCAGATTGGTAACACAGAGCGAACTGACGGCCGCCGACCCGTCGCTGTCCGCGATGCTCGCGGCAACAGCCGAGAAGATCAGTTCCACCCCCGAAACCCGAGCCGGCATGCATGCCGCCTTCAGGAACCCCGGACCAGCCATCCTCACCGGCCACACCCGCCCGGTGCTGTCGGTGGCGTTCAGCCCCGACGGCACGGTCCTGGCCTCCGGCACCGGCGACACCGACAACGACGGGACAGTGCGGCTGTGGGACGTGCGCTCCCGCAAACTGCTCGGCGCCCCCCTCACCGGCCACACCAGCCCGGTGTCGTCGCTGGCGTTCAGCCCGGACGGCACTGTCCTGGCCTCCGGCAGCGTCGACGATACGGTGCGGTTGTGGGATGTGCGCTCGCATAAGCCGCTCGGCACCCCCCTCACCGGCCACACCGGCGGCGTGTCGTCGGTGGCGTTCAGCCCGGACGGCACGATCCTGGCCTCCGGCAGCGGCAACAGCGACGGCGGCGACGCGACAGTGCGGCTGTGGGACGTGCGCTCCCGCAGGCCGCTCGGCGCCCCCCTCACCCGCCACACCGCCCCGGTGTCGTCGGTGGCGTTCAACCCCGACGGCACGGTCCTGGCCTTCGGCAGCACCGACGATACGGTGCGGCTGTGGGACGTGCGCTCCCGCAGGCCGCTCGGCGCCCCTCTCACCGGCCACACCGCCTCGGTGGAGTCGGTGGCATTCAGCCCGGACGGCACGATCCTGGCCTCCGGCAGCAGCGGCACCGACACTACGGTGCGGCTGTGGGACGTGCGCTCGCATAAGCCGCTCGGCACCCCCCTCACCGGCCACACCAGGGGGGTACGGTCGGTGGCGTTCAGCCCGGACGGCACAATCCTGGCCTCCGGCAGCGGCGACGATACGGTGCGGTTGTGGGATGTGCGCTCGCATAAGCCGCTCGGCGCTCCCTTCACCGGCCACACCGGCGGGGTGGCGTCGGTGGCGTTCAGCCCGGACAGCGCGGTCGTGGCCTCCGGCAGCGGCGACGCTATGGTGCGGTTGTGGGATGTGCGCTCCCGTAGGCCGCTCGGCGCTCCCCTCACCCGCCACACCGCCCCGGTGTCGTCGGTGGCGTTCAACCCGGACGGCACAGTCATGGCCTCCGGCGGCGACGACGGGACGGCGCGGCTGTGGGATGTGCGCTCGCATAAGCCGCTCGGCGCCCCCCTCACCGGCCACACCGGCGGCGTGTCGTCGGTGGCGTTCAACCCGGACGGCACAGTCCTAGCCTCCGGCAGCGGCAGCGGCAGCGGCAGCGGCAGCGGCAGCGGCAACGGGACGGTGCGGCTGTGGGACGTGCGCTCGCTTAGGCCGCTCGGCGCCCCCCTCACCGGCCACACCGGCGGCGTGTCGTCGGTGGCGTTCAACCCGGACGGCACGATCCTGGCCTCCGGCAGCGGCAGCGGCAGCGGCAGCGGCAACGGGACGGTGCGGTTGTGGGACGTGGCCTCCCGCAGGCCACTCGACGCCCCCCTCACCGGCCACACCGGCGGCGTGTCGTCGGTGGCGTTCAACCCGGACGGCACGATCCTGGCCTCCGGCGGCGACGACGGGACGGTGCGGCTGTGGGACGTGGCCTCCCGCAGGCCGCTCGGCGCCCCCCTCACCGGCCACACCGGCGGCGTGTCGTCGGTGGCGTTCAACCCGGACGGCACGATCCTGGCCTCCGGCAGCGGCGGCGACGGGACGGTGCGGCTGTGGGACGTGGCCTCTCCATCGAACCTCTTCGGAGCAGTTTGTGCGATTGCCGGGCGGCGCTCGCTCACTCAGGATGAATGGGATCAATATGTGGGCCAGGGGGAACTCATAATGACCTGCCCTTGATACTACGGAGGCCGACAGATCGCTATCTCCCTACTGGGGAGGCACGGCTGTGCGTCTTCTCCATTCGAAAGGCAGCCACCTCCAGGGCTTGATCGCTGGTGGTGGCCGGGCTCCTGTACGGGCTGGGGCGATCGATTGGCCGCCTGAGGTGGCGTGACCACGGCAAGGCTGATGTACGACTCATCGACTGAGCCTTGACGAGATTCCGCAGGTAACGAACGTGCCTGACAACCCCAGATAACGTGTCAGGCATGTTCGTCTGAAGCCCACTTGCCTGACATGCCTGACGTCTTCTCGGCACCCCAGATAATCAGCGGAACCAGCGGACCGCGATGAACGCGCACACCGTCGCATAGGCCGCCAGGGTCAGCAGCGGCACGGCGGACGGAAAGTGACCCACGTACGCGTCCTGGAACGCCCACATGCGAGCAGCGCGGCCGCCGCGAGCAGCCAGGCGAGGGCGAAACCGAGAAGGTGCTTCGGCAGGTCGACGCCGAAGCCGAACCCGGCCACCGCGAGGAACAGGACCATCGCGACGACCGCGATGGCGAAGTTGGCCACGAGCTGGGCGGCGAGCACGCGGGCCGGGCCGACCGGCGTGGTCCGCATGCGCCGCAGCACGCCGTTCTCCCGGTATCCCGCGAGCGTGATCGGCAGGGAGGCCGTGGCCAGGATGGCCAGACTGAACAGGATCAGAACAGGGACGTACAGGTCGAAGTACGTCAGGCCGCCGCCGCCCTCCACGGGCTCCCGCAGATCGGAGACGCTGCCGAGGACGATCAACAGGACCAGCGGGAAGCCGATACCCCAGAGGGGGGCGACCTTGTCCCGGACGCACAACGTCCTCTCGGCCTTGATGAGCCGCCACGTCGCGGAACCTCGCTCGGCGGTGACGGGGGGTGCGGTGGTGCGCAGGGCTGACATGGGTATGAGGTCCTTTCTCTGTGATGTGTTACCGGGGGCCGGGTTCGAGGCGCTTGCCGGTCAGCTGGACGAACGCGTCCTCTAGGCTTGCCTGCTCGACGCGCAGCCGTTCGGCCACGATCTGGTTGCGGGCCAGCACGGTGGTGACGGCGTTGAGCGCGTTGTCGTTGCCGTTGACGATGACCAGATCGCCCTGGCGGGTGACGCTGGAGACGTCGGGCAGGCTCGTCAGCAGGCGGTCGTCCATCGGCCTGGACGGGCGGAACTGGATCCGCTGCTCGATGCGCGCCCGCTCGGTCAGACCGGTCGGGGTGTCCACCATGAGGACGCGGCCGGCGTCGATCAGCGCGAGCCGGTCGCACAGCCGCTCGGCCTCCTCCATGAAGTGGGTGACCAGCACGATCGTCACCCCGCGAGAGCGCACGCCCTCGATCAGGTCCCAGGTGTCGCGCCGGGCCTGCGGGTCGAGACCGGTGGTGAGCTCGTCGAGGATCGCCACCCGGGGGCTGCCGATGAGCGCCAGCGCGATCGACAGCCGTTGTTTCTGGCCGCCGGACAGCTTGGCGTACCTGGTCTTGGCCTTGTCCGCCAGGCCGAGGCCGTCCAGCAGCGCGCGCCAGTCGGCGGGCTCGGGGTAGAAGGAGCTGTAGAGCTCCAGGGCCTCGGCGACCTGGAGCCGCTCGGGGAGGTGGCCGGCCTGCAACTGGACGCCGAGCCGCCGGGTCAGCTCGGCATGGTCGCGGAGGGGTCGAGCCCGAGCACCCTGATCTCACCGCGATCCGGCATGCGGAGGCCCTCGATGCACTCCACGGTCGTCGTCTTGCCGGCGCCGTTCGGGCCGAGGATGCCAAAGATCTCACCCTCCTGAACGGTGAGCGAGACATCGTCGACCGCGACCTTGTCCTCATAGCGCTTGTGGAGGTTGCGTACCTCGATCACTGGTGGCATGCCTGTCCTTCCGGCGATGTGCTGTGGCTCCTCAGCCTGCTATGACCAGCGCTTTTCCGGCATCGACCAGCGGTCGGGACCTGGCGATCCACCGATCGGTGGATCGCTGTCCGCCAGACGACGGACACCATGAGGTGGCGAGACTGGCCTGATGACGAGTAAGGCCGATGGGCACGAGACAGCGAGGGCCGTAACGATCAGTAGACAGCCGGGCACCGGTGACTGATGAGGGCGCCGTGTGAGACGCGCATGGGAATACCGGCCTACAGGCGTGAGACACGCAGCCTGATCACTACGCGACGTTCACTGATTGCCCTAGGAAGGCGGCCAGCAGAGCGATCGATGTGAGGGACTCCGCCCTCGGGTTCGAGGTACGGCGCAACAGCCCCACAAAGGTCAGCGATTACCGGTGTCTGGCCACGCGGGGCATGCGGCTAGACGCTGGCCACAACAGAACAAACACACCCCGCGCCCTGACTACGCCCTGTACAGGGTCTTCTTTGGCTGGCGGGGCACGGTGTCGCCCTTCAGGTGCCCATACACCGTCGAGCGCGGCACCCCGAACAAGTCCGCGATCTGCTGGACGGTCTTGTCCCGCGTGTCGTACAGCTGCTGGGCGAGGGCGGCCTGGTCGGCGGTGAGCTTCGGCCGGCGTCCGCCGACCCGGCCGCGGGCACGGGCGGCGGCCAGGCCGTCCATCGTGTTGGCCACGATCAGCTCACGCTGCAGCTCGGCCAGGACCGACAGCATGCCGAACATCGCGCGACCCTCCATCGTGTCGGTGTCGATGCCCTGCTCGATCACATGCAGGCCCACCCCGCGTTCGCGCAAGCCCGCCCCGAGGGTGACCAAGTGCAGAACTGAGCGCGACAGCCGGTCCAGCCGGGTGACCTTCAGCGTGTCGCCCTCGCGCAGCAGCTTGAGAACCAGGTCGAGGCTGGGCCGGGAGGCCTTGGCGCCACTGGCCTTTTCCAGATGGAGATCGCTGTTTCGTGGGCGAGAGTGCCGGCGACGATGACGCCGCCGCTCAGCGGGGATGTGAGGCGCCGACGGCTACGGTGCGGGATGGGAGCGGGCGACGGCCAGGGTGAGCGCGGTGACGTGCTCGGCGAGCGCCGTGACCAGCGCGGGTGGATGGCGGACGGTGAAGGGCCAGGGCAGGCCGGTGAGGATGCGCGCCATGGCGGGCATGTTCTCCGCGCCGCTGACCAGGAGCACGCCGCCGTCGGGGCAGGCGTGCAGGTCGCCGAAGGTGGCCGGCAACTGGTCGCGGGCGGTGTCCAGGTCGGTGTCGAGCCATACCTCGGTGCGGTGGGTCCAGGCGCCGAGCGTCAACGTGCGCAGGACGTGGGTGACGGGGTCGAAACCGTCGGGCGGGGTGAATGTGCCGGGCAGTTCGGCGGCGCCGCTGATCCTGTCCAGGCGGTACATGCGGATGGCGGCGCGCAGATGGTCGTGTCCGACCAGGTACCAGCGGCGTGCGTGCACGACGAGCCCGTACGGGTCCACCTCGCGTGCGCCGCGCGTGTGCTCGATCCGGACGGTGTGCCGCGCGTGGACGGCCGCGGCCAGCGTCAGCGCCAGGTGTGGTTCGGGGGTCAGCGGGCCTGCCGTCGCCGAGGTGGCGGCGATCAACGCGGTGACGCGCCGGCGCAGGGGCGCGGGCAGGACGCGGTTGAGTTTGACCAGCGCCCGGTCGGTCGGGCCGGGCTCTCCCACCTGTTCGTGCTGCTTGCCGGTGGCCAGCGCGACCGCGACGGCGACCGCTTCGTCATCGGCGAGCATCAGGGGCGGCAGGCGTACGCCGCGGGCCAGCCGGTAGCCGCCATAGCGTCCGCGGACGGACTCGACGGGGATGTCCATGTCGCGCAGGGCGGAGATGTAGCGGCGGACGGCGCGGGCGTCGACGTCCAGGCGCCTGGCCAGTTCGTCGGCGGGCACCAGGCCGCGGTCTTGCAGGATCTCCAGCAGTGCCAGGACGCGAGTCGCGGGACGGGACACGGTCGAGATCCTAATGAGGGCAGAAAGCGTCCACAATCCTCCATAGCCTTGCGCCGGTAAGAGATCGATCGAAAGGAGTCGACCCGTGTCGACCATCGTTCTTGTCGGCGGTTCGTTCCTCGGCGCATGGGCCTGGGAGCGCGTCACGCCGCTGCTGACCGCGTACGGCCACCAGGTGCATCCGCTGACGCTCACCGGTTTCGGCGACCGCGCGCATCTGGGCTCGCCGGACACGACGCTCACCACGCATGCCCGCGACATCACGGCCGCGATCGAGTACGCCGGGCTGCGCGAGGTGGTACTCGTGGCGCACTCCTACGGCGGAGCCCCGGCCACGATCGCCGCCACCACGATTCCCGGACGGATCGCCCGGCTGATCTACCTCGCCGCGCTGCTGCCCGAGCCGGGCCAGAGCCTGTTCGACAGCACGCCCGCGCCCGTCGTCGAAGCGATCACGCAGACTGTCCGGGACGGGCGGATCCCGGTGATGAACGACGAGGTCATCGACGCCAACTTCGGCGAGCACGGGCTCACCCCCGAGGACCGGGCCTGGCTGCGGGCACGCGGCGCCGGCCAGCCCATCGGCACCTACCAGGACCCGGCGCCGGCCGACCTCAGCGCGGCGCAGAGGCTGCCCCGCACCTACATCGCCTGCGCGGCCGACCCAGGCGGCCCGCCGCGCATGCCGGGCATGGAGGTGATCACGCTGGACTCCGGACACTGGCCGATGATCACCGAACCGGAGTCGCTGGCCCGGGTGCTGGACGAGGCGGCCCGGTCATGATGCGGCCGTATCGGGTGAAGATTGCGCAGGAGAGCCTGGACGACCTGGTCGCCCGGCTGGTCGCGACCCGCTTCACCCGCCCGCTGCCCGGCCAGGGGCTCGGCGTGCCCGCGGACCGCGTCCAGCACCTGGTCGAGTACTGGCGCGACGGCTACGACTGGCGCGCCTGGGAGCGGCGGATCAACGTCCACCCGCAGTTCATGACCGAAATCGACGGGCTTGACGTGCACTTCCTGCACATCCGTTCGGCCCGGCCGGACGCCCTGCCGCTCATCCTCACCCACGGTTGGCCCATGTCGGTCCTGGAGTTCCTGCCGCTGATCGACCGGTTGAGCGACACCTTCCACCTCGTCATCCCCTCAGTGCCCGGCTTCGGGTTCTCCGGCGTACCGCGTGAGCCGGGCTGGAACCGCCGCCGCGTCGCCGCAGCGTGGGCGGAGCTGATGCGCCGGCTCGGTTACGGACGTTACGGCGCGCACGGCAATGACGTCGGTTCCCTGATTTCCATCGAGCTGGGACGCCTGGATCCGCGCCGAGTCGTCGGGGTGCACGTCACCCAGATCTTCTCGCTGCCCTCCGGCGATCCGGCGGAGCGCGCCCAGCTGGGAAGCGACGACCGGGCGAAACTGGCCGCCCAGGAACGCTTCATGGCTAACCGGAGCGCCTACCTCGCCCTCCAGTCCACCCAGCCGCAGACCCTGGCGCACGCGCTCGCCGACTCCCCGGCCGGCCAGCTGGCCTGGAACCTGCAGCTGTTCGGCGAAGCGGTGAGCGACGACTACATCCTCACCAACGCCGCCATCTACTGGCTGACCGACACCGCCGGCAGCTCGGCCCTGATCGGCTATCACGGCAACAGGCCGCCTGCCGGGCCGTCATCGATCCCGCTGGGCCTTGCCTGCTTTGCCGACGACTTCTTCCCCTCCATCCGCCCGCTCGCCGAACGCGACCACAGCACCATCGTGCACTGGAACACCTACGACAAAGGCGGACACCATGCCGCGCAAGAGGAACCCCAACTCCTCGCCGATGACCTTCACACGTTCTTCACCTCCCGCCGATGACGTCGCCCGCAAGCGCACCGGCCGTGACACCGGTGGTCTTCACCCGATGGGGAACACAAAATGGGAACAAGCGCATGCCGACCGCGTTCGTCGTCTTCTACCGGAACATGAACCTAGGCCACCCGAACAGCCCCACCCGGGCGATGCTCGAAGACACGCTGCGCGCCGCAGGGGCTTCGTCGGCACGGTCGTTCCAGACGAACGGGACGGTCCTGATCAAGGTCGGCGACACCTCGCCCCGCGAGGTGGTGAACCGGGCGGCGCCGCGGCTACTGACGGTCAGCGGCCACGACGACGCCGTGTTCGTGCGTCCACTCGACCAGCTCGCAGCGATCCTCGAGCGCGCCCCCTTCACCGGCACCGGCGACGAACACACCTACCGCGAGACCTTCACCTTCTTCAACAGTGACCAGGAGTTCGGCGCCCCGCTGCCCTGGACGAACGACCGAGGCGATGTCCGCATCATCGAGATCGGCGGTGGCGTGGCGCTGAGCATCATCAAAAGGATCGCAACTCGGGCCGGCAGTCCCACCGCCGAGGTGGAGGCGAGACTCAAAGTCCCCGCCACCACCCGCACCGCCAGGACGGTCAAGCGCCTGCTCAAGCGTTTCACCGAGCCGGTGACGGCCCCAGCCCACGGCTGGGACGAGCGACAATGATCACCCAGCCACACATCACCACAGCCCAACTTCCGAGATTGACACAATCTCGGAAGTAGACTCCCAGGTGCAACTTCCGAGATTGCGTGCCCTGGCCCCTCGCAGGTGCCCGGATCCGCTTCCGAGATTACGAAGCGCCGTCCGGGCGCCCGCCCCACCCGGCTGCCGCCCGCCTACGCCACCGTGCTCGGCGAGTATGCCGCGGCGCTGGAGCGCGCGCCGCTGTCGGATGAGACCCGGCGCACCTACCGCTCCCGCGTGCGCATGTTCCTGTCCTGGCTGGCCGATCACGCCACCACCTATTCCGCCGATCCCCTCGCCGATCGGCAGGCACGGGACTGGGCGGTGCGCGACTACCGCATGTGGCTGCTGCGCGACGGCCCGGCCAGGCGCAGCCGCGTCTACGTCAACTCCGCCCTCACCGCCCTGGACGACTTCCACGTCCGCCGAGGCCTGGGCAAAGCCGACGTCGCCCGCGAAAACCTGCCCAAAAGCGCGCCGCGCGCCCTAGAGGAGCGCGCCCGCATCCGCTGGCTGCGCGCTGTCGAGGCGCATCTGTCGCCCCGTGGCCGGTGCATCGCGCTGATCCCGTATTACGCCGGCGCCCGCATCAGCGAGGTCGTCCGCCTCGACACGGGCGACATCCAGATGTCGGCCCGCAAGGGCAGGCTGCGCCTGTACGGAAAAGGCAACAAATTTCGCGAGATCGACATCCACCCCAAACTCCGCACCGAGCTACAGCTTTGGCTCGACGAACGCCCCAACTGGCCCCACGCCGGCGACAACCGGGCCCTGTTCCTCAACGCCAAGGGCGGACGGCTGACCGCCCGCGCTGCTGGCGGCATCATCGCCGAGATCGCCCAGACAGCCGGGCTGGACGATCCCACCACGGCGCACGTCCTACGCCACACGCTCGCCACCACGCTGGTCCGCGGCAAAACCGACCTGGTCTTGGTCGCCGAGATCCTTGGCCATGCCCGCCTGGAGACCACCCGCCGGTACAGCTTGCCCTCCGACAAGGACAAGGAAGACGCCCTAAAATTGATCACGGTTGGGGAGTGTCAACTTAACGGCTGATCTTGGTTGTTGAAGTGTTCAGAGGTTGGCGGGGGTGAGGCGGCCTTCGAAGGCGATCTGGAAGGCGTTCAAGGGTGCCTTCCAGCGCATGGTCCATCGCTTGCGGCCCTTGCCCGTGGGATCCAGGCTCATCAGCGCCATGAATACACACTTCAGGGCCGCGTTCTCGTTCGGGAAGTGGCCGCGGGCGCGGACCGCCTTATGGATGCGGGCGTTGACGCTCTCGATGGCGTTGGTGGAGCAGATGACCTTGCGGATCTCGATGTCGAAGGCCAGGAAGGGTACGAACTCGCTCCAGCTGGTCTCCCACAGGCGCACGATGGCCGGGTATTTCTGCCCCCAGAGCTCGGAGAACTCGTAGAACCGCTCCAGCGCCGCCTCCTCGGTCGGGGCGGTGTAGACGGGCTTGAGCTCACGTGCGATCTTGTCCCAGTCCTGGCGGGAGGCGTACCGGAAGGAGTTGCGCAGCAGGTGGATCACACACGTCTGGACGATGGTGCGCGGCCAGACAGCCTCCACCGCCTGAGGCAAGCCCTTGAGGCCGTCGCAGACCAGCATGAGGACATCGTCCACGCCGCGGTTCTTCAACTTGGTCAGCACCGCCAGCCAGTGTTTGGCGCCCTCGCCGCCGTCGCCGGCCCAGATGCCGAGGATGTCGCGGTGACCGTCGACGGTGACGGCCATGA